>DUCI01000046.1 GCA_012959905.1 Methylococcaceae bacterium | reverse complement strand
AATACCACATCTTTAGGTTGAATTAATGCTTCTAAAATCTCCAGCAAATCCGTTCTATGTTCTACAAAAACGGGGTTAACCTGCCCTCTAGCTCTAATAGCCTGCGCCAACGCTCGCCCGTCCGCGCCGGCTATTATTGATTCACCTGCAGAATACACTTCCAGCAAAATAAGAATATCAACTGATGAAAGCACCTTAACAAAATCTTCAAATAAATCACGTGTCCGGGTATAACGATGGGGTTGAAAAATTACGATTGATCGGCGTTTTGGCCACGCTTGTTTTAATGCCTCCAATGTGGCTTGTATTTCACGGGGATGATGACCATAATCATCCACCAACGTTACTTTCTCATTCTGATAGTCAAACTCTTGGTTAATTTGAAACCTTCGAGCAACCCCACTAAATGTTTTTAAACTTCCTATAATCGCTTGGTCTGAAACATTCAAATGAGTCGCCACTGTAATGGCCGCTAGCGCATTCAGTAAATTATGTAAACCCGGCATATTTAAAGTAATATTCAAAACACCATGGTCGCCCCATCGCTGAACCTGACAGATTGTTTGTAAACCCTTTTGTTTTATTTCTGTAGCATACACATCTGCATCAACGGTGAAACCATAGGTCTTACAAGGCTTCGATATTTTAGGTAAAAGCAACTTAACACCCGGGTCATCCACACAAACCACAGCCAGACCATAAAAAGGCAAGTGTGATAAAAATTCGAGAAATGCATCTTGTAAACGCTGATAATCCCCTTCATAGGTTTCCATGTGATCACGATCAATGTTTGTCACTATCGCCATCATGGGCTGCAAATGTAAAAATGAAGCATCACTTTCATCCGCCTCAGCCACTAAATAATGACCTAATCCCAATTTCGCATTAGCCCCCGAACTGTTTAACCGCCCACCAATAACAAAGGTCGGATCTAAATCACCTTCAGCCATCATATTGGCAATCAAGCTAGTGGTGGTCGTTTTTCCATGCGTGCCTGCTATCGCAATACCGTACCGAAAGCGCATTAATTCCGCTAACATTTCAGCCCGCGGAATGACCGGTATACGTTTCTGTTTTGCGGTTCTTATTTCTATATTATTTGATTCAATTGCTGATGAAACCACCACTACATCTGCATGCTCTACATTCACGGCGTTATGTTCAGAACTAATGTCCACACCTAAACCGATTAAATGCTCGGTAATGACGCTACTGGATTGGTCTGAGCCTGAAATATTAAACCCTAGATTAAGCAATACTTCCGCAATACCGCTCATCCCCGTTCCGCCGATGCCAACAAAATGTATTTTCTCAATATGGCCCATATCTTGTAATGTTATGACACTCTCAGGCCGGTTCATATTGACCCCTCATCAATACAAATATTAGCGACGATTTTGGTTGCATCCCATTGCGCACATTGTCTTGCGGCGTTACCCATTTGTACTAATTGTGACGGATGATCAATTAAATACTCTATTTCCCGAGCCAATCGTTTTGCATTCAATTTTGATTGCGCGATCAAAATACTGGCCTTAACATCGACCAGATATTGTGCGTTTGCTGTTTGATGATCATCTATCGCAAAAGGAAAAGGAATCATAATACTGGGCAAACCTGCGGCTGCAACTTCGCTGACTGTCATGGCCCCTGAACGACAGATTATTAAATCTGCCCAACTATATCGTGCAGCCATATCTTCAATAAAAGCCACTACCTCAACAGATCTTTTGTGATTTAAATAACATGCCTTAACCTGCTCATGCATGGCCAAACCGGTTTGGTGAACCACATTTACCGATTGAATCATGGCAAAGGTATCCGGTACTATTTCATTTAACTTACGGGCCCCTAAACTGCCTCCTAGAACCAATATATTTAAAGGCTTCTGCACAGAGGAGTTTTTCGACTTCAGCATTTCAATCGCAGGTCGTAACGGGTTGCCCACATACTCAGCACCCATAGCCTCAGGAAAACTATGTGGAAACCCTTGTAAAACCCGGTCAGCCCATTTTGCAAGAAGACGATTGGTAGTACCGGGAATCCTATTTTGCTCATGAATAACTAACGGTATACCCAACATCTTAGCGACCACTCCTCCGGGTCCTGCCACAAAACCCCCTAAACCCAATATCACTGCTGGCTTACGCCGATTGAGGATGCCAAAAACCTGAAAAATTGATTTCAGCAACATAAACGGTACCGCGAATCGACGCCACAACCCTGTTCCTCTGACACCCGAAACCGACACATAATCTATCACTAGATTATTTTCAGGAACGACTCTTGATTCTATCCCCGTTTTTGTTCCCATCCATGTCACTTGCCAATTTTCCTTCTGCAACTGCAAAGCGACTGCCAAGGCAGGATATACATGCCCGCCTGTTCCACCTGCCATGATCACTATGCGCCTATCCATTCCCTTTTTCCTTTAGGTACTGATGACGTTATTTTTTCTGTTTCCATGTTAATTCTAAATAGTAATGCAACTCCCGCACACATCACGATCATGCTTCCACCGCCATAACTCATCAACGGCAAAGTCAGTCCTTTCGTGGGTAACATACCCATATTGACTCCGATATTTACGAAAGCCTGAAAACCAAACCATATCGCCAATCCATAAGCAATAAAGGCGGAAAACAGATACCCCGCTTTCTCAGCTTTCTCACCAATCACGAATGCGCGCCAAATAAATACCGTAAATAAAGCTATCACTGTAACCACACCCAGCAAACCTAATTCTTCAGCAATGACCGAAAACAAAAAATCCGTATGGGCTTCAGGCAAATAAAATAACTTTTGAATACTGCTACCTAACCCCACGCCCACCCATTCACCTTGACCAAAGGCTATAAGGGCCTGAACCAATTGAAAGCCTTTATCTAATGGGTCTGCCCACGGATCAAGAAAACTGGTAATTCGCGCCCACCGATATTCAGAAAAATAACAAAGCATTACAGCCATTGAAACTAAAAATACACCCAAAGCTAAAAATTGCCACAATCTAGCTCCCCCTAAAAACATAATGCCCATTGCGATGGTTAAAATTACAACAGCTGACCCAAAATCTGGCTCCAACAATAAGAATACACACGCAAATGAAAACAGCATTAAAGGCTTTACGATTCCATAAGCAGAAACTTTAACAACCTCTTGATGCCGCGCAACATAACCCGCCATATAAATCACAGAAAACAGTTTCACAATTTCTGATACCTGAACTCTAAAACCAATCAATTGAATCCAACGCATACTGCCATTAACTTTGACACCCACGCCAGGAATCAAAACCATAACCAGTAAAAACACTCCGAATAAAAATAGCCATTGACCTGACTTTTCCCAGAACCTCATATTGATGGTTAAAATAACAGCCCCAAAACCAACCCCTAAACAAATATGAATGAACTGTCGTACCGGGTAATGAAACGGATTACCTGCTATTTTACCGCCTAAGTGTAATGAGGCCGATGTCACCATAACAAAACCAATCATCAAAATGCTGATTGCTGAAATAGCTAAAATTCCATCATAATGATTTCGCAAATCGGTCATCGTCTCCCGACACGCTTGAATCAATTTCATGCCGCTATCCTTCTTACCGTTTGCGCAAATATATCCCCTCGCTCCTGATAATCTTTAAATTGATCCAGACTTGCACACGCCGGTGATAACAATACTGTTTCACCCGCAATAGCCAACTCTTTTGCAACTAAAACAGCCCCCTCTAAGGTTTTAGAATTATAAACTGGCACACTATTTTCTAATGCATCTTCAATACGTTGCGCATCGCGACCGAATAAAATAACTATTCGTGCTTGTTGTTGAATGATGGTTGCTAATTCTGTTAAATCGGCTCCTTTACAATCCCCGCCAGCAATTAAAACCACCTTTTCATCAAACGCCTTTAACGCCGCCATACATGAAGAGGGGTTGGTTGCCTTTGAGTCATTAACCCAAATCAACTCATGATCAACAGAGACAATTTGCAACCGATGTGGCAAACCCTGATAATCCCTTAACGCGTCGACTATTGATTCCATCGGTATACCTACGGCTGTAGCCAAAGCCATTGCAGCAAGAGCATTACTCGTATTGTGTTCACCCACGACTAAAATCTGACTTCGGGCTATAACCGCCTTACCCCCCTTAACCAACCATGATGACCCGCTCTCATTTCTCACACTAAAACTTGCCCTCTTGGTAACGCTGTACGTTATAGTTGTTGGCTTTAAAGTCACCATCGCTAAGACTCTTGGATCATCCACATTAATGACACACGTCGTCGCATGATCATAAATTTTACTTTTTACGTTCGCATAAACCTCAATATTAGAATACCGATCCATATGATCACTGCTGACATTCAATACTACGGCAGCTTGTGGCTTCAATGCGGTCATTCTTTCCAATTGAAAACTTGATAATTCCAAAACATACAACGCTATATCATCGGCTATTAAGTCCAGCGCGGGAACGCCCAAATTGCCACCGGCTCGAACCTTCATACCCGCAACTCGAGCCATATCTTCAACCATGGTAGTAACGGTACTTTTCCCATTTGACCCCGTAATTGCAATCACCGGTGCATCAATACAAAAAGCAAATAAATCAATATCACTTAATAAAACAGCCCCTTCATTCAAACACTTTGCAATTGCAGGCTCATCCAACGACACACCCGGACTGACAAATAGGTGGGTAACCCCCCTAAACTCGGCTTCCGGGAATCCACCCGTGAATAATTCAGAATCTGCAAACATTGCTTTTATTTGCGTTAAATTTCCCAAATTTGGACGGCTATCAATGAGCGAAAAGTTAAGCTCTATCTTTTTTAGAAAACGAGCAATAGAAAGACCGGTCACACCCAGACCCACAATCAAAATATGGGTCGGCGCCGTAGCAAGACCTGTTTTCTGAGCTATATTTTTTTTTACCGTCTCTAGATTCATCATCTTAGTTTCAGCGTAGCTAATCCAATCAAAACTAAAATAACGGTAATAATCCAAAATCGTACAATCACTCTTGGCTCGGGCCACCCTTTAAGTTCAAAGTGATGATGAATAGGCGCCATACGAAACACTCGTTTACCGGTCAATTTAAAAGAAGCGACTTGTATAATGACTGATAGTGTTTCAACTACAAAAACGCCACCCATAATCATCAATACAATTTCTTGGCGAACAATAACAGCTAACAACCCTAAAGCCGCCCCTAAAGCCAATGCACCTACATCACCCATAAACACCATAGCTGGGTACGTGTTAAACCACAAAAAACCCAACCCAGCACCCATCAAGGCTGTTGCGAAAATAACAGTCTCACCGGCCTCCGGTAAATAAGGAATGGACAAATAACTGGCAAAATTAGCATGCCCTGATAAATAAGCAAAGATTGCCAACCCTCCCGCTACCATTACTGCTGGAAGAATAGCTAACCCGTCCAACCCATCTGTTAAATTCACTGCATTGCTGGTTCCAACAATAACGAAATATGCCAATACGATATAGAACCCCCCTAAAGGGATAATGACTGTCTTAAAAAACGGCACGATCAACTCTGTTTCCGCAGGAACCTGAGCGCTATTAAATAAAAATATAGCGACAACTAGACCCACTAACGATTGCCAAAAATACTTCATTGAAGCCGATAAACCTTCACTGTTCCCCCGTTTAAGTTTCTTAAAATCATCAACAAAACCAATCAAACCAAAACCTAATGTGACAAACAATAAGCTCCAGATATAACGATTCTCCAAATCAGCCCACATCAGGGTACTTAAAGAAATAGCTACCAATATTAAAGCACCGCCCATGGTCGGCGTTCCTGCCTTTATTAAATGCCCTTCAGGACCACATTCGCGAATATTCTGACCAATCTTATTTTGTGTTAACTTCCGAATCATGACAGGGCCAACAGCAAATGAAATAGCTAATGCGGTTAATGCACCTAAAATAGCCCTGAGCGTCAAATACTGGAACACTCGAAACGACCCGTCTAATGTCATTAAGTATTCCGTTAAATATAACAACATATCAGTGCCTGCAACCTTGCATTAAAGCACTCACTACATTCTCCATTTTTTGCTTCCTTGAACCTTTAACTAAAATTGTTTCAACACCAGTCAACTCTTTTTTTAACATTGAGATCATCGCTTCTTGCGTTTCAAAAAAAACAGCCCCGTTGCCAAAAGCATCAGCAGTACTCTTAGCATCGGGGCCAATCGCCAATAAGCGCATTGCTCCCATTAACCTAATTTGTTGACCCACTTGATCATGCAATAAGCGACTGTCTTCACCTAATTCGCCCATCGCACCTAGCACAACCCAAAACTCACTACCACTCCCCTTAAGTACAGCGAGTGCTGCCCCTAACGATGCCGGATTCGCATTATAAGTATCATTAATTATCACCGTTCCATTGGCCATCACTAACGGCTCCATTCGTCCAGGAACCGGTCGGACTTTTTCTAATCCCTTCTGTATAGACTGCCAATCCACACCTAAGGCTATGGCGACCGCACTGGCAGCCAAAGCATTCTTAATATTATGACCCCCAACCAAGCCTAACTTCACATCAAACCTTACTTGCTTATGTTTAACTGTGAATTGTGTCAACATTTTTCCAGCGCTTAACTCTTCTTTAATAGCACTAGCACTCACATCCGCTGACGGGCTCAATCCAAATGAAATGACCTTTGATGGCCCTGCGCACTGCACACAAAAATCAAAAAACACATCATCTTTATTTAAGATGGAAATTCCTGACTCACCCAGTGATTCAAGCAATTCGCACTTGGTTTTCGCAACACCCTCTAAGGTCCCAAACCCTTCTAAATGCGCTGCTGAAATATTCGTAATCACACCAATATTAGGTTCAACACATTGACTCAGGTAGGCAATATCGCCTGGATGATTTGCACCCATCTCAATCACCCCAAAGGCATCCTCATCACTCAGTCGCAATAAAGTTAGCGGCACGCCAATATCATTGTTTAGATTGCCACTTGTTGCCAATGTTTGTCCAACCTCAGTCAATATACTGGCAATCATTTCTTTGACCGTTGTTTTACCATTACTGCCTGTAACCGCCACAATCTTTGCGGCGCTTTTATGCCTATTGGCACGCCCTAATTTGGCAAGTGCATCACGCGTGTTGCTTACAACCACTTGAGGGATATTAATTTCTTGGGACGATTCACAAATAATCGCAGCCGCTTGCAATTCTTCTGCTTGCACGACAAAATCATGGCCATCAAACTGAGCGCCTTTTAATGCTAAATAACAATCACCCGGATTAAGTGTTCGGGTATCAATGCTTATTGAATCAATTCTAATATTACTATCGGTACATTCCACACCGACAACACGACTCATTTCTTGGAGCGACATATTCAACATAGACCCGCCCCATTTGTTAATAATGCAGTCACTATTTTTCGATCGCTCAGTTCTATTATTTTATCGTTCAGGTGCTGATATTGCTCATGACCTTTCCCTGCAATAACCACACAATCGTCTTTATTGGCTTTTTTAACCGCCTTCTTTATTGCCGTACTACGGTCATAAATTATTTCTATTTTAGCTCCCTGACACTGCGAAATTATATCGCTCACTATTTGTTGTTCAGACTCTGAGCGCGGATTATCATTGGTGATAATGACATGGTCTGAAAACTGCTCCGCAATCACCCCCATCTGACTTCGCTTGCCTACATCTCTATTACCGCCACAACCAAACACTAACCAAACAGCACCTTCACAATGCCTTCTGACCATCAACAAGAGTTTTTTTAATGCATCTGGGGTGTGCGCATAATCAACAATAACCGTTGGCCACTCACTTGTACTGCTAAACATTTCCATACGACCGGGAATCGGCTGTATCTTACAAATTCTTGCACAAACCTCATCGAATGAATAATCAAGCGCTAATAATGCAGCCATCACCATCGCTGCATTTTCCACATTAACATCGCCATAAAGCGGAAGCGCAACGGTTTGATGCATGTCTTGGTACTCTACATCAAAGCACAAACCCTCCTCTTGAAACCTCATAGCACTAATATTTAATACCTTAATACCCTTGCGCTGTTTTCCGTTTAAACTCACTCCCCAGATCATGACATCTTCAGGAATAGCGGCTAAAATTTGTTCTAGATAATCCCCGCCTAAATTCACCACGGCAAAGCGAATCCCGGATGTGGCTAACAAGGCTAGCTTTGCCGCCACATAATTCTCCATAGTCCCATGGTAATCTAAATGATCACGCGTAATATTAGTCACCATAACCCCATCAAAACGCACACCGGAAACCCTTTTTTGATGCAATCCATGTGACGAGACCTCCATGGCTACATAAGCCATAGCGTTAGCCTGAAATTGAGCCAGAATTCGTTGTAACTCAACAGCATCAGGAGTCGTATTTATTGTCTCCGATAAACGCTCACCTTCACCCCAACCCAGAGTCCCTATAGATCCACTACGCGGCAGACATTGCTGTAAAAATTGTACACATGAGGTTTTTCCATTGGTCCCCGTCACACCAATAACACGGCAATGACTTGATGGCTCACCATAAAAACGCGATGCAATAATGCCTATTTTCTCGCTTAATCCTGACATCTCAATAAGTACTTTTGGAGATACGGTCTGATCACAAACAATTGCCGCATCTGAAGGATCATAAACAATCGCAACAGCACCTTTATTTAGCGCCTCAATAGCAAAATTTAAACCGTGATCATCAGACCCTGAAACAGCAAAAAACAAATCCCCCGCCATGACTTTTCGGCTATCTAACGACAAACCGGTAATCTGTTGGTCGTACGTTATTGACACCAAACCATTTAACAATTCTGACAACCAAAACCCGCTCTCTTCTTTTCGCTCCGCCATCATGACTTATGCTCTTGAGCAGCCAATACGAGTGGTCTTTTAGGGTCCTTCTGAAAAGACGGATCAATACCTAATATCCGCATACTTCGACCCATAACCTTTGAAAAAATAGGGCCTGCAACAGCCCCGCCATAGTATTCACCCGCTTTCGGGTCATCGACCAATACTGCCATAACTAATCGCGGATCCTCGGCTGGAATAATGCCCACAAACAAAGATAAATACTGATCTTTAGAGTAACGACCATTAATTATTTTCCTAACTGTTCCTGTCTTACCTGCTACCGAATAACCACCCACTCGTGCCTTATAAGCCGTCCCATCCTTTTCCACAACATGTTCCAGCATAGCTCGAATATTACTGGCTGTTTTGGCTGTAAAAACACGCCGTGAATCCTGATCAATCTCTCTTTTAAAAAGCGTTACTGAATGCAATACACCATCATCTGCGAGTGCGGTGTAAGCCCTTGCTAATTGCATAACCGACATATTGACACCATACCCAAAAGACAATGTCGCCTGCTCAAAAGAATCCATATTCTGATAATCAATCAAGGTTCCGCTCGCCTCTCCTGGAAACCCAACACCGGCTGATTGCCCCATGCCTAACCGGTTATAAAAACTCCACATTTCTTCTGCTGGCATTTTATTAGCAATTTTACTAACGGCGACATTACTGGATTTTTTTAAAATATCGGGCAGCCCAAGAACACCATAGTTACGAAAATCACGCACCACATTCCTGCCAATACGATAATACCCCGGCGACGTATCCACTACTTCACCCTCTTTCACGTATCCCGCATCCAGAGCACTTGCAATCAAAAATGGCTTAACCGTTGACCCCGGCTCAAAAACATCTGTCATTGCCCGATTGCGATAGCGATAACCTTGTAGATCTGCTCTATCATTAGGATTGAAACCCGGCTGGTTAACGACCGCCAAAACTTCTCCTGTTTTAGCATCCAACATCACCAAAGAGCCTGAGCTAGCCTGGTGTAACTTAACGGCCGCTTTAAGTTCTCGGTACGCTAAATATTGAAGACGACTATCGATACTTATTTGTAAATCTTTTCCAGGTACGGGGCTTCGTATTTCTTCAATATCCGCAATAATATGCTTCTTGCCGTCACGCATAACTCGCTTCTTACCCGGTACACCTTTCAATAGATTTTCAAAAGCTAATTCAAGCCCCTCTTGACCGACATCATCAATATTCGTAAACCCTAACAAATGCCCAGTTATTTCACCTGACGGATAAAATCGTTTAAATTCTCGGCTTAAATGTACACCTGTTATATCTAACGCTTTAACGCGTTCAGCTACCGACGGGCTTACTTGTCTTTTAAGATAAACAAAATGTTTGCCTGGGTTCTTTTTAAGAACTTTTGTGAATTTTCCTCTAGGGATCTTAAGCATACTTTCAAGCTTAACAATCCGTTGCGAATCTACATCTCCGACTTGTTTTGGGTTTAACCATACCGACTTTACGGGCGTACTTATCGCCAACGGCTCACCATTCCTATCAAAAATCTTCCCTCTGTAAGCCGATACATCGGTAGTAACAATCTGCCTCATGTCACCTTGTTGCTGTAAAAACTCTTTTTCTAAAACTTGTAGAGAAATGGCTTTTCCAAGCAGCATTAACATGCCACAAAACATCAGCCCGCCCAGAAATCGTCGCCTCAATTTAGATCCTGTTTTACGCTCTATTTTTTGGTATCGTGAAATCATCACTGTTTAATGTAAATAATGTCATTATATTTTGGCGTAATAAAATGCAGCCTTGAATATGCTGCGTCCTCAATACGACTGTGCTCTGACAATGTCATCAATTCTAATTGCAATTGGCCCCACTCGGTTTCATAGCGGTCCAAACTGACTTTAAGTTTCTGCATTTCAATAAATAATGTTCGCGCCTGATATTGGCTGTATACGACCGCAACGGCTGTGCCTAAAAAAACAACGACTAACAAGGTTCTTTTAATCATCACGACCTAGCCTAATCGCTCAGCCAGACGTAACACCGCACTTCTTGACCGAGGGTTTTGCTTGACTTCATCCTCGCTCGCCTTAATTGCTTTACCAACCTTCTTAAAGGTTATTTGACTACCATCGTTCTCTAAAAGTCTTCGCGATAAAGGCGTGTATTTGCCACGAGACTGATCACGAATAAAGCGCTTTACAATTCGGTCTTCCAACGAATGAAAAGACATCACTACTAAAATTCCACCCGGACTCAACACATTAATTGATTGCTGAAGCGCTTGTTTCAATTGCTCCAGTTCCTGATTTATTTCAATTCTTATCGCTTGAAAACTACGTGTCGCAGGATGTTTATGTTTCTCCCTCACAGGAATAGCTGTCTCAATTAAACGCACCAATTGCTGTGTTGTTTGTAAGGGTTCAATATCCCTTTCTTTAAGAACGGCTACCGCTATTCTTCGGGCGAACCGTTCTTCGCCATAATGTCTGAGCACAGAAATCAATGTATACTCATCTACGCTCGCCAGCCACTGTGCCGCACTGACTCCCGAACTTGTATCCATACGCATATCTAACGGACCATCTCTCATAAAGCTAAACCCACGAGAAGAGTCATCCAATTGCGGAGACGACACGCCGAGATCTAACAAAATCCCATCGACCTGTCCATCCCACCCTTGACTTGAAACTGACTCACCCAGTAATGAAAAACTTTGATGCTGTAACCGAAAACGACGATCTAATAGTAACTGCTTGGCGTTATCCGAAGCGATTGCCATCGGGTCTCTATCTAATGCAAGCAAACTTCCCTTCTCACCTAACTCAGCGAGTATGTGTTTACTGTGCCCACCGCGACCAAAAGTGCAATCTAAGTATTTACCATCCTTCTTAATGTTAAGGCCTTGAATACACTCCTTAAGCATTACCGGTAAATGTCCATCCATGCCAGTACCCGTCCTCAAAAATTAAAAAGAAATTGATGCTAATTCTTCTGTGGCATTACCCTCATCACTTGATAACCAATCACTTTCCTTAGTGGCCCAAGTAGACTCATTCCAAATTTCAAATTTATTCAATTGCCCTAACAGAACAACTTGCTTCTCTAATTTGGCAAAGCTTCTTAAGTTTTCAGATAACAAAAGCCGTCCCTGAGCATCCATTTCACACTCAGTCGCATAACCAATAACAAAACGCCTCAATCTTCCAGCCATTTTATTTAGTGTTGGCAATTTGCTGATTTTTTCTTCCAAAGATTCCCATTCAGAAAGCGGATATAGCCATAAGCACCCGGATTCACCTGATCCTGTCTCATCGACAGCAACAGTGACGACTAATTGCCCTGAACAACAGTCAAAAAGTTCCGCCCGATAACGCGTTGGGATCGCTAACCGCCCCTTCGCATCCAGACTCACCGAACTCACCCCTCGAAACAAAAGCCACCTCAAATATCCAAAAAAAACCACTTTTAACCACTTTTACCCACTTCATAGGGACTATATGGTTCTCATTTGAGATAGTCAAGCGTGTTAAGTGGTTTTTTTCCTTTAGTGACAATGACTTAGAGGGGTTATCACCGTCATTATTTTAAAATACAGCTGGTGAAAACTCTAAAAACACATACTTTTCATGTGATTATAGGTATCTATTAATGTTAATTAGATGCGTTACATTAACGTTTAGGAACACTGAATAATTCACCGTGCCTTAATGCGTTACCTTTTCAACCAGAATTCTTGGGAAATACAAGATACGCCCATCGAGAAATAGGCGTTATAAAAGTGAGCCGGCCTATAAGCCGGGTTCTGTCGAGAACAGTCATTCATCTAGGCAACAAGTCGCCTCGTTGCTCAAGCAATCTACCCAAGAATCATGCGGGCCGCATGTCTGACATCAGTCAATATTCTTCTATTTGATCTTGCTCCGGGATGGGGTTTACCCTGCCATTGCTGTTACCAGCAACGCGGTGCGCTCTTACCGCACCATTTCACCCTTACCCCCTGTAAACAAGAGGCGGTATATTTTCTGTGGCACTTTCCGTGGACTTACGTCCCCCAGGCGTTACCTGGCACCCTGCCCTATGGAGCCCGGACTTTCCTCTATACCTTTAAAGTTAAAGACATAGCGACTGCTCAGCCGGCTCACTGGAGAACTATACCATATTTAGTACTTATCTTTATCATCACAAGACCAACCTAAAAAAAATACTCACTCACGCTGTTCTTTCATAATCCGCAAAGCCTCACGGTACAATAATTTCTTACTTCCCTCTGTTATCTCTACCGCCAATGCGACAGCTCCTTTGACTGTTTGCGTTTTCAACAAAATAGTCAGAACCCGCAATTGTTCGGCCGATACCTCACTCACTTTCTTTAACGTACAGCCTTCAACAATAACGACAAACTCACCTTTACGCATATTTTCATTATCTTCTACTAAACGTAATACTTCAGCAACCGGCGCATAAAGAACCGTTTCGTAGATTTTAGTCATCTCTCGGGCTACCGCTATCTTTCTATTATCAGGAAGACTAGCCGCTAAATCTTTTAAACACGCTAAAATACGGTGGCTGGATTCATAAAAAATCCATGTCTGGGTGTCCGCTGACTTCTCAGTAAAGAAAGCTCTTCTTGATGCCGCAGTCCGCCCTAAAAAACCTTCAAAACTAAAACGACTTACAGCCACACCGGAAACCGATAATGCGGCGATTAAAGCACAAGCTCCAGGAATAGGTGACACCTTAATACCCGCCTCTTTTGCCAATCGCACCAACGGTAACCCAGGATCACTAATTAACGGTGTCCCCGCATCTGAAATAAGCGCACCACTCATACCGGAGACTAACTTCTTAATCAATTCCGGCGCCTTAAATTCTTCATTATGGTCATGAACTGAAACCAGTTTATTCTGGATGCCATAATGCTGTAACAATAAGCGCGCTCGGCGTGTATCTTCTGCGGCAATCCAATCAACTGAACGCAAAATCTCAACGCCTCGATAACTAAAATCTTGTAAATTACCTATTGGTGTCGCGACAATATATAGTCTATTATCCAAGTTAGTCACTTAACCCTCTTTTAATCCATGCTTCCAATGAAATACCCCTGTCTCTACTTACTTATTACACTACTGATTAGCCTAACAACAGCTTGTAGTAAAAACTTACAAAAGAACAACCTAACCATACAGAAAACTGAAACTGCAGATCACTTATTTAACCAAGGCCAGTTTCAAGAAGCGGCAAAAATATACCAAAAGTTAGCGGATAAAAAAAGCCCGCAACAAGACCTTTTTCGTTTCAAGACCATTCACGCCTTAATAAAGTCCAATGACATACCGGCCACCCTGATTTACGCTAAAAACATTAGCCCAAGCCATCTTAATCAAAACCAACGTTTACATCTTAACCTTCTTTTCGCACAAATAAACTTACACTACCATGCAGCAAAAAAGGCTCTCAAGCAACTCGCACGACTATCACCCCAACAACTTAACCCTGAAGACCAAATAACTTACCAAAAATGCCTATCACGGGGTTATTCACTCACTGGCCAAGTCGTTAAAAGCCTTCGCGCTCAAGTAGCACTCGCTCCACTCCTTTCACCAACCCGCCAACAACAAGCCCTTTCCTCTATTCTAGAAACACTACAACAACTACCTATAGAAAAACTAAACACCCTTGAATCAAGCGATCTCAGTGACTGGGCCTCACTCGCTCACATATTACGTCAAACTATTCGCCAAACACCGGACTCAGAAGCAAGAATAACTCACTGGCTCGAACAACACCCAGAAACACCCATCACCTACGAACTATTGAACACCCATTTAAACCCTGACAAAAACCCTATACCAGCCACTCACGCTATCGCACTAATCCTTCCCAATAGTGGCCCACATCACCAACAAGCCAAGGTCATCAAAGCAGGTTTTCTCGCCGCCTACTATAACAGCAAGGCTACCAATAAGCCGACCATACAACTTTATGACAGTTCAAAAAATGACCCCAAACAACTTTACCACCAAGCTGTCAAAGACGGCGCAGACCTCATTATCGGCCCGCTAGAAAAACACAATATATTAGCCCTCACCGAAATAAAAACACTAGCAACTCCCGTCTTAGCACTGAATCAAATTGATAATCTAGCCAAAAAAAATCTCTACCAATTAAGCCTTTCCCCAGTAGATGATATTTTTCAATTAACGATGAAAGCGACACAACAAGGCCACAACCGAACCTTATTATTAAAACCAGATAACACCACAGGAAGTAGGCTGGAACACTATTTAGACTACTTCTGGTCCAAACAAGGCCAACACATTGTTGACAAGCAAACTTATTCCCCTCAAAAAAATGATTTCTCTACCCCGATTCAGCAACTGTTTAACCTTAACGAAAGCAACTCACGAATCAAAAAACTACAAGCCTTTATCCCTGATTTAAAAACTATTGCCAGAAGACGTCAAGATATTGATGCTATTTTCCTTATCGGTCAACCACGCTCAGCACGATTACTAAAACCCCAGCTACAATTTTACCGTGCTGAAAAACTACCTGTTTATGCAACATCACAAATCTATTCCGGACTCCCTAACCCTCGGCAAGATAACGACCTGGATGGAATCACTTTCTGTGACATCCCTTGGCTTTTCAAACAAACCTATTCTGGCCCTTTAAGCCTGAATAATTTAAAACCCTACTGGCAACAATTTCCTCAGCCCTACTTGAGACTGGTTGCCCTTGGGATTGACGCCTACCAACTCATCCCACACCTAAAAGATCTACAGAAAATTCTATTCAAAGGCGCTACCGGCCACCTACTACTGACCAAAAACAACCATATCAGCCGCCAACTCGTCTGTGCAAAATTCCACAAAGGAAAACCTAAGATCTTAGGCTTTACTCCGCACCAAGCACTACTCCCATAGAATAAGCACTTTTAACCCACAATGACACCCAATCCACCCCCAAAGAACACCACCAAAGGCGCTATCGCTGAAGAAATTGCCCATAACTTTCTAATTAAAAAAGGACTTACCCCTATTGATCGAAACTACCGCACATCCTTTGGCGAAATTGATCTCATCATGAATGATCAAAAAATATTCGTTTTTATTGAGGTCCGCTATCGTTCTTATGATTATTTCGGCTCAGCAACTGAAAGTATCACCAAAAGCAAACAAAACCGTATCATTAAAACTGCACAACATTTTATAATGTCACATCAGGTTAGCAACGCCATTAGATTTGATGTTGTCGCCGTAGTACCAGACACATCAAAAAACACTACATGCCATTGGATAAAAAATGTTTTTCAAGACTGTTTATAAAAGCTCATGACACTACAAGACCGGATCAATCAGCACTTTACGGCTAGCATCGAAACCAAACAAGCTGCAGCCGCTTTACTGGGCCCCGACATCAGCGCCGCTGCACAAACCCTGGTCACCGCCCTACTCGAAGGTAAAAAAATATTAACCTGCGGCAATGGCGGCTCAGCCGGAGACGCTCAACACTTCTCCTCTGAATTATTAAACCGTTTTGAACGAGAACGCCCGCCATTACCTGCTATTGCACTAACAACTGACAGCTCAACACTCACATCGATTGCCAACGACTACCATTACAATCAAGTTTTTGCAAAACAACTACGCGCCCTAGGACAACCCGGCGATATATTAGTCACCTACAGCACCAGCGGTAATTCTGAATCGATTATTCAAGCCATTAATACCGCACATGATAAGCAAATCACCACCATTGCCTTAACCGGAAAAGACGGCGGTGCCGTTGCAAATCTTCTTTTTGAAAACGACATCGAAATCAGAGTACCCTCCCCATCAACAGCGCGCATTCAAGAAACCCATTTATTAATCACTCACTGCCTCTGTGACCTGATTGACCACCAACTATTCGGCGACGAACTATGACACTATTTCGCATCACCCTACTCTGCACCCTCTCTTTATTAACTGGCTGCAGCCAGCTTGCTACCTTTGCCTCAGAAGTGTCTGGACTCTCTCTACTCCACGACCGAAGACACAGTGATGCGATCATCAATGATGAAATGATTGAACAAAGAGCCACGATGAATTTATTAAGCGATAAACCGCTATTTACACATGCGCACATCAATGTAACCGCCTACAACGGTGCTATTCTTGCTACTGGAGAAGTACCGACGCTCAACCTACATAAAAAAACTATTGCGATCTTACGGGTTATTCCTGGGGTTAAATTTGTTCACGACCACCTCAGAACCACGCAACCCAGCTCTTTTTATGCCCGTAATCGTGATAGCTTTATTACTGCGAAAGTCAAATCTGACTTAACCAACATCAACCACATCCCGGGTTTTGACGCAACTCGTGTCAAGGTTATTACTGAAAATGCTAAAGTATACCTGATGGGCTTAGTTAGAAAAGATGAGGCCAAAGCTATCATAACTCGAGTCAATAAAATATCTGGAGTCTCAGAAGTCGTTCAAACTTTTGAGTATATTGATTAAACCCTAAGCGTTTAAATCGTGACGCTTTATCCCTTTTGAACAGAGACACGCATTGAAAGATCAACCGCCGAAACATTTTTAGTCAACGCGCCGACTGAAATAAAATTAACACCCGTTCGTGCTATTGTAGCAATACCCTCCAAGGTAACATCCCCCGACGCTTCCAAAGGGACTCGCCCAGCAACCCATTCCACAGCCTCGCGCATATCCTCAAGAGAAAAATTATCCAACATAATTCGATCTGGACGCGCGTCAACGGCCTCTCTGAGTTCGTGCTGATTCTCAACTTCAACTTCAACAAGCACCGAACTAATTAACCGCGCTCTGGATACAGCGGCAGTAATCGATCCTGCCGCAATAATATGATTTTCTTTGATTAAGATACCATCATACAAACCCACTCGATGGTTCAAACAGCCGCCACACTTCACCGCATATTTTTGTGCTAGCCGAAGACCCGGCAAGGTTTTACGGGTGTCTAGAATCTGACACGTTGTTCCAGCAACAGCACTGGCGTATTGCCTAGACTCCGTAGCCACAGCAGATAAAGTCTGCAATAAATTAAGAGCCGTACGCTCACCTGTTAGTAAACCCCGCGTATTGCCCGAAAGAGTACACAATGGACTCCCTGCATCAACCCACTCCCCCTCCTTAACCAACCATTCAACTGCAACCGTCTCATCTAAAGATTTAAATACCGCACTAACCCATGCCTGACCACAGAGCACCATTCTTTGCCGAGTTATAACCGTTGCTACCGCTTGAGACTCTTCCGGAATAATGAGCGCCGTGACATCCCCAGAGCCAATATCCTCATGCAAAAACACTTCAACTTGCTCTTCAATGCTCATCATTACCGATACACCCTCATTAATCTAACAACCCTAAAACGTTAACCAGATCACCTTGACAGCATACTGCAACTTTCTATCTAATACAGTACTGGTTGTTCATTACTTTAACGAAAAAATCATGCAAATAACCCAACATTGGTTAAATCAGGCCACACACTGCCGCTCTCCTAACCACGATGATCGACCCGACGAAGCTGACATATCACTCATTGTTATTCATTGCATCAGCCTACCCAGCGGACAATACAACAATGACAATGTTGACCTTTTCTTCAGTAACAAACTTCCTATCCAAGCCGACCCATCGTTCCAGCACATTGCAAAAATGCAAGTTTCCGCACATCTTTTTATCCGAAGAACTGGAGCTATCACACAATACGTCCCTTTTAATATGCGCGCTTGGCATGCTGGAAAATCGCGCTATCAAGGACGAAGTCAATGCAATGATTTCTCAATCGGGATTGAATTAGAAGGGACCGACGACTCCCCTTACCAAGACGCTCAATACCTAAAACTAGCACAGGTCATAAAACTTTTAATCGCTCATTATCCCCAGCTAACCACTCAACAAATAACGGGACACAGCACGATTGCACCCGACAGAAAAAGCGACCCCGGTCATTACTTTAATTGGGGGAAAATAGAGCACTTACTTAAAGCGCCTTAACCCACTAAATGGATTAGTCTTCAACCTCTTTCGACAAAAAAGAATCTAATACCAACAAAGCCACCCCTATTGTAATCGCACAGTCGGCAATATTAAAAACCGGCCAATGCCATGACTGGTAATAAACATCGATAAAATCAATCACATACCCCAATGCAACACGGTCAATCAAATTGCCTATTGCGCCACCTAAGACCAAAGACAATGCAACCGCCAACAGCCTCTCATGCGGCTTAAGTCGAATCAGCCAAACCAGCAAAACCAGACTAATAACAACGGCAAACAACGCAAAAAACCACCGTTGCCAACCTCCAGCCTGACTAAGGAAACTAAAGGCTGCACCGGTATTATGCACATACGTGAAATTGACAAACGGCATAACCGCTATAGTCTGGTAAAGCTCCATCATCGCCAAAACGGCAAATTTACTGGCCTGATCAAACACAACGGTAAACACAGACACCCATAACCAACGAGCCATCGACATACTCACTTTAGACGAACACGCGCGTTTCACCGTCAGCACAAACATTTTCAACACAGCGACCACATAATTCAGGGTGAGTCTCATCTTGACCGATATCTTCCGAATGATGCCAACAACGGACACATTTTTCATGCGCAGAAACCGCTAACTTTAATTTCACTCCTGATAACTCTGTATCAATCACATCGTCTGTACATTCGGTTATAGGGCTAACCCTTGCCGCCGAAGTGATAAAAACAAAACGCAACTCAGAACCTAATCGTTTTAATAACGCTTCTATCTCAGTTGAACAAAACAGCTCAACCTCTGCATTCAAAGAAGCCCCGATAGCACCTGACTGCCTTAAAGCCTCAAGCTCTTTACTAACCACTTCACGAATAGCGATAATTTGTGCCCAATCATCACGACTCAACAAGTCACCCTCAGTTAATTGAAATAAACCGTCATACCAAGTCTCTAGAAAAACACTTTCAGATCGCTCACCAGGTAAATACGACCAAATCTCATCAGCGGTATAACAGGTGATTGGCGCCAACCATCGCGTCAAAGCTTCGACAACATGATACATTGCAGTCTGCCCAGAACGACGCGCTAAACTATCTTCTTTCGCGGTATATTGCCTATCCTTAATAATATCCAGATAAAAACCACCTAAATCAATTGCACAAAAATGATGTACTTTCTGATAAACCTGTAAAAACTCATAATCATCATAAGCGGCTATGACTTCCTGTTGTAATTCATAGCTACGATCAACCACCCATTTATCTAAGTACAATAATTCTTCGGGTGGAACACTGTCAGAGGCGGGATCAAAACCATCTAAATTAGATAATAAAAAACGCGCCGTATTACGTAATCTACGGTACACGTCTGAAGTACGCTTTAGAATCTCATCAGAAACTGACATCTCACCTCGATAATCGGTGGCAGCTACCCATAACCGCAAAACATCAGCACCTAAAGTTTTCATAATGGTTTGCGGTGCAACAACATTGCCTTTTGATTTAGACATTTTTCGGCCATCAGCATCCACAACAAAACCATGCGTCAACACAGCCTTATAGGGTGCCTCACCATTGATCGCAACAGCCGTCAATAAAGACGACTGGAACCAACCCCGGTGCTGATCAGAGCCTTCTAAATACAAATCTGCCGGAAAGTGTAAATTCTCTCGCTCTTGAAGAACACTCGCATGCGTCACACCGGAATCAAACCAAACATCCAAGGTATCAGACATTTTCTCGTAATGCTCCGCATCTGAGCCTAGAACCTCCTTCGCATCTAAACTAAACCATGCTTCAATTCCATTCTCTTCAATACGTTTTGCAACTATTTCAATCAATGCTTCTGTTTCAGGGTGCAACTCACGCGTAACCTTATGTACAAATAAAGCAACCGGCACGCCCCAGTTGCGTTGCCTTGAAATACACCAATCAGGACGACCATCAACCATACCTTGAATTCTGACCTTACCCCATTCAGGAATCCACTGAACATTATCAATAGCCGCCAACGCCATCTCTCGCAGTTTAGCCTGATCCATTCCAATAAACCATTGAGGTGTCGCCCTAAAAATTATCGGCGTTTTATGACGCCAGCAATGCGGATAACTATGCTCTAAAATAGTTTCATGAACGAGTTTCCCATGTTCTTTCAAAACCGTTAGGACATGACTGTTTGCTTTAAAAACATGCTCGCCGGCAAAAAACTCTGTCCCCGGTAAAAAAACACCATTATCTGCCACAGGATTATCTATCGGTAAATCATACTTAAGCCCGACCAGATAATCATCTTGACCATGACCTGGAGCCGTATGCACAGCACCCGTTCCTGCTTCTGTAGTAACATGATCCCCTAAAACAATCGGCACCTGTCGATCATAAAAAGGATGCTGCACCCATAAGGTCTCCAAAGCACGCCCTTTACAACGGGTTAAAACCTCATGCTCCTCAATGCCATACCTTGCAACAACATCATTCAGTAAGGCTTCTGCTAGAACTAAACGCTCCGAGCGCCCCTCAATGACACACTGAACGATAACGTATTCTAATTCAGGATGAAGTGCAACCCCCTGATTCGCGGGCAATGTCCACGGGGTTGTGGTCCAAATTACAAATGAAATAGGGCCCTGTCCTTGCCCGCCAGAAACCTCACAGCGATCCCAAAATTCCTGCTCATCCGACACCTGGAATTTGACATCAATGGCCGGCGACCGCTTATCTTCATACTCTACTTCCGCCTCCGCTAAGGCAGACCCACAATCAGTACACCAGTGCACAGGCTTCGCACCTTGATGTAAATGACCGCGGCTGGCAATTTTACCTAACGCCCGAACAATATTCGCCTCAACGTTATAATCCATCGTTAAATAAGGTGTCTCCCACTCCCCAAAAACACCTAACCGAATAAACTCATCACGCTGCAGAGCAACTTGCTTTCTAGCATAATCACGACATAATTCACGAAATTTTGTAGCACTAACTTTATCGCCCGCTTTGCCTGATTTTTTTTCAACCATTAATTCAATAGGCAACCCATGACAGTCCCAACCAGGAACATAATGCGCATCAAAGCCACTGAGTGTTTTTGATTTAACAATCATATCCTTGAGCACCTTATTAACCGCATGACCTATATGAATAGCCCCATTTGCATACGGGGGCCCATCATGCAAGATGAACTTCTCTCGCCCATCATAGACCTCTCTGATCGCTTGGTATAAAGATGACTTTTGCCAGTGACTTAAACGCTCCGGCTCTCTTTGCGCCAAATTTGCTTTCATTGGGAAAGCTGTTTTAGGTAAATTCAGTGTCTTTTTATATTCCATGGTCCCATCATCTTTAATAATCTAAGCTGCTTTTCGCAACTGTAATATCTTCTCTAATTTGAAGCTTAAGCTCTTCAAGAGATTGAAAATGTTTTTCATCTCTAATTTTCTTCTTAAAATGCACTTCTACATAACGCCCGTATATATCCTCATTGAAATCAAACAAATGAACCTCCAACAAAAGACCTATACCTTTTACCGTGGGCCGATTACCGACATTGGCAACGCCACGAATTACTTGCCCGCCGAGTCCTGTCAAGGTAATAGCAAAAACACCTACAACCGGCGAGGTTGTTCTAAACATTTCAACATTAGCTGTCGGAAAACCCAACGTTCGCCCCCGCTTGTCGCCATGTACAACTCGACCACACACAGAAAATGAGCGTCCTAAAAACAATGCTGCGCTGTCAAGATCTCCTTTGGCTAAAGCATCACGTATTAACGTGCTACTCACCCGTTTACCCTGCAATAAATAAGGCTGGGTATCGCGCACATTGAAACCCATTTTATGCCCCCACGACTGCAATAATGAGAAAGTCCCACGCCTTGCCTTACCAAAATGAAAATCGTCGCCAACGACTAAATATTTAACATTCAAGCTATTACATAACACTTCTTGAATAAAATATTCTGGCTCCCAGTCCGCTAAAACACGACTAAAACGAAGCACGTAGACCTCATCAACAGGCAACTGCTTCAACTGCAGCACCTTCTCACGTAATCGCGTTATCCGTGCAGGACCATTTTCACCTTGAAAATACTCAAGTGGCTGAGGTTCAAACAACATAATAACAACCGGTAATCCGAGTCTTTTACCTTCTTGCGCCAACCCACTAATAACAGCCTGATGCCCTAGATGCACTCCATCAAAATTTCCAATCGTCAACACGCAGCCTTTAGGAAATTTTTTGGCGTGACTTAACCCCCGAATCAATCGCATAAATTATTTCTTTTTTTACAACCCTTAATATTAGCATTTTTTAATAATCCCTCATAGCCTACTCCTCTCAAGTAGCCCCCCTTAAATGCCTAAGTCGCAACCCAAAAACCAATAGCACACCAAAATAAACCGAAAAACCAACAGCTATCCATCGTATCAACTCAAAAATACGCTGCTCCATCTGCCATTCAGACCAGTTTGCACCGTAGACAAAATGATACAACACTCCTCCCATCGCTACATTAGCAATTAAAACTCTAACCATAAATATGCCCCAGCCTTTATTAGGGATAAAGATCTTTTGCTTCAATAAAGTTCCTAGCAATAACCCGGCATTTAAAAAAGCACTGATTGATGTCGCCAATGCCAGCCCTGCATGCGCCAACGGAAAGACTAAACAAATATTAAGCACCATATTAAAACCCATAGCATAAACACCAAATTTAACGGGCGTTTTCATATCTTGTCTCGAAGTAAACCCCGGCACCAGAACTTTAATCAAAACGAAACCCAACAACCCTAAGGCGTAAGCAAACAAACTTCTTCCCGCCATAACAACATCATGATGAGTAAAATTTTCATATTGGAACAAGGTCGACAACATAGGCTCAGCCAAAAGCCCCAAGCCAATTGAAGCAGGAACGCCGATAATCACAACCCAACGCAACCCCCAATCCAATGCATTAGAAAATGACTTATCATCTCTTGTTGCATAATTTTTAGACAGTCTAGGCAAAATAACCGTTGCTAACGCCACCCCAAAAACACCCAATGGGAACTCAACAAGTCGATCCGAATAATAAAGCCAAGAAATACTTCCGGTAGCCAAAAAAGAGGCTATTACCGTATCTAACAATAAATTAATTTGCGTGACTGAAGCCCCAAACAATGCCGGCAGCATTAAAGACATAATCTTTTTGACGCCAGAATCCTTAAATCCAAATCGTAACCGCGGCAACAAACCTAAACGCATCAAGGCAGGAAATTGAAATAATAATTGAACAATACCGGCTGCAAAAACCCCCCAAGCCAATGCCATAACCGGCTCATTCATGAGCGGAGCCAACCATATAGCAGCCCCAATTAGACACAAATTTAAAAAGACTGGCGTAAAAGCCGGCACCACAAACTTACCAAACGTATTTAAAATACCGCCCGCAAATGCGACCGAGGAAATAAAAAACAGATAAGGAAAAGTCAACCGCAATAACGCTACAGCTAAGTCATATTGACCGCTCTGTTCCCATAAAAAACCCGGTGCAAACACCATAATTATAACTGGAGCCGCAACAACACCTACAATAGTAAGCGCAATCAAAACTAAGGCTAAAGACCCTCCCACTCGGTCCACAAACTGTTTTAACGCCTCTTTACCGTGTTGCTCCTTGTATTCCGCTAGCACAGGAACAAAGGCCTGAGAGAATGCGCCTTCAGCAAAGAGGCGCCTTAAGAAATTAGGTATTTTAAAGGCTATAAAAAATACATCCGTGGCAGCATCAGCACCAAATAGACGCGCGAGCAACATATCACGAATAAACCCCATAATTCGCGACAACATCGTCATAAAACTCACAATTGCCGTCGATTTTAATAATTGTTTACTCAAAATAGACTATAGATATAAAAATGATTGAATCAAAGTTTGACAATAATAGCATTAATTAAGATAATACCCGATTGATTGAAACTACTTAAATATAAAAAATCATGGCAAACTCACCACAAGCGAAGAAAAGAGCGCGTCAAGCAGAGAAGCACCGTGCACTAAATGCGTCTCAACGCAGCAACTTAAGAACTTACATCAAGACTGTTATCGCAGCGATTAGCAATAACGATCTTGACGCGTCAAAGCAAGCTTACCAAAAAACTGCTTCTGTTATTGATTCAGCAGTAAGCAAAGGCTTAATTCATAAAAATAAAGCCGCTCGCAGCAAAAGCAGACTAAACGCTAAAGTCCGCACGTTAGCGACCGCTAAATAAAAAGGTTACACAAGGGTAAAGCGTAAGGCCTACCCTTGTCATCCACCCTACAATAACACCAAGTTATCTCTGTGGATCACTTCAGCATCATCGCTGTAGCCTAGCAAAACCTCAAATTCGTCACTCGAACGCCCTTTAATTAACTGCACATCACTCGCCGCATAATTAACCAAGCCACGAGCCACCTCATGGCCTGAAGAATCAACGCAAGAAACCAAATCACCGCGCTTAAAAACACCCTCAACTGCCGTTATTCCAACCGCCAAAAGACTCTTCCCCGACTCTTTTAAAACCCGAACAGCCCCGTCATCCAAAGAAAGATACCCTTTGACCTGAAGATGCCCAGCCAACCATTGTTTTCTCGCTACAAAACGCGCGATATCCGGCTTTAAGAATGTCCCAACCTGCTCACCGGCCACCAACTTCAAAATAACATCTTTATCGTAACCCGAAGCAATCATTGTTGCAGCACCCGAACGAGCCGCTAACTTTGCCGCAGAGATCTTGGTCGCCATACCACCACGACCCAACCCACTTCGACTCTCACCAGCCATCGCATCTAGCTCAGAAGCATTCACACCTATAGCACTAATTAACTTAGCATCCTCATTAACACTCGGATCGCTGTCGAACAATCCTGATTGATCGGTCAAAATAATCAACAAATCCGCCTCAACCAGATTAGCCAATAACGCCGCTAGAGTATCATTATCGCCAAAACGTATTTCCTCGGTCGCAACCGCGTCATTTTCATTTATAATCGGCACAACACCATAACCCAGCAGGGTTAACAAAGTACTGCGGGCATTTAAATAACGCTGGCGATCTGACAAGTCATCGTGCGTCAACAATACTTGAGCAGTATGCAAACGATGCTTTTGAAAACTATTCTCATAAGCCTGAATCAGACCCATTTGACCCACTGAAGCCGCCGCCTGTAACTCATGTAAAGAACGCGGCCTTTCAGTTAAGTTAAGGCGACAAACGCCTTCAGCAACCGATCCCGATGAAACCAATAAAACGTCCAAACCACGCTGACGCAAATCAGCAATCTGCGCAACCCAATCAGTGATAGCAGAGACATCAAGCCCCTGCCCCCCCTTGGTAAGCAAAGAACTACCGATCTTAACAACAATACGCTGTGACTGAAGAAAATCAGGCCTCTTCACGGTCATGCTCTCGACTTTGCTCTAAGAAATCCATAATAGCGAACATCAAACCAGCCACTCCATTCTTCTTGATGGCAGAAATCTCAAACACCGGACCCGACCAATCCAAAGC
The DNA here is from genome assembly GCA_012959905.1 of Methylococcaceae bacterium. GTDB lineage: Bacteria > Pseudomonadota > Gammaproteobacteria > Methylococcales > Methylomonadaceae > OPU3-GD-OMZ. The sequence goes on along the minus strand of DUCI01000046.1, from coordinate 68 downwards.
ATCTACAATGGCTTGACAATGCGCGTCTACCTCATCAGATTGCAGTCTATCTATTTTATTTAACACCA
>DUCI01000045.1 GCA_012959905.1 Methylococcaceae bacterium | reverse complement strand
GATCCAAAACAACGGGGCAGTGCGGGTAAAGAGTTGCGACCCATGGTTAAGTTGGTTGATGAAAATGGGGCTGATTTGTATCTTTCGGGTACAGAAATTGTTGCGCAATATTTCTTGCCGACGGGTGCGATTGCCAATATCAAAGATGGGGAAGAAGTAGAAGTCGGTGACGTGCTGGCTAGAATCCCACAAGAATCCAGTAAGACGCGTGATATAACCGGTGGTTTGCCGCGGGTTGCTGATTTGTTTGAGGCACGTAAAACAAAAGACCCTGCTATTCTTGCGGAAGCGACCGGAGCGGTTTCTTTTGGTAAGGAGACTAAAGGTAAGCAAAGAATTGTTATTACCGATGCAAGTGGCGAGCAGTTTGAAACCTTGGTGCCAAAATGGCGTCATATTACGGTTTTTGAGGGTGAGTTTGTTGAAAAAGGAGAGACGATTGCAGAGGGTGAATTAACGCCGCATGATATTTTACGGTTGCGAGGCGTTGAAGAATTAGCTGCTTATTTAGTTAAGGAAATTCAGGATGTGTACCGTTTGCAAGGGGTGAAAATTAACGATAAGCATATTGAGGCAATTATTCGTCAAATGCTTAGAAAAGTTGAGCTAACTTCTGCGGGTGATACTGACTTTACCAAAGGTGAGCAGTTGGAACGCTTATTGGTGAATGAAGTTAATAAGAAAATGGAGTCTGAAAATAAGGTTCCGGCTACTTTCTCACCGATGCTTTTAGGGATTACCAAAGCATCATTGGCAACCGAGTCTTTTATTTCAGCGGCTTCATTTCAGGAAACGACTCGAGTATTGACAGACGCCGCAGTAAGGGGCTTGAGAGATGGGCTTCACGGTTTAAAAGAAAATGTAATTGTAGGGCGTTTAATTCCAGCCGGTACAGGCTTGGCTTACCATGCGAAGCGAAAACAGGCTAAGTTAGATCGGCTGAATGCATCAAACGCCGCTGTAGACACTAAGGTTGATATTGATGAGGTTGAAGAAGCATTGAAAAAAGCTTTGAATACTGAAATGTAATTCCAGAAGATTAAAAAAGGGTACAAGTAATTTTATTTTTTGGCAGGTTAGTTCTAATTTTGACTTAACCTGCCCATCGGTGCTGAGTAAATCTGTGTAATTTCGCGTTCAGGTGAGATTAGGTCCAAAAAGGATTTATAGGTCTTCGGTTAGGTATAACTTGACTTGTATGGGTTAACTATTTATTATAAGCGGCTAGCTTGTTACATCAGGTTAGTTAAAGATTATTAGTAAATCCGTTGCCAGTGTGCAGCGGTTTTTTTATTGCCTGACGCTTAAAAAATTAATTTGGAGTCTAAAAGATATGGCCACGATTAACCAGTTGGTTCGTAAGCCGAGAGTTAGAAAGGTTGTTAAAAGTAATGTGCCTGCATTAGATGCATGCCCACAAAGAAGAGGTGTGTGTACACGTGTTTATACCACCACACCTAAGAAGCCGAACTCGGCTTTGCGTAAAGTAGCTCGTGTTAGATTAACTAACGGTTCGGAAGTGAGTAGTTATATCGGTGGTGAGGGGCATAATCTTCAAGAGCATTCCGTGGTCTTGATTCGTGGAGGTCGTGTAAAGGATCTTCCAGGTGTTCGATATCATGTGGTGCGAGGTAGTCTTGACACTTCAGGTGTCGATGGAAGAAAAAATGGGCGCTCGAAGTATGGCGCTAAAAAACCAAAAAGTTAATCAGGTACGGTAGAAAATGTCTAGAAGAAGAGCAGCCGAAAAGAGAAGTATCCTTCCAGATCCTAGATTTGGAAGCGAAATGTTAGCGAAGTTCATGAATATGATTATGGTAAGTGGCAAGAAGTCAGTTGCTGAGAGCATTGTTTACGGTGCTTTGGATGTCATTGAAGGTAAAGGCCATGAGGATCCTTTGGAGGTGCTGAAAAAAGCATTGGATAACATTCAGCCTCGAGTAGAAGTTAAGTCTCGACGTGTGGGTGGTGCAACATATCAAGTGCCTGTTGAGGTAATGCCTTCTCGCCGTGTTGGTTTAGCAATGCGTTGGACCATTGATGCAGCAAGAAAAAGAAATGAGCGCGGCATGGCGTTTAAACTGGCAGGTGAGTTATTAGACGCCTCTGAAAATCGTGGTGCAGCGGCTAAAAAGCGTGAAGATACACATAGAATGGCTGATGCGAATAAGGCATTTGCACATTATCGCTGGTAAGTTAGTTTTATTGTTGGGGGGTGATTTGAAATGGCTCGCCAGACAGATATTAACCGATACCGGAATATTGGTATCATGGCTCATATTGATGCGGGTAAGACCACAACAACAGAGCGAATACTTTATTACACAGGGGTCTCTCATAAGATAGGAGAGGTTCATGATGGTGCGGCAACCATGGACTGGATGGCCCAAGAGCAGGAGCGAGGAATTACCATAACCTCTGCTGCAACCACTTGTTTTTGGAGTGGCATGAATAAGCAGTTTCCTGAGCATCGTATCAATATAATTGATACACCAGGGCATGTTGATTTCACCATTGAGGTCGAGCGGTCATTGCGTGTGTTAGATGGTGCATGTTCAGTTTTTTGCGCTGTTGGTGGTGTTGAGCCACAGTCAGAGACGGTTTGGCGTCAGGCGAATAAATACCAAGTGCCACGGTTGGCGTTTGTGAATAAGATGGATAGATCGGGTGCCGATTTTTTTCGAGTGGTCAGTCAGATTTCTGAGCGTCTGGCCGCTAAGCCGGTAGTTTTGCAAGTGCCGATAGGAGCCGAAGAGAATTTTAAAGGGGTGGTTGACCTTATTAAGATGAAGGCTATCTATTGGGAAGAAAGCAACATGGGCGTTGCGTTCGAGGAAAAGGATATCCCGGCTGGGATGCTTGATTTGTGCCAGGAGTGGCGTGAACGTTTAGTTGAAGCGGCAGCAGAGGCTAATGAAGAGTTGTTGGATAGGTATCTGGAGTCAGGCTTGCTGTCTGATGCAGACATTAAAGCCGGTATTCGCGAACAAACGATTGCGAATGAATTGGTTCCGACGATCTGCGGTTCAGCCTTTAAAAATAAAGGCGTTCAGGCATTGTTAGATGCGGTGATTGAGTATCTTCCCGCACCTACAGAGGTTGCAGCCATTAAGGGTGTATTGGCTGACGAAGAGACTGAAGCTGAGCGGCCTGCTGATGATAAAGCGCCTTTTGCAGCGTTAGCATTTAAAATTGCAACGGACCCCTTTGTTGGGACGTTGGTTTTTTTCAGAGTCTACTCGGGGATTTTGAAAACTGGAGATCGGATTTTTAATTCGGTTAAAAAGAAGAAAGAGCGAGTCGGTCGTATTGTTCAGATGCATGCGAATAGTCGACAAGAAGTTGATGAGGTTTATGCTGGAGATATAGCAGCTGCCATTGGCTTAAAAGATGTAAGTACAGGGGATACCTTGTGTGTGGCGGATTCTGAAATCGTTCTTGAGCGAATGGAGTTTCCGGAACCGGTAATATCGGTCGCTGTTGAGCCTAGAACTAAGGCTGATCAGGAGAAAATGGGTACGGCGTTTGCAAAATTGGCGCAAGAAGATCCCTCGTTTCGGGTACATACGGATGAGGAAACGGCACAAACGATTATTTCTGGGATGGGCGAGCTTCATCTTGAGATTATTGTCGACCGGCTGAAGCGCGAATTTTCCGTTGAGGCTAATGTCGGTGCACCTCAGGTTTCCTATAGAGAAACTATTGGGTCAGCTGTTGAGTGTGAGGGTAAGTTTATCCGTCAATCGGGTGGTCGAGGGCAATACGGTCATGTTTGGCTAAAGTTGGAGCCTCTGCCTCAAGGGACGGGGTATGAGTTTGTTAACCTGGTTGTTGGTGGCTCAGTACCCAGGGACTATATCCCTGCAGTTGATAAGGGTATTGTTGAGCAAATGAAAAATGGTGTTTTAGCTGGTTTTCCAGTTGTTGATGTCAGAGTTACGTTGTTTGATGGTTCGTACCATGATGTGGATTCGAATGAAATGGCTTTTAAAATAGCCGGCTCAATGGGTTTTAGGGAGGGCGCTAAAAAGGCTGCTCCGGTATTACTTGAGCCGATTATGGAGGTTGAGATAATTACTCCGGAAAGTCATATGGGTGATGTTGTTGGTGATGTTAATCGTCGGCGAGGCATCATTCATGGAATGGATGATACGCCTTCGGGTAAGGCGATTATTTGTGAAGTACCGTTGGCTGAAATGTTTGGTTACGCAACAGATTTAAGGTCAGCTACTCAAGGGCGTGCAACATACAGTATGCGCTTTGAAAAATATAAGGAAGCACCGGTGAGTATAACCGATGCAATTGTTAACAGATATTCTTAGAATATCACATGGTATTAAGGTGTTAGGGCATGGCTAAAGAAAAATTTGAACGTACCAAACCCCATGTAAACGTAGGCACGATTGGCCACGTAGATCATGGTAAGACGACCCTAACGGCTGCTATTACG
>DUCI01000044.1:26639-27238 GCA_012959905.1 Methylococcaceae bacterium | reverse complement strand
AAATGATAATGGCTAAAAGTATGGCGCCTGAGCCCCTGTAAATGATAGTCCGGTACGAAACCTAAATATATCTCACACCAATTCAGTGCACCCTCAAGATCACTAAATTCTGGCATGCACCAAAGACCGGCCCATATTCCTTTAAGCGGCCTCTTAATTAAAAAAACCTCCCGCTCATCACTCATCAACATTAAAAATATTTTCTCTTTAACCGGTAACTTTACTTTAGGTTTTGCTGTGGGTAATACGTCAACTTGATTATTCTGAAAAGCAATACAAGACTCATTAACGGGGCATTGCTCGCACAACGGTTGTCGGCGCTTACAAATCATTGCCCCTAAATCCATCATTGCTTGCGTATAGGCTGCGGCCTTCTTTGGGGGTGTATAAAATGTGCTCAACTGCCACAATTCTTTAAGAACAGCGCTATCCCCGGACCAGCCTGAAACGCCGAAACAGCGACTTAACACTCGCTTAACGTTACCGTCTAAAATCGGTGCTGGTTGCCCAAAAGCAATGCTTAAAATTGCGCCTGCTGTTGAGCGCCCAACCCCGGGTAGCGCCATGAGTGCCGGCAATGTGTTGGGAAATGTATCACC
>DUCI01000044.1:0-26555 GCA_012959905.1 Methylococcaceae bacterium | reverse complement strand
AATGGGGCAGACGCCAGACTTTGTACCTCAGGAAATGTGCTAATAAACTGTTGAAAATAAGGAATCACCGTTGCTACTTGTGTCTGCTGTAACATCACCTCTGAAACCCAGACCCGATATGGACTCACTGGGTTTTGCCAGGGTAAATCTTTACGCCCCTCTAAAACCGCCCACTCTAAAATATAATTTTGAAAATCTATGGGATCCATCAACAGTAACTTGCCAAGCAACTTTAAATGCCAAAAAAAAGGGTACTGTGAAATTCACAATACCCTATCTTCACACCTAAAATCAGAATAACGAATGGCTTTTTCTAAATTGCCACTCAAACTAATTCAGAATTTATTACAAATTCTCCGCGTTACTGCCCAAATATTCAGCAACACCTTCAGGACTTGCATTCATACCTGAATCACCTTTCTTCCATCCTGCTGGACAAACTTCACCGTGCTCTTCGTGGAACTGTAAGGCGTCAACCATACGAATGATCTCATCCATATTACGGCCTAAAGGCAAATCATTAACAACCTGATGACGAACCAATCCTGCTTGGTCAATCAAGAAAGTACCCCGATAAGCGACTGCTGGTGCTTCTGCTTCTACATCATATGCTTTAACAATACTGTGTGCCATATCTGCAGCCATAGTATAGTTAACAGGCCCAATGCCACCTTCTGCTATCGGCGTATTACGCCAAGCATTATGGGTAAAATGAGAATCAATTGAAACCGCAATAACTTCAACGCCCCGACTAGTAAAGTCATCCATACGATGATCCAGTGCGATCAATTCTGATGGGCAAACAAAAGTAAAATCCAACGGGTAAAAAACAATTACCGCGTATTTACCTTGAATAGCGTCAGATAAATTAAAACTATCAACGATTTCACCATTACCTAAAACAGCCGGAACCGTAAAATCTGGAGCTTGCTTACCTACTAAAACACTCATTACATTTTCTCCTTAAAAAGACTTTTTTCAAAAACATTATAACCCAAGTTAAAAAACTACCGGAATAGCTTAAACCAATTTTACACTACTCAACGCCAGCACCCTAAGATGATTGCAACCCATACCCACGGTCCTTCTGGCGGACATCAGCACTTGAACCGTTAAGGTGCTGATTCCACGGCAACCAATTGATCCATCACCCCTAACAGATTCGATTGCCCCCCGGCTATACTTGCATTACTGCGGTATTTACCATTAACAATAATAGTCGGCACGCTGGTAACACCATATCGTGGCCCCATTGACTGAGCTTGACGCATTTTCGCATCCACCAAAAAAGAATGGTACGCATTACGAAAATCCTGTTCATTTACACCGTGTGCCACAAAAAACTTAACCAATTGGTCTTCTGTTTCCAAACGCTGTTTTTTAACTTGAATCGCATTAAAAAAATCAACATGTAATTGCTCAGAAACACCCAAAGCCTGTGCAGTAAAATAGGCCTTCGCATGACGCCCCCAGCGCTTACTAAACACCGCAGGTACTCGAATAAAATTAATCTGATCGCTTTGTTTTTTCACCCACTCATTTAATACCGGCTCAAAAGAAAAACAATGCGGGCAGCCATACCAAAAGAACTCAATAACCTCAACTTTTCCCGCTAATTCAACAGGCTGTACTGGCGCAACATTTTCATAACCTTTTTCTACTCCTGTTTCAGCCCACAATAGTTGTACATACAATCCTAAAAACAACCAAAGTAAGCCACGAAATAATTTAACCATTTTAAAGCCCCCCATATGAATGAAGCCCTGACAGGAACATATTAACGCCTAAAAAAGCAAACAAGGTCACAAAAAAACCCACGATTGACCACCATGCCATAGGGGTTCCATGCCACCCTTTTGTAAGCCGCATGTGTAACCACGCCGCATAGTTCAACCAAACAATTAATGCCCAGGTTTCTTTGGGATCCCATGACCAGTAGCCACCCCACGCCTCAGCAGCCCAGAGCGCCCCTAAAATTGTTGCCAACGTAAAAAATGCAAACCCTAGAGCAATTGCACGGTACATTACATCATCTAAAAGCGTTAATTCAGGCAGTCGTTGGGTCAAAAAGGCCTTCGGAGCAACCGCCTCCATTTTTCCCTTCAATAAAAAAACTAACCCAACCATCGCTGCCAGTGAAAAAGAGCCATAGCCTATAAAATTAGCCGGAACATGGATCTTCATCCAATAACTATTTAACGCCGGGACCAACGGCTGAATAATATCCGCCTGTCGTTCAACGGTATACCATAATAAAAAAGCAACGGCAGCACTAATAACGGTTAAAACAAACCCACCCATAGAACGCGTATTGTAACGTTGCTCATACCGTAAATAAATAAGGGCGGTAATAATCGAAAAAAGTATAAAAACCTCATATAAATTGCTAACCGGTATATGACCAATCTCAAAATCAATCAAATATGATTCACGCCAACGAACCAACAAACCCACAAAACCCATTCCTGTTGCCGCCCACGTTAAACTCGTTGCAACAGCACCACTAAACGGTTTATTCGTTAACAAATCAAAAAAATAAGTGGCTGTTGCCATCACATACAAGGCACTCATCCACATAATAGCTGATTGACTTGCCAGCATATATTTTAGAAAAAAATCTGTTTTACCTAAATCAATCGTAACGCCATAACGTGAGACCGCAAATAAACTCACTAAAGCAACACCGGTAACAAATAGTCTAATCGTTTGCCAGACCCAACCAAACCCAATCAAAACTAACCCAGTACAAACAATAATTACTTTTTCATAACCATCCATGAGCATATGGTACTGACTGAGGGCATAAACAACTCCCACAATATTAGCCAAACCCCATACCCAATCAGCACTGTTTCGGCGCTGATAAAAATGACGCTTGGTTTTATAATCTTTATCTATTGTATTTTCCATAGTTTTAATCTGTTCTTTCTGTACCTAATTGTAAAAGCAAAGCATTCTCTAAAGCACTATATTCTTGTTCAAATTCATAAGGGTTACGACCCTCCTGAGCAGCTAAAAATAACTGTGTATTGTCCTGTGATCCAGACACAATAACCCAGAAGCGACGCTGCGGGAGATAAAACATACAAAATACGCCAACCACTAACAACAAACAACCCGGAAACACTAACATTTTCCCCGGTGATCGCGTCACTTGTAACCCGGTGGCCTCCTTGTGATCAAAACCAATCAAATCTAAATAAACCGGCACATCATATTGGTGACTAATACTTACCGCGGCGACAGCATCTTCATAAAACCGCTCATCAAATTCACTTAAGCCCAATGCTGGATCTAGCTCTTCTTCCTGCAAAACAACCCAATAAACATTCCGTAAAAAATGGTGTAACACCTTTGCATAAAGGCTTGAGATCTCCTGTTGTTTATCTGGCGCGACAGCCGCCTTCACTTTAGCCGAGATAAGACCCACACCACCATTGACAAATTGGTTGATTAAACCAACCATAAATTGAGCAACAAGCTCTTGGTCTTCGGCCATCGGCAAAAAACTCTCTGCTTGTTTCGGTAATGCTGACAATGCTATCTTCTTAAGTCTTGTTTCATCATTCAGCAAGGCCAAGAAACGCATAAAACGATCTACCCCATCTTCACTGTCTGCGGGTAAATACCAATACCTAAAGTCCTCTGCCGGGGTATGACGCAATCCTGTTAAATAATATTTTGCTCCGTCTTTTTCAACCGGCATCATATAGTTAATAAATTCAGTTGCTTCACCGGTAGCTGCCCTTAATTTATACTGAAAACGGGGGCCAATATTCTTAAACTTCTTCACGCCAGTAATATCAGGATTCACATTAATAGGCCTAAAGTCCAAAATCTCTAATGTCATCTCCGTCTTTTCAAGTGATAGGGCAAACGGGGTGTTAACCACCGCACGAATTTCATCACTACGATTAGCGCCTTTTAATGGCCACAATTTAATCCTAAGTTCTGAACCGCCATCACCAAAACTTGACTGATAAATGGTATAGCCACGGTGCTCCAATGGGTGATTAACGGAGATTGTTTTATGTAACGGCGCCTCCAACTCCTTATCGTAAATAATCAAATCACTTGCAAAAGATTTAGGTTGGCCCGTTTTATAATAATCAATACGAAAATCTTCAACCGCAATTAAAAAAGGCAAACGCTGCACTAAATAGCCATCTTTAAAATCTATAAAAGCCAAATTAGCTTTCTGACCTTCAGGAATGGTCACAGTCCCCCTGAACGATAGATTATCAATCGGCAACGTACTCACTAGTGGAACCTGACTCGCTGGAATATTGCGCGTTTCGACCTGAATTTTATCCGTCATCTCCGCTATCTTTAAAGGTACATTGCCGTCAATTAAGCCGCCAATACAAATAATCACAATAGCAATATGGGTAAAAATGTAACCTAACCGACTACCACTGCCTTTTTTTGCAGCAACTATTAATTGCTTAGCTTCTGATTTAACAACTAATCGATACCCTTTAGCTTGCGCCACAGCACTAATTCGCTCAACACAAATGTCAGGACTAAAATGAGACTGCCATTCATGACCGTGACTCATTCTTCGTAACGCATTTAATTGGGCAGACTCTTTATAATCACGAATATCTTTTAAGACCCGTGGCGTATTACGAAAGATACAAACCGTGGTAGAAATAACCAAGAAACCTAAAATAACTAAAAACCAAACCGAAGAATAAACATCAAATAAATCTAACGATTTAAAAACTTCAAACCAAAAGGGTCCAAACTTAATGACATAGTCGGGGTAAGGTTGATTTTGCTGCAACACCGTACCAATAATTGACGCAATAGCTACGGCCACTAAAAGCGTTATGGCTAGATTCATTGATCCCAAAAAACGAATCAATAAAGCGGTCAATGAAAGGGATCTAAAAGAGGAGTTTACTGAAACTGACATGTGCAATACCTAAAAGAACGCAGAACTCAAAGCCCCGCGTTCTCAAATAAACAATATAAAAATTACTTTTTCATTAGGGCAATATAATGTGCTACTGCCTCTATTTCTTCATCCGTCATTTTTTTAGCAATCATATGCATCATGCTATAAGGATTATTATTACGCTCATCCGACTTAAAATCTTTCAGCGACTTAATCAAATAATCAGCATGTTGTGAGGCTAGCCGTGGAAACACAGCGGGCTTATTTCCTTGGCCATAAGGTCCATGACAAGCGATACATGCCGAAACTTTATTTTTAACATCACCATTACGATATAAATCTCGACCTATGGCAACCAATTCATCTATCGTTAAACTGTTTTCTGCCGTAGTTTCACTATCACCCCAATCATCGTCGTCATCTTCTGCCACTTCTGGCTCCGGTGGCGTATTTTCAGAAATACCTTGTTCTGAGTAAAAGGCCGCAATATCCCGCATATCTTCATCGCTTAAAGACGATGCAATGGATTGCATGCTTAGGTCTGTACGCTCGCCATTTTTAAACGCTACTAATTGCTTAACTAAGTAGGCAGGGTGCTGACCGGCTAACTTCGGAAACAACCCCATCGTACTGTTACCATCTTGTCCATGACAACCCGCGCAAGCTTCTGCTTTTTTCTGGCCCGGATACAAGTTATTTAACCAACAACTTCTATCAAACGGCACGCCTTCACAGGAAACACCATCACCTTTTGCTTGTGATACCCCTGAAAAAATAGCTAGAATCAATATAGCGCCAACCGTGAACAATTTATTGCTCATTCTTTACTCCCAACAAATAATAAGGTCCCTAAGACACTAACGCTCTCAAACCTAAAATGACACGTTAAAGACTTGGATCAATCTTCAAATGCTTTATCATGACCATTTTCTGGTAAAAATTACAGACCACCTACAAAATTGTCTAAATAAAACTTAACTTTATCAGTTTACTCTAATTTACCCCTCATAGCGAGATTACGATGAACCCAATTTACCAACAAGCCACTTTCATAATGAGTGCTCCTTCTATTAATCAGGCACCCGAAGATACTGGTCACGAAATTGCTTTTGCCGGTCGCTCTAATGCCGGTAAATCCAGCACCATTAATAGCCTTACCCAACAAAAATCTCTGGCTCGAATCAGTAAAACACCTGGCCGAACCCAATTGCTTAATTTTTTCCACCTGACTGAAACAAATCGATTTGTTGATTTACCGGGATTTGGGTTTGCTAAAGTCCCTTTAGCTGTCAAAAAAGACTGGCACAAAATGATAGAAACTTATTTGTTAGAGCGTCAATCACTTTCTGGCATCGTATTAGTCATGGATATTCGCCATCCACTAACTGAATTTGATTGGCAGATGATTACTTGGTGTCAACACAGTAACTTACCCCTACACATACTACTCAATAAATGCGATAAAATGAAATACGGGGCCTCAAAGAACGCTCTGATGCACGTTGAAAAACAACTGAAGGACTCTGCGACATCGGTCACCATTCAACTCTTCTCTTCACTAAAAAAAATAGGTATTCAAGAGCTCCAAGACACGCTAGATATTTGGCTTTCACTCAGCCAAAACAACCCTCAATAATCTTTAAAAAGCCTTAATGCGCCTCGTCCCAATTCCGGCCAAATCCCACATCAACAACCAAAGGAATCGCCAAGTCAGCCGCTGAGCTCATTAATAACTGGATAGATTTCATGTGCTCTTTTCTCGCTATTTCCGGCACCTCAAAAACCAACTCGTCATGAACTTGCATGATCATTTTAACGTCGGGTTGTTCCTGTGTTATCCATCGGTCCACATTAATCATTGCTTTTTTAATGATATCTGCCGCCGTTCCTTGCATCGGCGCATTAATTGCGGTTCGTTCTGCATATTGTCGGCGTGCTGCATTACGTGAATTGATTTCTGGCAAATACAACCGACGACCAAATAGCGTTTCAACATAGCCTTGCTGGCCTGCTAATTTTCGAATCGTATCCATATAATCTTTAACACCCGGATAACGTGAAAAATATAATTCAATATATGATTGCGCCGCGCCTATAGAAACGCCCAATTGCCGAGCCAATCCAAAGCTGGACATTCCATAAATTAAGCCAAAATTAATAGCCTTAGCCGAACGCCTTAAGTCTGAAGTAACTTGGCTTAAGTCCACACCAAAAACCTCTGCGGCGGTCATTTTATGGATATCTTCACCGGCACCAAAAGCGGCCAATAAACCTTTATCGGCAGACAAGTGCGCCATAATACGTAATTCAATTTGAGAATAATCCGCCGCCACCAAACAAAAGCCATCCGGAGCAATGAACGCCTCCCTGATTTTACGCCCTTGCTCACTCCGTACAGGAATATTTTGAAGATTAGGTTCTGTTGAAGACAGCCGCCCAGTAGCCGTAACTGCTTGGTGATACGATGTATGTACACGCCCTGTTTTTATGTCCACTAATTGCGGTAATTTATCGGTATAAGTCGACTTTAATTTACTTAATTTCCGGTAATCCAAAATTATTTTAGGTAATGAATAATCTAAGGCCAGTTCTTCTAAAACGGACTCTGCTGTTGACGGCTTCCCTTTTGGAGTTTTCTTAAGTATGGGCAACTGCAACTGATCATATAAAATTTCTTGAATTTGCTTAGGCGAACTTAAATTAAAAACCTTTCCCGCCTCTTCATGCGCCTTTAATTCCAGCCCAATGATTTGATTAGCTAACACCATACTCTGTTGATTTAACATCGAATAATCTAATAAAACACCGTTGCGCTCAATACGCATTAGAACCTTAATTAGGGGTCGCTCAACGGTCTCATACAACAAACGCATGGCATCATGTGACTTCAACATGGGCCACAATTGCTGGTGTAACTGTAAGGTCACATCCGCATCTTCTGCCGCATAAGGCGCTGCTTGTTTAATGGCAACATCCTGAAATGAAATTTGCTTCACCCCCTTGCCGGCAACATCTTCATAATGAATCGTCTCGCGCCCCAAATAATGCTTCGCCAAAGAATCCATATCATGACGCGTTACGGTACTATTCAACAGATAAGACTGCAGCATCGTATCATGCGCAATACCTTGTAACTGAATCCCATAATTAGCCAGCACATGGGCATCATATTTTAAGTTCTGACCAATCTTCTTTTTTTCTGAATCTTCCAATAATGGTTTTAAGCGCGCTAAAACAGTATCCCGTGCTAATTGTTGTGGTGCATCGGGGTCATTATGCGCAACCGGAAGGTAAGCGGCTTGAGTCGAATCAATTGCAAATGAAACCCCAACAATTTCAGCTTGTAGATAATTCAAGCTCGTTGTTTCCGTATCAAATGAAAATAAAGGCGCTGTCGCCAACTGCTTCAACCAATAATCAAAACGCTGATTGGTATAAATGGTTTCGTAATCAATGACGTCTTTTACTTGCTCAGACAACGGGGCTTCTGACCCCACTTGTTCCGTTAATTTCTTACTCCAAGAAACAAACCCTAGGTCAGAAACCAAGGATTGTAATGCTGTCTTATCTACTGATTTTAACTTTAAATCTTCCATCGCATAAGGCAATGACAAATCACATTTTATCGTTGTCAGTGCTTTAGACAACGGCAGTTGATCTAAACTTGCACGTAGATTTTCACCCACCTTACCTTTAATTGATTCCGCTGATGCGATAACTTGCTCTAAAGTCTGAAACTCGTTCAGCCACTTTGCCGCTGTTTTAGGTCCTACCTTTGGAATGCCGGGTATATTATCAACCGTGTCACCCATCAAAGCGAGATAATCAATAATTTGTTCTGGTAACACACCAAATTTATCCACAACACCCTGAACATCCAGCACCTTGTCCGTCATCGTGTTAATTAAACTCACTTGTTCATTGACCAATTGCGCCATATCCTTGTCACCCGTAGAAATAACGACCTGAAACCCTTGCGCTTGCGCTAAATGCGTTAACGTACCAATAACATCATCGGCTTCCACATCCGATTCAATAACAAGCGGCAAACCCATGGCCTGAATAACTTCAAACAAAGGCTCAATCTGAACCTTAAGTTCCGTTGGCATTGGCGGTCTATTGGCTTTATATTCACTGTACAATTGATGCCTAAATGTTTTCCCGGGCGCATCGAAAACAACAACGACGTAAGGGCTATCCTCACTGGCTAATAGACGTTTCAGCATATTAGTCACCCCATAAATGGCATTGGTCGGTTGACCCTGGTCATTGCTCAATGGCGGAACCGCATGAAAAGCCCTAAATAAAAAAGAAGACCCGTCGACCAGTACCAAGCGATTCCCTGCATTACTTTCCATCATTACTCATACCCATAAAGGTTTCTTCAACCTGAAAAAAAGCCGTTGCTAATAACGCAACAGCCTGATAAAAACAAGCCGACGGCGTATCACTAAGATCCTTAAAAAACTTCGGCATCCAAACATTCATATGTTTTTGAAAAAAAGCGAACTGCTCCTGGCGATCTTCTCTCACCAGTATAGCCATGACCTCACACAAGGCTGCCATATGATCCTCAGGTTCATGGCTGTTTGCTTGTCGGGTAAAACCCATAACTTGTAAATCTTGTCGAAGTACGACTAAGGGCTTATCCATTAAAAAACCACTCTGATAGTAACAACCATAAGGCATTAACTCTCCCCGTGCCACCCCAATAAATAATTGTTGAAACTCTGCACTAATCACCGTTATTTTCATCGTTCTAGCTACATCAAATAATCGCTCCCAAGCCATTGAAATAGGCGTTTCCTTCGCCGTAGACTGTTCGCTTATTGACCCCAGTAATGACAATGTTTGTATATTCGGTTCTGCAACAAACAAGTGCGCTAATAAACTATACGTATTAGCCCGTAACTGATGCTCCATATATTCTTCATCTATTCCCATTATTTTTAACCAAACTGACTCTTTATTCGACAATCCTCACACATTTCCAATCGCTTCATTGCATCGCCTTGAAACATAGGATGTCCAGATAATTTATCTTTCATAATCACAATCATTTTTTCTGTTGCAAATGGCTTTTGACACTCAATACAATGAAACACGGACTCTTCATGTAGGCGCCGAGAGCTACGCGCCTCAATGCCCTTATAAATATAACGTGCATTTAATTCAATCGCCTGTTCAGGACACGTTGAAACACACTGATTACATTGCAAGCACAACGATTCAATGAAGTTTAATTGTGGACTGCTTTGTCCGGATTGCAGCGCGCCTGATGGGCAAGAGGAAACACAAGAAAAACACAAGGTACATAAATCAGAAGCCACCTGCACTTCGCCCCAAGCCGCATTAGCCAATAATTCGACTTGATGAGGTTGTTGACTCGCATATTGATATAAATGATCCACTGCCAAGCGAAAAACAGTTCGCTTATCGTTATCGCCAGCAAAAGTCGCCGGCAAAAACGTTACTAATTCAGTTTCCGTATTTTGAACGTCTATGCCTTCAGAGCGGTACAACAATGTTTCTGAAAAACCCATACCCTTTAAAATCATATGCGTTACTTTTAATGCTTCATTCAAGGTCTGTTCACTGCTGGGTAACAACGGCACAGCATTATAAAGAACAACCTGAGAAGCCCCAAAAGCTAATGCCGATAGCCAAACTTCAGAGCCCACTGACGTCAATGATTCTAAAGGATAGACTAAATATTCATTTACATCTGAAGATAAAACACCCTGGTCTTCTATACTACAAAACAAAACAACTGGCCGAACACCTCCCGCTAAAAAAAATGCTTTTAACATTGACCGTAAACGATCCAATATCTCTTGTCGTGTGGGGTACTGGTAATTCATGGCACCGGACGGACAAACGACGGAACAATCTCCGCATCCTTGGCATAAATAGGGGTTGACCTCAATTTGATAATTAACTGAAGTAATGGCATCTGCGCTGCAAATATCTATACATTGCCGACACCCCTCTATCTTATTTCGGCTATGTGCGCATTTTTCTTTTAAATAGGAAAAATACTTTGGCTTATCAAACACACCGACAAGATCATTTAATGGCTCAATAACCAATGGCAGGTCTTTGCGTTCATTCACGTGAAAATAACCAATCGGATTTAAGACCGATTGAAAACTGCTTTCTGGGCGTAAATCCAAAATCAAATCAAATTGAGTCGTTATTCCGGCAACCGTAAACGCACCCAAATACCCAGACAATTGAATATCAACAGCCGCTTCTATCAAGCTTACGGCTCCAAACAACCGAGCCTGTTCTTGCGAGGAAGAACTCCCAACAGATAAAACTGATATTGAGAATACCTTTAATAATGGCAATACCTCAAGTACCTGCGTGGCCGAACCGATAACCAATAACTTGCCTTCAGATTCAAACGATACATAAGATACCGCTGCTACAGAAAATTCCTCAAAGACCTGTTGTGCTAATTCAACCGGACTGTTGGTCATCTTGTTCCCTTACCTGATTAAGACCTTGATCCTGACATTTACTTCCCTGTTCAGACGCCGCGGTGTCAGAATTCTGTCGTTGCAGCAAGACTTCATTCACCACTCTTTTTTTCATTTCATGGGTGATAATATTCCCCCGCGATTCAAAAAAAGTATAGTCTTCATCGTATTCATTCAACCCATCAAGAATAGAAAATTCTTTCTTTTGTAACAATTGTTTAAGAACAACCTCTGTTAACTCTTCTTTAATCGAGGGCTCATCTTTAGACAATAAATCCTGAGGCTGTCTTAATTTTGATTGATCTAGTGACCTGAGTTTCCCAGGCCAAAAATAGCGTAAATATCGAATCATAGTTTTACTGTGCTAAAACATAAAACGATTATTAAACAACAAAACAAAGTCCTCAAGCAATGCCCGAGCCTCTCAATATTAAAAATAAAATTGCCTCCGCTCAAGAACCAACTATTTTTTAGGCGTCACTGCGAAAAAAATTTTTCGCAGTATTTTAATATCTTAATATTTAAGGAGCTTTAAGATGATCAAATATTTTATTTTTCTACTCTTTTTTTCAATCACACTACATGCGGAGCCAATAAACATAAACACATCCAATGCAACTGAGGTCGCCAATGCTCTCAATGGTATCGGATTAAAAAAAGCTAACGCTATTATTGATTTCCGAGAAAAAAACGGCCCTTTTTCATCACTTAATGAATTAACTCGAGTCAAAGGTATTGGCCAAAAGACACTAAACAAAAATCAACACAATATTAATTTTGCCAACCCCTAAAGCGCTTAGTTATCTTTCTTAAACAAAAACAAGGCTCTGTTGATAATAAAAAACCCTATTACTGGAATCAGTAATAGGGTCAAGGGAACATCAATAAACTTTTTTTGGAGGGAGGGAATTACCAATGCTTAAACAACTTGTAAAATCTTAAACCACTTTTCTTCGTACTAACAACGCCATTAAACTACTGCTTACAAACGAAACCATCGAAAAAACGTACTGACCTGAAAGAAAACTACAAAGCCCAAAAACAAATACCGCCGCAATTACAAAATCTTTTCTTAAGTCAGACACAATAAATCCTCTATAAAATTATTAAATTAAAAAAACCACTACAAAACAATTATTTGGCGTGCTTGCAGTGTTGATGACAGCTATTATACAATGCTTCATATGAATAACAATTACCAAAATAATTAATTAATTATTTCTTATAAGGAAACTATCGGGTGGACAAGTTAACCAGTATGAATGTTTTTGCCCGCGTGGCACACAACGGCAGTTTTGTAGCCGGCGCTCGTGACCTATCCATTTCTAGAGCCATGGCAACCAAACACATCATGCATTTGGAAAAAAAACTCGGCGTACGTTTATTTAATAGAACAACGCGACAGTTAAGCCTCACTGAAATTGGCTCCGCTTACCTTGATCGCTGCCAACAAGTATTATCCGATATCAACGAAATGGAGGCCTCTGTTACCCATATGCATACCGAACCGCAAGGCCTGCTCCGCCTCAGTGCACCGACCGTTTTCGGTACCTCCTATATAACCCCTGCATTATCTGAATTTATTGAATTACACCCAAAATTAGACATTGACCTTATTTTACAAAGTAACCCCAGCAACTTAATTGATGACGGTATTGATATCGCTATTTTTCTCGGCGCACTGGAAAATAGCAGTTTTATTGCCCGTAAACTGGCAAGCTATGATCTTGTCGTCTGTGGTGCACCCCGCTATTTTAAAAAACGAGGGATACCCCAAGAGCCCCATGACCTTAAAAAACACAATTGCCTAATAAACTTAGCAATGCCTCCCTATGAACAATGGAAATTTCATCAAGGTCATAGTAAAATCTCTGTAAAAGTATCCGGCAATTTTCAAGCCAATATTGCCGACCCTATTCGCATTGCTTCCATCCAAGGTGCCGGCATCGTTATGCTTCCCAGCTATATGATTAACGAAGATATAAAAAAGGGCCGTCTTCAAGCCATTCTGACTCATTATTCACTGCCCCCACTGGAAGTTAATGCCGTTTATCCTCATCGTAAATATTTATCCGCCAAAGTCAGTGATTTCTTAATCTTTTTACAAGAATGGTTAACACCCTCGGTACCTAAATAATGACTACATCTAATAAAAACAAGTGGGATCTGCGCTATCTTCATGCAGATCATGTACAATATCCTGTTGCCGAAATATTAAGTGAAAATGCCTATTTGTTGCCTGGATCAGGCAAAGCATTAGATTTAGCGTGTGGGATGGGCGCGAACGCCCTTTTTTTAGCGCATCACGGGCTGGTAACTGATGCTTGGGACAGCTCAGATGTTGCGATTAAAAAACTAACGGTGTTTGCCAGCGGTAAAAAGTTACCGCTTACACCTAAAGTGCTAGACATTAAACCCGTCCATTTAAAGGCCGATGCTTATGATGTCATTGTTGTAAGCAAATTCTTAGACCGTGATCTCTGTGCGAAGATAACGGATAGCCTTAAACCAGGTGGCTTAATGTTTTACCAAACATTCACCCAGGAAAAGACAACCTTACAAGGCCCCAGTAATCCTGATTTTTTGTTAGCTAAAAAGGAATTACTCAATTTATTTAGTTGCTTGAACGTTGTTTATTATCGCGAAAACGGAAAACTGGGTAATATTGCCCAAGGCATTAGAAACCAAGCTCTTTTTATAGGTCAAAAACCATAATTATGATTGTACATAAAAACCCACTAGAAGCCTGGGACTTCATGCAAAGCAACCCTGAAGCTATGCTCATTGACGTGCGCACCCAAGTAGAGTTTTCTTTTGTTGGTCATCCAATTAATGCTATCCATATTCCATGGAAAGAGACCCCCGAGTGGCAAGTAAACCCCCATTTTATAGCTACCGCACAACAACATATTAACAATACAGCAACGCCCATTTTATTACTTTGTCGCAGTGGTGCTCGCTCATTAGCCGCTGCCAATGCACTTCTAGACAACGGGTACCATAACTTAATTAACATTAGCGAAGGTTTTGAGGGTGACTTAGATGCTCAAAAACACCGAGGAAATTTAAGCGGCTGGCGTTACCACAACCTCCCCTGGGAACAAACATAAATCTCTTACCATTCATTTACTCAAAAATTTAGGCCTACAAGACGTGATAGAAAAAATTAGAAATATTGCCATTATTGCTCATGTCGATCATGGTAAAACCACACTGGTTGACAAACTCCTTCAACAATCCGGTACTTTTGCCAGTCATGAGCACACCGAAGAACGGATGATGGACTCCAATGATCTTGAAAAAGAACGGGGCATTACCATTCTGGCAAAAAACACCGCGTTAACATGGAATGATTACCATATCAATATTGTAGATACCCCAGGCCATGCTGATTTTGGTGGTGAAGTCGAGCGCGTACTCTCCATGGTTGATTCTGTTGTACTGTTAGTTGATGCCGTTGACGGACCCATGCCTCAAACTCGTTTTGTAACTCAAAAAGCTTTTGCGCTTGGGCTTAACCCCATTGTTGTAATCAATAAGATTGACCGCCCCGGTGCACGCCCTGGTTGGGTTCTTGATCAAACCTTTGATCTCTTTGACAATTTAGGCGGTACCGATGAGCAATTAGATTTCCCCGTTGTTTATGCTTCTGCATTAAATGGTTACTCCAGTTTAGAAGATGATGTTCGAGACGGTGATATGACGCCCTTATTTGAAACCATTGTCGACAAAGTCAACCCCCCTAATGTGGATATAAAAGCACCCTTTCAGATGCAAGTTATTAGTTTAGATTACAACTCTTATGTGGGTGTTATTGGTATTGGACGCATTCAAAAAGGCGTTGTTAAACGTAATATGCCTCTCACACTTATAAGGAATGACGGCACAACACGCAATGGACGTATGTTAAAAATTTATGGCTTCCATGGGCTTAACCGTATTGAAGTTGAATCCGCACAAGCCGGTGATATTATTGCTTTCTGTGGTATTGATAAATTACAAATATCAGAAACGCTATGCGCCCCTGAAAAGGTAGAGGCTTTACCCGCATTATCTATTGATGAGCCTACGGTCAGCATGACTTTTCAAGTAAACAACTCTCCTTTTGCCGGCAGAGAGGGCAAATTCATAACCACGCGTCAAATTCGTGACCGGTTAGATAAAGAATTACAACACAACGTTGCTTTACGTGTTGAACCAACAGAGGACCCAGACAAATTTAAAGTTTCTGGCCGTGGTGAACTGCACTTATCAGTATTAATTGAAAACATGCGGCGCGAAGGGTTTGAAATGGGGGTGTCCCGCCCAGAAGTAATTATCAAAGAAATTGATGGCATTAAATCTGAGCCGTTTGAATATGTCACCATCGAGGTTGAAGAAAATCACCAAGGTACAATTATGGAAAGACTAGGTGATCGAAAAGGCGACCTTAAAGACATGGTTCCTGATGGCAAAGGCCGTATTCGCTTAGAATACATTGTCCCATCTCGTGGTTTACTCGGTTTTCAAACTGAGTTTTTAACCGCTACTTCGGGTTCAGGGTTGTTCTATCATGTGTTTGACCACTACGGGCCCGTTAAAGAAGGTGCTGTTGGCTTACGCAACCGTGGCGTCTTAGTTTCAATGGCTAAAGGAAAGGCGGTTGATTATTCATTGTACCCTCTACAAGCTCGTGGTGAATTATTGGTTGTTAATGGCGACGAAATCTACGAAGGGATGCTCGTTGGTATCCATTCTCGCAACAGTGATTTAACAGTAAACCCCACCAAACCGAAACCGCTAACCAATGTACGCGCATCGGGAACCGATGAGAGTCTAACCTGTGCACGAATTCAGAAAATGACTTTGGAACAAGCATTAGAGTTCATTAGTGATGATGAATTGGTAGAGGTAACACCTAAATCTATTCGTTTACGCAAAATCTTATTAAAAGAAATTGACCGTAAACGTGCCAAATAAATTTTTAAAAAGGGCCTATAACCGTTAATGAGCTCAACGCCTCAGTCTCGGTACATTTATTTTAACAACGACTGAAATAGCTCAGCCCCAAAAACCAACCCCGACTCAAATCAACACGGGTTGGTTTTATTTAAAAACAAATCATAAAAATTGAATCTTTTTTGTTTTACGTGATTTGGCTTAATTATAGTAAAATAATTTAATTAAAATTAAATCAGACTTACCATGAACCAACGTATTGCTGAAGTTGAGCGAAATACGCTCGAAACACAAATAAAAACCACCCTTAACTTAGACGGCAGCGGTCAATTTAACGCGACTACTGGGGTGCCTTTTCTGGAACATATGTTAGAGCAAATTAGTCGACATGGTCTGATAGATATTGCCCTCACTGCCCAAGGAGACCTGCATATCGACGCCCATCATACGGTGGAAGATATTGGCATTACTTTAGGGCAAGCGTTCAGCAAAGCGCTGGGCGACAAAAAAGGAATTACCCGTTATGGGCATTCCTACGTTCCACTTGATGAAGCTCTGTCTCGTGTAGTTATCGATTTTTCAGGCCGACCCAGCCTTATTTACCACGCCGAATACCCAAGACGCACTATCGGAAATTTTGATACCGACTTATTTAAAGAATTTTTCCAAGGTTTTGTTAATCACGCTAATGTGTCGTTACATATCGACAATTTACGCGGTGAGAACTCGCATCATATTGCCGAAACGATCTTTAAAGCCTTTGCCAAAGCAATTCGCATGGCGATTACTGCTGACCCAAGAATGCAAGGCGTCACACCTTCGACCAAAGGGCTACTTTAATTAACTAACAGACTAAATTATGCCTTCCGTTGCTGTAATTGATTATGGAATGGGTAATCTCCATTCCATCTCAAAAGCATTACAATATGCTGAACCCGATGTTAATATTTTTTTAACCTCCGATGCCGAGACCATTTTGGCCGCCGACCGGGTCGTCTTTCCTGGAGTAGGGGGCATTCGTGACTGTATGCAGGCTTTAGAAAAACATCAACTCAAACCTGTCATTAACGAAGTAGCCACGACCAAGCCTTTTCTGGGTATTTGTTTAGGTATGCAAGCTTTACTCAGTAACAGTGAAGAAAATGAAGGCATTGATTGTTTAAATATTATTCCCGGTCACGTCCATCGTTTTCCAAAAAACAGGACCGACTCACAAGGGGATAAATTAAAAATCCCTCATATGGGTTGGAATAACGTCAATCAAGAAAATAACAATCACCCGTTGTGGGCAAAAATTCCGCAACACAGCCGCTTCTATTTTGTTCATAGTTACTATGTCAACCCAGATGACCCTCATGTTAGTGCCGCCACAACGGATTATCCTGAGGCTTTTAGTTGTGCTTTAAAACACAAAAATATTTTTGCGGTACAGTTTCACCCAGAAAAAAGTCAAACTGTAGGTATACAACTGCTACAAAATTTTTTACATTGGGACGGAACCAATTAAATCCATTAGGACCTTTCATTCGATTAAATAATTAAGGCTTATTCTATGTTATTAATTCCCGCTATAGATCTAAAAGATGGAAAATGTGTTCGTTTGCGCCAAGGCCGAATGGAAGACGATACCGTATTTTCTGATGACCCTCTTGCAGTTGCTGAAAAATGGGTTAATGCCGGTGCTGAACGCATACACTTAGTCGATTTAGATGGTGCTTTTGCAGGTAAACCTAAAAACGCACCTATTATTAAAGCTATTAGTAACGCTTTCCCTGATGTGCCTATTCAAGTTGGTGGTGGTATTCGAGATGAAGATACCATCCAGTCGTATTTAAATGCCGGCGTAAGTTACGTCATCATTGGCACAAAAGCAGTCAGCGCACCTCACTTTGTTAATGATATTGCTATTGAGTTTCCAGGCCATATCATTATTGGTTTAGATGCCAAAGATGGTAAAGTAGCTATTGACGGTTGGTCCAAACTTTCAAATCATGATGTTATTGATTTGGCTCAACGACTTGAACATGATGGTGTTGCAGCTATTATTTACACCGATATTTCACGTGATGGAATGATGAGCGGCGTTAATATAGAAGCCACCGCCAAATTGGCCCAGGCCATTACCATTCCTGTTATTGCCTCGGGTGGTATTACTAATTTAGATGATATAACGGCCTTAGGGGCAATTGTTAATGATGGCGTGACTGGCGCCATTACCGGTCGCGCTATTTATGAAGGAACTCTTGATTTTGCTGAAGGGGCTAAATTAGCACGCTCTTTTAAAGCGGTGTTATGAGCCTCGCTAAACGAATTATTCCTTGTCTAGATGTTGATAATGGCCGTGTCGTTAAAGGTGTCAATTTCGTTAATATTAGAGATGCCGGCGATCCCGTTGAAATCGCCAAACGCTATGACCGTGAAGGCGCTGATGAAATAACCTTTCTTGATATCACCGCGAGCTCTGACAATCGAGCGACCATGGTTCATGTTGTTGAGCAAGTTGCCAACTCCGTTTTCATTCCCTTAACGGTCGGTGGTGGCATTAGATCTCTCGAAGATATTAGCCGTATGTTAAATGCCGGTGCCGACAAAGTTGGCATCAATACCGCCGCTGTTTTTACACCTGAATTTGTCCGTGAAGCAGCCTTACGGTTCGGCTCCCAATGTATTGTCGTTGCGATAGATGCTAAAAAAGTGAGCTCGCCACATGAGCCTGATCGTTGGGAAATTTTCACTCACGGGGGTCGGAAAAAAACAGGCCTTGATGCTGTTTTATGGGCACAAAAAATGGTTGATTTGGGTGCCGGTGAAATTCTATTAACCAGCATGGATCGTGACGGTACCCGAGAAGGTTTTGACTTACCGCTTACACGCGCTATCAGTGATGCCGTTTCTGTTCCTGTCATTGCCTCTGGTGGTGTTGGCAATCTTGAACATTTAGTTAAAGGCGTAACCGAGGGCAAAGCCGATGCTGTTCTCGCCGCCAGTATTTTTCATTTTGGTGACTACTCGATTCAACAAGCCAAACAATGCATGGCGGATAATGACATTGTTGTACGCTTATGACCCACACACCTAATTGGCTCGATGAAATACACTGGTCCAGTGATAACTTAGTTCCTGTGATTGCACAACAAGCAGAAACCGGTAAAGTATTAATGTTTGCTTGGATGAACCGTGATGCTTTAGACCTTAGCGCCACAACAGGTTATGCGGTGTATTGGTCTCGATCACGTCAAAAATTATGGCGTAAAGGGGAAGAATCAGGTCATCGTCAAAAGATTATTGATATATTATTCGATTGCGATGAGGATGTTATTTTATTAAAAATAGAACAAGAGGGTGGAATTGCTTGTCATACTGGCAGAGAAAGCTGTTTTTACCGCCGTCTAAAAAACTTACAATGGACTGCTTTTGAGCCTGTTTTAAAAAACCCTAACCTTATCTATAAAAAAAATGAGTGATACATTATTAAAATTAGCTGATATTCTTGAGCAACGCAAAAATGAATCGCCTGATAAGTCCTACGTGGCTAGTCTATACCATAAAGGGTTAGATACTATTTTAAAAAAAATAGGTGAAGAATCGACTGAAACAATCATTGCCGCGAAAGGTGGTAACAAAGAACAAATAATTTATGAAACGGCCGACCTTTGGTTTCATTGTATGGTTCTTTTAGCAGACCAAGGACTTAACCCCCAACAAGTTATCGACGAATTAGACCGTCGATTTGGTATTTCTGGGTTAACAGAAAAAGCACAACGACAAGACAAAAAATAAATTTTCTAATCTACTTTACTGGGTTTATCACAGGAAAAAATTATGGGTATAAGTATTTGGCAGTTATTAATTATTTTAGTGATCGTAATCTTACTCTTTGGCACCAAAAGACTACGTTCATTAGGAACTGATTTAGGCGGCGCTATTAAAAGTTTTCGATCTGCTGTTAAAGAAGGAGAGGACGATGACCGGCCGCAACCCGATAGTGACGATCAAAATATTGAATCTGAAGTCAAACCACCCAACCAAGAAAAACATTAATTCCTGTTATTATGTTTGATATCGGTTTTTGGGAACTGTTCTTAGTTGGATTAATCAGTCTTTTAGTTATTGGCCCACAACAGTTACCCAAAATTGCGCGCATTATCGGATTTTGGCTCGGTAAAATAAATCAACTGAGTACACAAGTTAAAGAAGAGTTAAAAGAAGAATTACATCAAGAAGAAATTCAGCAATTCTTAAAAAAACAAAATGATTTAATCACAACCCAACCCCCCCAACAAAACCAAAACGCTACCGGATCCAAAAATACTCGCACTAAAAATGAATAGCCACAGTCCTGAATCAGAGGGTTCCGAACAACCACTGATTGGTCATCTGATTGAATTACGTAATCGTCTTCTACGAATCGTGATCAGTATTTTAATGATCTTTATTGGTCTTTCATTTTATGCCAATCAAATATACTCTTTAATCGCCGAACCCTTAATTCGTTTTTTACCTGAAACAACCTCAATGATTGCTATTGATGTCGCTTCTCCATTTCTTACCCCTTTTAAATTAGCGCTGATTTGTGCGATTTTTATTTCAATGCCTATCATTCTTTATCAATTTTGGGCTTTTGTCGCACCTGGGCTTTATCGTCATGAACGTCGGCTCACTTTACCTTTACTCATTTTTAGCTCGGTATTGTTTTATTCGGGTGTGGCTTTTGCTTACTTTGTTGTTTTTCCACTGGTATTTGAATTTCTAACCATGGCAGCGCCAGCAGGCGTAGAAGTCATGACCGATATATCAAAATACTTAGACTTTGTACTGACATTATTTTTTGCTTTTGGGGTCGCTTTTGAGGTACCCATTGTAACCATTGTTTTAGTTTGGACCGGGATCAGCACCCCTCAAAGCCTATCAGAAAAAAGACCTTATGTGATCGTTGCTGCCTTTGTTATCGGTATGTTCTTAACACCACCCGATGCCATATCCCAAACCTTATTGGCAATACCCATATGGTTGTTATTTGAAATAGGGTTATTATTCTCACGCTTATTGACTAGAAAAAACCAAAAAGAAGAAATACTAAAATAAAACTTGTTCTCTATTTGTTCTTATTATAAGCTATAAGAAAACAAACAGAGAACCCAATATGTCTGACTATCACCCGCTAACCCGTAAACAACATGAAATTTATCAATTTCTAGTTAAGCATTATCAACATTCTGAAACAGCACCCACATTAGATGAAATTTGCATAGGATTGGGTTTAAAGTCGCGTGGCTCTCTTCATAAACATATTCAACACTTAGTGGAAGCAGGGTTAGTAGAGCCCTCTAATCGCCAACAACGTGGCATTAGGCTCACCCCACCACAGCTATCACCTATGCTTGACATTAACCCCGACGATACTATTCCTTATTTAGGAAAAATAGCGGCAGGGCAACCCCTTGAAGCGATGGCAAGTTTTTCAAGAATAACCATTCCGACACAATTAAAAACTAAAAATGAGTGTTACGTCTTACAAGTTACTGGGGACTCAATGATAGATTTAGGTATTTTTGATAATGACTGGGTCATTATAGAAAAAAGAAATTATGCCCAAAATGGCGATGTCATTGCTGCATTGGTTAACAATGATGAAGTAACACTTAAAATTATTGAACAAACGCCCAATAAAACCATCCTAATACCCGCCAAT
Source organism: Methylococcaceae bacterium (assembly GCA_012959905.1). Taxonomy (GTDB): domain Bacteria; phylum Pseudomonadota; class Gammaproteobacteria; order Methylococcales; family Methylomonadaceae; genus OPU3-GD-OMZ. The sequence continues at coordinate 4,543 of DUCI01000044.1, read as the reverse complement.
AAATCCATGCAACCCATGCACTTTGACCCTAATAATGTACAAATCCAAGGTATTTTAGTCGGTCAAATGCGAAGTTATATTCACTAAACTAGAAGGAAATTATAATGATTACAAAAATTCATATGCAAGATCAAATAAACAATCGGATCAATGACTTAATGAATGACAACAAACTATCGAGAACCGATGAGTTAGTACAAATTTTTATAGGTCTTACAACGGTGGTTATTTTCTTAGTGGCGGGCGTGCATTGGTAATTTATTTACCAATGCAAAAACTCGAGAATATTTTCCCTAACAAATCGTCAGATGAAATTTTACCGGTAATTTCACCCAAATGATTTTGTGCTAAACGTAATTCTTCCGCAACTATTTCAGCGGCCTGATGTACTTGCAACTGCATTAAGCCAGTACGTATTGCTGTTAATGCCTCTGAAAGAGCGTTTACATGACGCTGACGTGCAATAAAAACAGCCTCTTGGTTTTCATTATAGCCAACGCTCTTTTTTAAATAATTTTTTAATAAATCCAGCCCCTCACCTGTTTTAATCGAAAGAAATATTTGATCACCACTGTCATGATTTAACACTTTCGCGGGCTCACCAATTAAATCTATTTTATTAAAAATCACAACTTGATTATCAGGCCTTATGTCTAATTGAGCAATAAAGTCATCAAGTCCCTTTTGGTCACGAACGTCGTGAATAATAAGAACTTTGTCGGCCTGTTTAATTTCATGATGTGCACGACGTATGCCTTCTTTTTCAATTAAGTTATCACTATCATGAATACCTGCGGTATCAATAATATGTAAAGGCAAGCCATCTAATTGAATATATTCTTTGAGTACATCTCGTGTTGTTCCTGCAATATCAGTAACAATTGCGGTATCTTGACCGGTTAAGCAATTCAGTAAGCTTGATTTTCCAGCATTGGGTTGACCCACTAAAACAATAGCTATTCCGTCACGTAATAATTGTCCGGATTTTGCATTACTTAATACTGCTGTTATTTGTTCAATTAAGCTTTTAATACGCTGCTCAATTATTCCATCATTTAAAAAATCAATTTCTTCGTCTACAAAATCTATCGCGGCCTCAATAAATATTCTAAGCTCTGTTAACTCACTAACAAGATCATCAATTAATTTTGAAAAAACACCTTGTAGTGAACGCTGTGCTGACCGAACAGAATGTTCCGTTGTGCTTTCAATAATATCAGCAACCGCTTCGGCTTGTGTTAAATCTAATTTATTATTTAAGAAAGCACGTTCTGTGAATTCACCGGGATGGGCAATACGTGCACCGAGACTCGTGATCCGTTTTAAAAGCATGTTAATAACCACAATGCCACCATGGCCTTGTATTTCTACAACATCTTCGCCGGTATAAGAATGCGGGGCTTTAAAATAAAGACAAATACCCGAATCAATAATATCTTGTTGGGCATCATAAAAAGGAGTAAATAACGCTTGTCGTACGAGTGGTTTTTTATCGCTTAATTGCGTGGCAATATTAAAACTCTGAGGGCCAGAAATTCGAATTATTGCCACCCCTCCTTTTCCAAAAGGGGTGGCAATTGCAGCTATCGTATCTTCAAACAAATGACTTATTAGGTTTTTTAGGCCACATATTCTGGATCGTTTTTCTCAAGTTGTCGAGTAATGTACCATTGTTGTAAAAACGATAAGGTATTATTACAAACCCAATATAAAACCAACCCTGATGGGAAAAACAGAAAAAACACCGTGAAAATATAAGGAAACATTTTCATTATTTTGGCTTGTATTGGATCGATAGGCGGCGCGTTTAACAATTGTTGCAACTTCATTGTTATACCCATCAATACCGGTAACAAATAATAGGGGTCTTGTACCGATAAATCTATTAACCAGCCCGCAAAGGGCGCCTGTCTAATTTCAACGGTCTCAATTAACACCCAATACAACGATATAAATACTGGAATTTGTATTAAAATCGGAAAACAACCCCCAAGTGGGTTTACCTTCTCTCGTTTATACAATGCCATCATTTCTGTATTAAAACGTTGCTTATCATCCCCGCAAGACTCTTTTAATAAGGCTAATTTGGGTTGTACTTTTCTCATTCGAGCCATAGACGTGTAACTTGCTTTTGACAACCTATAAAAAATTGCCTTAATAGTTAAGGTAACGCCTAAAATAGCCAAACCCCAGTTCACGACATATTCTTGAATATGGATAAGTAACCAAAAAATTGGCTTACCTAAGAACGTTAAGAAACCATAATCGACCGTTAATTCTAATCCTTCAGAAACTTTTTCCATTACCGGTTGTAGTTTCGGACCCACAAATAAATTTGAAATTAATGTAGCTTGTTCTAAAGGTTCAACGGTGACTAGTTTTGAATACGAACCGATTACATAACGTGAGTCTTCCAGTTTTTTGGTGTAAAAATGATTTTCTTCTGTGGCGGGTGGAACCCAAGCCGTGGCAAAATAATGCTGAATCATTGCCGACCAACCACCGGTGTTTTTACGGCTGAGGTCACTTGAGTCCAAGTCACCATAATCAATTTTTTCATATTTTTCTTCCGTTGAATAAAGCACAGGGCCTTCATACGTACGAATGAAATTTTTATTATTACCGTCTTCTTCTAGAGGCTTTCTAAGTAACTGACTATATTGACGCCCTTGCCATCTTTTATTTGAATTGTTAACGATTTCTTGTTCTAAACCGATAACAAAACTACCCCGTGTAAAGATAAATGTTTTAGTGACTTCAATACCATTATCATCTGTCCAGGTTAAAGGTACTGTCAATGTATCTTCAGTATCAGACAACACATAGGTTTGTTTAGCTGCCGAGAGAACGGCATGATGATTAGGAGCTGTACTATTACTCCCCATTAAGCCACTTTGCGCTAAAAATAATTTTGAATTATTACTGTTTAATAAACGAATCACTTCATCAGGATCATGTTTCTCCGTTTCAGGAAGCCAATCAATTCCAAAGTTTTCTTTTAGTAATCGTCCCCATCCATCTTCTTCTTGGGCACTATGTTTCGGGTAAGTTAATAAGTCTAAGTTCTGTAATGTCCCGCCTTGCGTATCAATTTCTAAACGGTAAACATCTGTTGTAACAGTAATAATTCGATCTGATACGGCAGATAATACATTACCCCCTATATCTGTAGAAATCGGAATACCACCATTTTCTTCTAATAATTTAGCCTGCTTAGCGGCTTTAACAGCTGGATTTATAACATAATCTGTTTGCCAATTTTCATAAAGCATGACACTGATTAGTCCTAACAACAGTATTAATAAAAACCTAATATTTTGCATTCTTTCTACCGAATTTTTTGGGAACATGATCAATGCCACCTGAATGAAAAGGCTGGCATTTCATTATTCTTTTTATTATTAAAAATAGGCCAATTATCACTCCATGTTGTTCAAGAGCAGTTACAGCATAACTTGAACAACTGGGGTAAAAACGACAATTATTACCCAATAAAGGACTAATAAAAAACTTATAAAACCTGATTAATTGAATCAGTATAAAACGCATTTTCTTTGTAAATTTTGCCAATGCTTTTTAAGCGAAACTTTCAATCTATCAACTGTTACATCACCGGTTTGATATCTTGTTAAAACAACAAAATCTATAGCACCTAATAAATGCTGTTCAGTTCTAAAACTTTCACGGATCATCCGTTTAATTTTATTTCTATCCGTAGAATTTTTTATGTTTTTTTTTGCAATTGCCAAACCCAATCGCGGAAAATCTAACTCATTTTTCCTAGCTAATACCGTAAAATATTTGTCCGTAGATCGAGTCGGCAAATCAAATACAGATTTAAATTGGATTGGTTTTTTTAATCTTAACCGTGAAGGAAAATCAAACCTTTGTTTAATCAATTACACAGTTAAACTTGTACGTCCTTTTGCTCTACGTGCATTAATTACACGTCGCCCACCGGGTGTACTCATACGTGATCTAAAACCGTGTGTACGTGCTCTTTTTATTCTGCTGGGTTGGTAAGTTCTTTTCATTTAGATAACCTAATAAATAAGATCCTGAATGGATCAATAAACCCTTAATTTTAAATCATTTGTTTGATTTTTGTCAACCATACCGTAGTAGTTCGTACATTTACCTTATTCAACAAGTCCCTTCAAAATTTATTAAGTTGTCTCTTTCCTTTTGTTAAACTGTGGATAACTTCTAGTTAAAAAGTTATCCCCTTTTTGTTGACATGTTTTAAGACGATTAAACACAGGGTGTTGTTGCTTTTAACTTTTTGATTATCCTATGGTTTTTTGACTTATAAACCATTTTACCTTTCACCAATAATAATAATAATCTTTTTAAATAAATATATTATTAATTTATAACGATTACCTTATGATTCCAGGAAGACTTAAAATAGCAGTTCATTTTTTAAACTGAACTCCCGTCTCAACACTTGGATTTGTCCGTTACAAGTTGTCGAAAAAACCAATTCTTTAACCTTACTGGCCCCGAATCATTTTGTTCTTGATTGGGTTAAGGAGCATTATTG
>DUCI01000043.1:11279-27426 GCA_012959905.1 Methylococcaceae bacterium | reverse complement strand
GATGGGCTAATTTAATGTAGCGCTCGAGTTCCCAGAGTTGTATGAAGGTGTTGCTAACAACCACATCCATATTATTTTTAAGGGCCATTTCTGTTTGAGATAAACACCACTGATGGGCTTTTTGTAATTGATGCTTATCGAAGTTATATTGTTCATTTTTAATGAAATACATATCTGCTTCAAGGTGAAGGCAGTTGTATTGTTTGGCTAAGGTTGTTTTACCCGAGCCAGGTAGGCCTCTAATTAATCGTAACATATGGTGATTTTATTGATCAGTATGGTAGGTCTATATTTTCACTGTATCACTAAAACAAGTTTGATGATTAAGTGTATTAAAAGACCGCGGAGATATCTTGATATTCTTTGCAGTGACTTTAAGGTAAACCGTTTTAATAATTCCTGTACTATCAATCAAGACGATTCACGTATTTGAGTGCATAAAAATAATTATAAAGAAGTAGGCGTATGAGACATATATCGGTAATTAACCGACTTTATCTGTTGATATTGTTTTTTTTTGTTGCGATATTGACTGGGATTAATAATCATTATTTATACAGTTACATCGGTTATGAAACGCTTGAAGAACAGCATGTATTATTAAATTTGGTGCAAAACCAGTTTGATAGTTGCCTCATTGAAGATGTTGAAGGGGAGAAGTGTGTTGCTATGATGCTTTCAGGCCTTAGTTCTACCACTCTTACCAGTGAGTTAGAAGTCTCTGAGGATGGCGAAAGGTTGTTTTCGAACCGGCTTGATATTTTTACCGAGCGCAGTGAAATTCACTCGACCAATACGATTAGATATAAACAGCATGAGATTACCTTATCACTCTTTAAGAGGCCAACCCCGCCGATTCTAGTCAGTGTTTTTCAGAGCATGACTTTTTCATTACCCGAATTGATTCAACGCATTATTGATGAGGACTGGAGCGGGGCTCGAAATTTCTTCTATACGGTAGCTTGGCCACGGAGTCGTCCTGCATTTTGGTTGGCCGTTTTTAGTTTATTTTTATTTCGTATGGCTTCACTCCGTGAACAAGTTTTAAAACGGTTGTTAAATATGCGTGAAAGAGAAGTCGTTAGAGCACGGAACGACTTAAAAAATCTTAATAAAAGAGTTAGTGAATTAGGGGGGGCTAAAGAGATTAACGAAGAAGAGTTACTCAAGGCGCAACGTAATATTAAAAAGTTGCGGTTAAGTTTAAAGAATACACATGATATCGACCAGTATGAAATAAGTCATTTAGAGGGTGAACTGGAGAAAGAAAATCAATTTGCGTTGGAATTAATACAGGAAAATGAAGATTTATCTGTTCAGTTGAGAGCGATACAAAAAGCAACGTTAAAGAAAGACCGACAAATTCGTAAGGATGAGGAAACTTTAGATTATGGGCTAACGACAGAAAAAATTCGCATAAAGAATAAGATTTATGAGGCACTCAGTAAAAATCCATCGATCACGAATCATAATGGTTTGATTAAAGTGTACCAAGGGAAACATCACAGTAAGACTTTTGTACAACAAGTCGCTCGTGCTTTAGATAAGAATACGTTTCTCAGAGAGCAAGTGATGGCGGTTTATTCGATCCGATATAATCGTAGGTTACGTGGAAAAATGGTGGTTTTGATGGATGAGCACAGTAAAAATTATGTGGCAAATATTTATGATTATTGTGATGAAGGATTTGGCGCTCAAATTGATTTAGGAACGACTAAAATATGGGAGGCCTGCTTAAAGGCAAAGTGTATTATTAATTTGTCAGATATGTTTAAAAAGTATGAGTTAAGGGTTCATGAAAATGGGGACGTTTTGAATGAGCTCTGAGGGTTTATTTTACGGTTCTCTGAAGTGTTGGCATTGTAGATTGACAGGGGTTAAAAAATGGGCGAACTTACTGATTGCACAATAATGTTTTCCTTTAAATAGCTAAAGGGGGGGTATGAAAACGAGAGTCCAAGAATTTATCGATAGGCTGGATACCCAAGACTATCTTTTGATGAAGGATATTGGTAACTATATTATGTATTCATTCCTCGAAATGCATAGCAATGAAACCCTTAATATTATGAGTCAGAGAGAGTTTAATGAGACAGTTTCAAGGTTACTTCAAAACTGGGATGATTTACCTGAGCATAAGGATAAATGTTTATTGAGGAAAGAATGGTTGTTAATGGGCGGGTGTCTGCCTTATGATGCAGCGGTTTATCCTGAAGGAGTCAGGAAGATAGCAATAAGTTGGGTGGCGTCTATAGTTTCTGAGAAACTGCATTGAAATGGAATTTAATCATATTGCCCAGTATCGTTAAACTTTATTACTTTGTTGTTGCAATCGATAGGGTATAGGGGTATAAATAAAGTCCGCCAACTTAAAGTGCTGGCGAATAAAAATAAAAAAATAAGAATAATAATAATTTTAAGAGTCACTTAGTTTCGCTTCCGTAGCGTTAACAGTACTCCCCCCAAATAGGAAGATCGGAGATCTTATACTTGATTTCTATTTAATAAAATAAGGTCTGAGAAATCAGGCCTTTTTTTTGTGATTTTTTTATTGGGGATAGGTTAAATGTTTTATAGATAGGGGCGGTAATAGTGGGTAAGTTGAAGCGATTCAGCTACGGCCTGGTTAGTTATTCTGCCTAAATAGGTATTGATACCCTGTGCAAAATAGGGATCTTTACTGGCTTTGATGAAGCCATTATTCGCTAAATGTAAAATATAAGGCAAGGTTGCTCTCTCTAAGGCACAGGTCGCTGTTCTTGGGTATGCTCCAGGCATATTACTGACAGCATAGTGGATAATACCGTATTTTTTGAAGATAGGGTCTTTGTGGGTGGTGATATGAGAGGTTTCAATACAGCCACCTTGGTCAATGCTGACATCAATAATAACCGAGCCAGGTTTCATTTTTTTTACCATATTATCTGTTATTACCCAAGGTGATTTATGGCCTGGAATTAAAACGGCACCGACAACAAGGTCGGCTTGTTTAAGTCGTTGGATGATAATTTCAGGGCTGGAATAGTAATAAGGTATTTTGTTGAGTAATAAATTGGAAAAGAGAGGACGGTCTGGTTTAGATAACCCGATCAACTCAACGTAGGCACCCATTCCTTTTGCCGTTCGTGCGGCATGTTGACCCACAACACCATCACCAATAATGAGAACACGGCCAAAATTTTGGTTATTGATACGACCCAGTTGTACCCCTGAACCACCTTGTGAAGAGGCTAGAAAGTAGTTGCCTATTATAATACTCATATTTCCAGCAATCGCGCTCATCGGTGCTAATAACGGTAAATGTCCTTTTTGATCCGTGACCGTTTCATAGGCAATTGCAGTAGTTTTCTTTTTTAATAATTGTTGTGTTAGCTGTAGGTCAGCACCTGCTAAGTGTAGGTAGGTGAATAAGATTTGTTGGTCAAGATAAGGGTACTCATCGGCTATAGGTTCTTTAACTTTAAGGACTAATTCACTGTCCCAAGCACTGGTTGGATCACAAATATGTGCGCCTGCATGAAGGTATGAGGCATCACTAAACCCAGACCCTTCGCCAGCGCCTTGAGCGACTTTGATGCTATGCCCGGCTAAGGATAGTTGTTCAACGCCATAAGGCGTCAGTGCAACTCGAAATTCAGCCGTACGGATTTCACGAATTAAGCCAATTTTCATAGGAGATTTCCTTGGTTTTATAGGGTTAAGACCTAAATCACATAGGCTTAGTTCAGGGCGTGTTTGTTTTCAAAACTATGGCTATGGCAGGTAAATAAAAGGAATTGGAAAGTTCTTCTTAGCTGGGATATACTCCGGCATTAGTCAGTAATAAACAGGGACATTGAAATGTTAAAAAAATCGTTGTTTTATTGGGGTTTGGTTTTTGTTTTAAGTGGTGTGGGTAGTGCGGAAGTTTTCGCGGCTAAGAAATATCCGGCAAGTGACTTTAACCCGGTTGTTATTTATCAAAATGATGAGATTAAGAAAAATGCTCTGCAAGCTCAAAATCAGGGGGCGCAGAAGGCTTCCATCTCGACAGTAGAGTTATTATTGGGTTTAGGTTTTTTAGGGTTTATTGGGTTTTTGTTTAAATCGACTCCGGTATCGACGGTGTCTGCGAGTGAATTAACGACAACTGATCCTGTAGAGGATGTTCAAGTTGTCGATAATATAGCAGACATAACAGTCGACGAAGAAGTCGTTGTTACGGAGGAGGGTGTCCCCGCTGACAATGTTGTGGAAACGACGCCAGTTGTAGTTGCTAAACGGAAGCGTTACGGGTATCAGGGTAGGTAATTTAAAAATCGATATTTCTTAGGAGGTCTGTTTTGAAGGCATTAATTATATGTATAGTACTTTTTTTAACAGCTTGTAATGATATGGATAGCATGCGCATGCCAGCAGAGCAGGTCTCTTTGGCGCAGTTAGACTTTTCCTGAAAGTTGTGTTTCGCTCATTATAAGGTTGTGCTAGAAAATTCATGGGAAAACATAGGGTGACAGATAGCAATTGTGTGTCAGCGCTTAACGTAGTCGGGTGGCCAGAGTCTTAACAGAATGATTAAATTACCCACTTTTAAGAAGAAAAAGAAATTCGTTTTCAGTAAGCCTAAATTAGCGCAATGGGTGGTTAAACGAATGGGTTGGAAAAATAGTTTTAAATTCATACGCTTTATTGCCCGCAAGAAATTCGATGGGCGATTTAAAAAAGTCGTGAAATTATTTTCAAAGTAATCGTTTGCTAGCGACTCATCTAATGATACCAACCGTTAGTCTAGGGTGCGTGACTCAAGTCTAAATTTTCTTAAAGCATAGCGTTATTTTGAATGGATACGGTAGCAAGGTTGGTAGGGTTGGTTCGAAGGCAATTTCATACGATTAGATTGAATATAGGCATTAAGTAATTCATCAATTGCGGCAAGAATAGAGGGGTCGCCATTAATAATAAAAGGACCTTTTTCTTGAATTTGTTTAATGCCGTCAAGTTTAACATTACCACTGACAATTCCTGAAAAAACATGACATAAATTCTGTGCCAGATTATGTGTGGGTTGTTCCGTTTTTAATTCTAACGCGGCCATGCTTTGATGCGTTGGCGTAAAAGGTAACTGCGCCTTTTTATTAATGGTTAATGCCCAGTTGTAGATAGGTGAAATACAATGACTCGCTCTGTAAGCTTTGACCTCAGCAAGACCGTTCTTAATATGTTGAGCGACAGCGCTCGCATCTGAAATAATAATTTTATAAAGTGACTGGGCCTCAGGGCCTAATGTTTTACCGATAAAAGAATCAAGCATTTCGAAATAATCAACTGATTCTGTAGGGCCTGTAAAAATAAAGGGAAAAGGAATGTTACGATTGTTGTCTTCTAAGAGAATGGCTAATAAATAGAGGATTTCTTCAGTCGTTCCTACTCCGCCAGGAAACACGATGATACCATGAGCCATTCTTACAAAGCCTTCTAAGCGTTTTTCAATATCGGGGAAGGTAATTAAATCCTTAACAATTGCATTAGGGGGTTCTGCAGCAATAATGCCGATTTCAGTAAGGCCGATGAGCCGTTGTTTATTTAGCCTTTGTTTAGCCCAGCCAATAGTCGCTCCTTTCATCGGTCCTTTCATCGCGCCGGGTCCGGAACCGGTACAGATATCGAAATGCCGTAAGCCTAATTCGTAACCCACTTCTTTACTGTAATCATATTCGACAGGATTAATAGCGTGCCCTCCCCAGCAAGCAACTAAAGATTCGCCGTTTTCATGATTGATAATACCGGCATTGCGGACTTGATGAAAAACGGTATTGGTAATGTCATCAGGGGTTAGTGTTGTGCAAGAATCCGTAGTTTCAAGTTGTTCGATAAAAAGGAGATCACGAATAATCGCAAATAAATGCTCTTTGATCCCGGTAATAAGTTCCCCGTCTACAAAGGCATAGGTCGGGGCATGATTAAGTTTAATATTAAGGCCGCGGTCGGTTGCAATAGGCGTAATTGTGAAATTTGTATAGAGATGGGAAATGACAGTTGGGTCATCGGTGACTGAACCGGTATTTAGGACGGCAAGGGCACAATGACGTAAGAGTTGGCCTTTTTTTCCGGCATTTAATGAAACGATGCTGTTGATTTCATATTGTGAGAAATGGTGTCCTTTTCTTAATGGGCTAATGATAATTTCTTCAATGTATTCAGTGTTCATTTGATCCTCGGAGAAAACAATTGGAATGCCCTGTGACTGGTAGAGATTACTGCGTTATTATAGTAACAGAGTTTTTTTACCCAATGAATCCAAACATCAATCATTTATTTGATTACCCCGCACCTGATTTAATCTGTAAAAGGGTAGTTTTTGAGTGTGGGTGTGAATTCATTTTTTAAAATATTTTGAGTCATCTAACTACAGTATGGCAGTAAGTAAACCACTTCCTCTCGTTTTTCAAACTTTTGGGGACGCCCAAAAGCCACCCTTGATTATTTTGCATGGTTTTTTTGCGTCGGCCAGAAATTGGCGCTCTGTTGCAAAACGCTTTTCGGATAAATTTTATGTCTATGTTTTAGATTTAAGAAATCATGGCGAGTCACCGCATTCAGTCGTTATGGATTATCCTGCAATGTCACAAGATCTTTTGTTTTTTATGGACCAGCAGGGTTTGTCAAAAGCAAATATTCTAGGTCACAGTATGGGGGGGAAAGTGGCTATGTGGTTTGCATTACACCATTCGCAGCGGTTATTGCGTCTTGTTGTTGCTGATATTTCACCGAAAACCTATGTGCATTCCTTTGATGCAACGATTAGGGCTTTGCAGCAGATTCCTTTGGCCCAAATAAGCATGCGGAAAGAAGCGGATAATTATTTATTGGCGACCATTAAGGACAGTAACTTTAGGCAATTCTTATTACAAAATTTAGTCCTTGATAAGGGGCATTACCGGTGGCGTATTAATTTGCCCGTTTTTTCTCGATGTTCTGATAATATTGTGGCTTTTCCTCGCATAGAATCCGAATTACGGTGGGGGAGGTCGGTCTTGTTTTTGGGCGGGGAGGAGTCAACTTATTTAGATTCCACGGCCATTTTAAAACTGTTCCCAAGTGCGGTCATTGATACCATTCAAGGAGCAGGGCACTGGCTTCATGCAGAGCAACCTGATTTGTTTTGTGAGCGAGTTTTAGGTTATTTGGAACATGGCGTTTAAAGTTGTATCGTGTTTGTTAACCATAAAAATAACGTGTTGTGGGGATTGTAGTGATGGATTATAAGTTTGGAGAATAAGATGAAAATTTTATTTATTTGCACCCACAATCGGTGCCGCAGTATTTTATCAGAAGCGATTACCAATCAATTGGCGCAAGGTCGAATTGTTGCACGTAGTGCTGGAAGCCAGCCAGTCGGTGCGGTTCATCCATGGTCAATTCAGTACCTTCTGGAAAATAACTTTTCAGTCGCAGGGTTAGAAAGTCAGTCTTGGGATGACTTCTCTGATTTTAATCCTGATTTGATTATAACCGTCTGTGACAAAGCGGCGGGTGAGGTTTGTCCTGTGTGGTTTGGTCAGTCTGTTCAGGTGCACTGGGGTCTTAAAGACCCGTCAAAAATAGAAGGCAGTGAGCAAGCTATAGCGGCCGGCTTTCAAGAAGCCATTGATGAAATTAGTTTAAGAGCTCAGGCATTATTGGCGCTTGATTTAGATGGGCTTGATCCGATGTCTTTAAAACGAGCCATGCTAAATTTTGGCGCCATTTAGTGGATAGGCTCACCTGTTAACTGTGGTAAATAGGAATTAATAAATAGAGCAGGATCAACTTTGGCTTTATTTAAATAAATATTCCAGTGTAGGTGTGGTCCGGTGACTCTACCGGTTTCACCGACGGTACCGAGGATTTCGCCACGGTAAACCCGTTGACCCGGTTTAACGTGAATATCGGTCATATGAAAATAGCCGGAGATTAGGCCTTGGCCATGGTCAAGAAAGACAGTTTTTCCGTTGTAGTAAAAATGTCCGGTTTCGAGAACCGTGGCTGTTGTTGGTGCCGTAATTGCTGTACCTTTGGGCGCCGCTATATCTAGACCGCTGTGAGGGTTTTTGGGTTGATTATTAAAAAATCGCCTTAATCCAAATAAACTGCTGAGTCGGCCGACTACCGGTAAACTAAAATCAGTCTCTATGCGATCCTTTTCTGACCACGTATTTAAGGCACGGTTAATGGGCCTGCGTTCTTGCTTAATGCGTGCTAGGTTAGTCGCATTTGGGCTAACCATTTGAGTATTCTTGAGCGTTATATATTGTGCGGGGTAGTTTTTCGCGGTAATGGTAAACGGTAATTTTTTATTTTGCCGGTGGCTTGTGGTTACTAGGAGTTGGTGAATACCGGGTTTGAGACTAAGTGGTATGCCTACGATGGCTGTCCAGTGTTCTTGGTCTTTAACGACCAAAACGCGGTTGTCTAGAAAAAAGGCGGTGGGTTTCTCAGTATGACTAGGAGCAAGTTGTTTGATGACTATTCCGCCTGGAACGGCTAAAGGCTCAGGCAGCGTGGCCGCGTTAGCAATGAGTGGGATAAAGAGCAGTAATATGATTTTTTTTATCATGATTTTATTTCTTTAATTTGGCTAACAATATGGCCTTCTGAAAACTGCGTATTTATTTTATCATCGATATTAAGGTTACTTATTGAGGAGATGACTTCACCTGTTTCGGGCCGGGTAATGAGTGCATAACCACGATTCAGTGTGGCTAAAGGGCTCAGGGAGTTTAATGTCTGGCTGTAATGAATTAAACGGTGTTTGTTTAAGGATAATTGGTCCTTAATAGCATGTTTCAATCGGTTAGATAAGAGCTGGTTATGATATTTTTGAGTGCGAATCCCAACTTTTGGATTGTTCGTTAGTAATTGTGTTTTTCTGATGCTGAGTTTGGCGTGAAGGGCATTAAGTTTTGTAATCAACGTATGGGTTAAGCGAATTTCTATGTCATCAAGACGTTGCGCTCGGGTTAATAACTTTTGTCTAGGATCGGTCTGCTGGATGCGGTTTATGAGGGTGGCTATTCGTGCATCAAAAAGACTCAAGCGGTTGACGGTTAAATGAATAAATTGCTTCTCAAGGCTTACTAGTTTTAGCATTAATTCTTTGCCATCAGGACTGACTTGTTCCGCAGCAGCGGAAGGGGTGGCCATTCGTTTATCAGCAACAAAATCTGCAATAGTAAAATCAGTTTCGTGGCCAATACCCGTGACAATTGGGAGTTGGCTACGATGGATTGCGCGGGCGACAATTTCTTCATTAAAGGCCCATAAATCTTCTAAAGCCCCGCCCCCCCGGGCGATAATTAAAATATCACAGTCTGCTCTACGATTAGCGGTTTCTATGGCATTTACAATAGCGTTTTTAGCCTGACTGCCCTGCACAGGTACCGGATAAATGATCAGGGGTGTAGCCATAAAACGGCGCTTTAAAACAGATAAAATATCTTGGATGGCTGCACCTGTTGGTGAGGTGATTAAGCCAATTTGTTTAGGAAAGGCGGGTAGTTTTTTTTTAAATTCTTGGGCAAATAAGCCTTCAGCTTTAAGGTGTTTTTTTAACGCCTCAAAAGCGCGGAGAAGTTCGCCTTCACCTGCGGGTTCTATTTTTTCAACAATTAGTTGGTAGTCACCACGTGATTCATATAGGCTGACTTGCGCCGTTACAATAATCGCAATGCCATTAGCAGGCTTAAAAGGCAATTGTCTAGTTGATAGGCGAAACATGGCGCAACGAATTTGGGCGTGTTCATCTTTTAGTGTGAAATAGAGATGCCCTGAAGATGGGGTGCTCAAGTTGGATATTTCGCCTTCAACACGAATTCGGAAGAAGTTTTGTAAGAGAAGTTGTTTGGTTTCACGATTAAGCGCTGAAACCGAATAGATAGATTGAAGATTCATAACTGAATTTTAACATGTACGGGTAATGAGTATTGTTTGATAAATTTAAATGCTTTACTTAAACTGACAGAATGAAAACACTGATTGTATTAGAAAGTAGAGTGATAGGTTATGTTGCATATTGTTTCTAAGGTGCCATTGACCACAAGACTCTTTGATCGGTTGGGGACTAATGAAAATGACAGTGTGATTATTACCGGTGATGCTGTTATCACGGTAATGCGAGAAGGAGAATGGGCTAACTACTGGGCAGTGGTAGTTACGCAGATGACTGTTAATGTCTTGTCCGTTGATTTGGCTATACGTGGCCTTGTGGAATCTGACCTTGTTAGTGGACTGAAACTGGTGGATTATTCAGGTTTTGTGGACTTGACCGTTGTACATCCGGTGATGCATTCGTGGCATTAAAGCGACTCGGGGAAGATATTGCGCTGACTGACGAAGGGTTTTTATGCGATCTTCTCGATTGGTCGCCTGATCTAGCCGCTGTTCTGGCGGAAAATAATGGTATTAAGATGACTGATGCGCATTGGGAGATTGTTGATTATGCCAGAAGCTATTATTTGACCTATAAGCACTTACCCAATACTCGCGTGTTCATTAAAGGAGTCAAAAAAACATTCGGGCCCGATAAAGGTAATAGTCTTTATTTACATCGATTATTCCCAGAAGGACCCTTGAGGTATGCTTGTAAACTAGCTGGATTGCCTAAACCACCAACATGTTTGTAGTATCAACGCGTTACGTACCGGTCATTGGCGAACAAAGCGATGAATCTGTCGACGTTCTTTCTTATTGGGTCGGTGGTCTTTGTAATGATCTTGCAGGACTTTATTTTCACGGTTAAGCGAGATTTGTTTTTGTCTTTTATCGATGCTTTCTTGGCTTTCTTCATAAAGCAGTAACGCTTCTTTTGAGGGCTTACGGTGCTTGGCAAGCGAGACAATTGTAATATCCCATTGGTATTGATCTTTGGTAATCAATAAATGGGCCCCAATTTTAATTTCTTTTCCAGGTTTTGTCCGTTGTTCATTAAGATGAACTTTACCGCCGGCAACGGCCTCAGCGGCAAGTTTTCGGGTTTTATAAAAGCGTGCAGCCCAAAGCCATTTGTCTAGGCGAATGGCTGCTATTTCTGTGTGGTGTGTTGTTTTGTGTTTATTCACAGAGGTTATAAATTAATTGAGTTCAATAAGGTATTTTGGAGTATTATTCTTATTGTAAATCATAACGTAATTTTTACTGAATAGATTATTTCTTGGAGGAAATGGATGAATCTAGAAAAAGTCATTTTCGGTTTTTTCATTGTTTTAGCAATGACCTTAAATTTCGGTTTTTTCCTGGGTGAAATTGATAACCCCGCTCATCACAATGTTTATGAGTTGTTTGCTGTGGTGGTTGTGAATTTCATTGCGACAGGGTTGAAACTTGGAGACAGATCGCAGGTGGGTGCTGTTTTGTTATCAACCAGTTTAGTGGCCGACCTACAATTAATTGTGGCGGTTTTCTACTGGACATCAGCCGAGCATATAACCATGGTTGGATTAACACCTGATGTCATGACTAGCATTGTGGCGTTATCTGGCGGTGCACTTTTGGCTAATGTTGTTTCCGTTATTATTTTAGTCGTCGATACTCTCATGTCACGCTTATAAGCGTTTTCTTTATTTAATTTTAAGTGCAAAACAATGGCTGCTTCCGTTGATCTGAGTCGTGTGACCTTTATTGTGTTACGGGAAATGCGTAAGCCAATTTTGGCTATCATCATCGTCTATTCCCTTTCGATTGCAGGTATGATCATTATGCCAGGGCCTGTGGTGAATGGCGAAACACAATATTTAAGCATTTTCCATGCTTTTTATTTTATGACCTATACGGCGACAACAACTGGGTTTGGTGAAATACCATTCCCCTTCAGTAATGCGCAACGTTCTTGGGCTATCGTTTGTTTGTATATTAGTGTCATTACTTGGTTTTATGCCATTGGTAGTATTATTCGATTAATACAGAACCCCTATTTAGCGAAAGCACTCGCCGAGCATGAGTTTTCTAATAAAGTTGGGCGAATTTCAGGGGATTTTATTATTATCTGCGGGTTTGGTGATACCGGTAGTGTTTTGGCGCGAGGGCTCAGTGATGCTCGATTGACGGCAGTTGTTATTGACAGTAATGAGGAGCGCATTAAAGCACTAAAATTGCGTGATTACAAAGTCCCTATGCCGGGATTATTTGCCGATGCGAGTGTGCCAAAGCATTTAATTGAAGCTGGGATTAGGCGAGCTGATTGCAAAGCCATTGTTTCAGTAACCAGTAGTGAAGAAACCAACCTTAAAATTTCAGCTTTAGCTAGGATTTTAAATCCTAACATTGAGGTGATTACTAAGTCTAAAGTCGAGATTTGGGAAGAAACATTGGCAACGATAGGCGGGAAGGTCCATATTATTGATCCGTTTAAGACCTATGCCCAGTTATTAGCATCCTCCATTGAACAGCGTTATTTTTATTCTTTTAACAATTGGCTAATTGGGGATAAATCAACTGAATTAAAGCAGCCACTGTGTCCGCCAAGGGATGGGCTTTGGATTATTTGTGGTTTTGGTCGTATGGGGCAAGAAATTAAACGAGCATTAAATAAACAGGGCTTGAAAACGGCCATTATTGATCCTCAACCGATCAGTCCAGATGAGGATAATGTTGAGAAGTTTGTTTTAGGGTTAACGACAGCCAGAACACTAAAGTTAGCCGGCATTGAACACGCAGTAGGTATTGTGACGGGAACGGATGATGACGGTCAAAATGTGAGTATCTTATTGAATGCGCGTTTGATAAATCCACATATTTTTACCGTTGTCAGACAAAATTCTCATGAGAATGCAGCTGCTTTTCAGGCAGCTAAAGCAGACATGATTATGCAACCTTCATTGGTTGCCGCAAGGCGTATCATGTTATTGTTGAAAGCACCGTTGTTGAAACCATTTTTTAAGTATTTTGTGGTTAATCAGGATCGTGCGCATGAAATGAATGATGTGATCAGTTGGGTGCAGGAAAGTGTCGGTGATAAGGTGCCATTAGTCACGTCATTTCATGTTACGCAGAATAACGCAAAAGCGTTAACAGATATTTTGGAAAATGATTCGGTTCAGTTAGGTGATTTGCTGAAAGATCCTAGAGATAGAACTCGGTCATTAGATTTAGTGGTCTTGGTTGTTGAACCAGAGGGTGAAAGCTTAAAAGTTTTGCCCGGAAGTCATTATTCAGTAAAAATAAATGATCAGTTGTTATTATGTGGTACGGATTTTTCTTATCGATTGTTTCGGGCTACTGTTAATAATGAATATAAGCTCTATCATGTCCGGACAGGGTTGCGTCAGCCCCGGAGTTATTTTATGCAATGGTATGTGCGTAAAATGGGGCGCGAAGGCGAAGGGTTGTAGGTTATGACGGCATGATATTAAAAGGTTAAGGGGATAAAAAAAGGCGCTGTTAATGAGCGCCTTTTGTTGTTGTCGCAGGGATCTAATGAGAGGAAATGTGTTGTTTGAGCGCTTTAGGCAGCGAGAAAACTACTTTTTCTTCAATGCCTGCATTTTCTTCAGCGGTTTGGCCGCCCCACTCTTGAAGTTGTTTGATCACTTGTTGAACTAAAACTTCGGGAGCTGATGCACCTGCTGAGACTCCGACAGTATTAATATCGGTAAACCAATCTTGATTTAGGTCGGCGGCGGTATCAATTAAATAAGCAGGTTTGCCGAGTTGTACGGCAATTTCTCTTAATCTATTTGAGTTAGAACTATTGGGTGAACCGACCACTAAAATTAAATCTGATTTGCTTGCTAAATCAGTGACCGCATCTTGCCGGTTTTGTGTTGCATAACAAATGTCATCTTTCTTTTGTTCCTGGATAGAGGGGAACTGTTTTTTAAGCGCTTGAACCATGGCATGAGTATCAGTCATGGACAGGGTTGTTTGTGTCACATAAGCCAAGTTTTCAGGGTTGTTTAGCTTAAGTGATTTAACATCTTCCGGGGTTTCAACGAGGTAAATGTTGCCGTTGTCGGTGCATTTCTCATATTGCCCCATGGTTCCTTCTACCTCAGGGTGGCCTGCGTGACCAATTAATACGACCTCTTTATCCGCTTTGGCATGCTTGGCAACCTGTATGTGAACTTTTGTAACAAGCGGGCATGTTGCATCGAAGACGGTGAGGTTACGTTCTTTAGCCTGATTTTGAACTTTTTTAGAAACACCGTGCGCACTGAAGATGAGGTAGGATCCTTCAGGGACATCGGTTACATCCTCAATAAAAATAGCCCCTTTATCTCTTAGCCCTTCTACGACAGTGCGATTATGGACGACTTCATGGCGAACATAGATGGGTGCTCCAAAGGTATCAATGGCATGATCAACAATGTCTATAGCACGGTCAACACCGGCGCAGAAGCCACGGGGGTTAGCGAGTATTATTTGCATATTTATCTGATAAGTGGTTGTTATGGGGGGTATTCTACCTGATTCTTTCTTTAGAAACGACAATGCCGTCTGGATCTGAATAAATATAATGGCCCGGTTCAAAGGTGATGCCCGCGAAATTAATGACAAGTCCCTGAGTTCCAGTCCCTTTTTTTTGTGATTTTAAGGGGTGTGCTGCCAGTGCCTTAATGCCAATTGGAAGCTGATTGATTTGTTCGGTATCACGAATGCAGCCATTGATAACAATGCCTTGCCAGCCATTTTTATGGGCAATGAGTGCTAAATTATCGCCTAACAAGGCGCAATTTAAGGAGCCTTGTCCATCAATCACGAGAACGCGGTTTTCGACCCATTGTTCGAGCGTGTTTCTGACCAGCACATTATCTTCAAGGACTTGGAGGGTTGTGATTTGTCCTGAAAACTGGCGGTTACTACCGAAACTCTTGAAAATAGGCTCAGCAATTTGAAATCCTGCTACTGAACTGTATGCATCACATAAGTCTGTTGTAAAAAGAGTCATATCGTTTGAGTAAAAGTCGTTATTATACAGTAGTTCAGTAGTTGGTAAATGAACCTGAATGGGCCACTTTGTAAGGGGATAACTAGATAATAAATGCTTGATCAGTCGCCGTAAATTCGTAGATTAGGCGGGGTTTAGAGTGACAGGAGTTAGTTTTTAGTGACGAAACTTAAGTAAGAATCATAAGAGGTAAGATGATGGGGATTCTTTTTGTAATTTTAGCCGTAGTCTTAATTATCGGCAGTGCCTTGATTTTATTGCGTAATGCAAAGTTTTCTAAAGTGCCTGATACGGTGAAACCTAAGCCCTATGAGGAAGATGAAGCCGATCATTGGTGAAAAGGGTGTTGTTATTTGCTGCGTAATGTAAAAGTCACCGGGCCATCATTGGTTAAACTGACTTGCATATCGGCCCCAAACAACCCAGATTCAACGGTTGAGTGGTGGTGTCGGGCCGTAGTGATTAAATGATTAAACATTTTTTCACCATGCGCGGGCGCTGCTGCGGGTGTAAAACTAGGGCGATTTCCCGTGTTCGTGTCTGCAGCCAGTGTGAATTGAGGGACGAGGAGTAAGCCACCCTGAATTTGTTTTAGGGACAGGTTCATTCGATCATCAGAATCACAAAAAATACGATAATTTAAGATTCGTTGCAGTAGTTTTTCAACGTGTGTTGGGTCATCTTGTTTCTCAATGGCAACGAGAGCCATAATCCCTTGATTGATTGTGGCTATGCTTGCATTGTTTACAGTGACGGAGGCCGATGAGACGCGTTGTATGATGGTAATCATAAGAATGAGTTAATTAGTTTAAAAATGTTATTTTGTCATTGATTTATAAAATGCTGAAGAAAAATGTCGTGTTAATGAGCGTATTGTTAATGTCTTTTACGGCTGAAGGCCTCGCTGCAAAAGTCTTTTCTTGGCGTGAGAGTGATGGCCAGCGCCATTATTCAGATAGTGCCCCAGCAGGCTTGGGGGCACAAGAAATGCTCTTGGCAGAGCGGGTTTTATATTCGGTAACTAAGATCTACGATGGCGATACTGTGCTCTTAGATAATCACTTAAAGGTGCGCCTGTTAAGTATTAACACACCAGAACTAGAGCGTTACAATAAGCTTGGAGAGGCCGGTGGAGAAAGGGCTAGAGAGCGGTTGCGCAGGTTATTGTCGGGGCAAAAAGTTCGTCTTGAAAAAGATCTTGAAAGCCAAGATAAATACGGGCGTACATTAGGGCATATTTTTACAGCA
>DUCI01000043.1:0-11212 GCA_012959905.1 Methylococcaceae bacterium | reverse complement strand
AAATATTCACAAGCTATGTTGACCGCTCAACAAGAGGCACAAGCGCTACATTTGGGTCTCTGGGGAATGGCTGATTACCAACCTAAGCGTATTGTTACGGTTTTGGAAAAGAGGCATTATGGGTGGCAGCGATTAATAGGAACCATACATTCTGCACAAATGAAACGTAAGTATGTTTATCTGGGTGTTGATGTCGATAAATTAATGGTTAGAATCCCCCGTGCTAATTTGTCTTTTTTTCCTGATGTAATGACTTATATCGGTAAGGAAGTGGAGATCAGGGGTTGGGTATCACGGCGTGGCGAAATGCGATCGGTTTTGGTTCGTCACCCCAGCGCGTTGTTGGTTCGTTAGTGTGCCGAGAAACAGAGATGCTGAGAAGGGAAATAGGTTGTCTATTTAAGGAATTTAGAGAGCCAGGTTTTTAAAATTTTTTTCGGAGGCATGATTTTAGACTCAATGATGACTAATAAGCGGTCTTCTTTTTCATCGTGCCGTTGTTGCAGCGCTTTCATATCCCGTTGTAACTGGATAATTTGTTCCTGTAGGAATTGGATATAAGGGCTGTTGTTTTCTGGAGGCAAGTGGTTATGGAGATGTTGTTTTTTTATCGGTCTCATAGCGGTTTCAGGAAAGTCGAAAGTTGGGAGTTATTTTAACAACTTCTTGAAAAGTTTTTTCAAAACAAATGATCGGCCAAATAATTTTTTTTCCACCAAGTCGAGTAATCTATTTTCTCTGGCTTCTGATTTTTCCTTAAGCTCTGTCAGTTCTTTTTGTAGGCGAACGATTTGTTGTTGAAGAAAAAGTTCGTTGCTACTGGTCTGGTATGTTTGCGTGCTGTTTTCTGGATCATCTCTAGTGCCCGGGATAAGGGTAGTCGTAAAGGCTTGTGAATTAGGTGTTACGTCAACGTTTTCTTGGTGTGGCAGTAGTGTTGTCTTGGGGGATGTGCCTTGAGTGTTGGTGTTAGATTGCATTTGACGGTAAAGAGTGCGCGTGGTTCTGCTTACAATGCGAGTTACTTTGGCAATTGATATGATTGAAATAAGGGTTGTAATGGTTAAAACTTCAGTAGATTTCCCGACTAGTTTAGAGGAGAGTAGAATTTTTTTAAAGGCCATGGTTTTTAAATAACATCCAGTATTAGTTGGTGCGTGGGCAAGCAGTTAACATAATAGATTGAAAAAAAGTATTAAATATAAAGACCCCAGAGTTTATACGATTATTACCGTAATGGGTATATGTGAATGGTTATGGTGGGGAATAAAAAAAGACTTTTTGGCTTTATTATGAAGCCCGTTCAGTGTTTGTTTTTTTGTTATAATTTAGTATCAAGGTCCCCGTAGCATAACTGGATAATGCAGACCCCTCCTAAGGGTCAGATTAGAGGTTCGAATCCTCTCGGGGACGCCATTTGTTGTGGTGTAAGGACGGGGTGTTGAGAGAGGGAGTGCGATCGGGGAGCAAATTTTATAGGGTTTCGTTCGGTGTTTTCAATAGCGGTTATGAGTAAGCGTTAGGGTGTCTTTGTTGTTTGGCCATAACGGGGTAAATAGCCCGAGTATTACAGTGGTCTTTTTTCGCGAGTGAATGATGTTACCTAAAGCCGTTATTTTTGATCTTGATGGAACCTTGTTGGACACCGAACGATTATACAGTTTAGCAACGCAAGAAATGATTGATCCTTATGGGAAAACATTCGATTTGACGCTTAAAAGAAAGGTGATGGGCGGCGATGCCCGTGTTGGTGCAGCCTTAGTTATTGAAAGTCTCGAATTGCCTTTTTCGGTCGATGTGTTTTTAAAAAAAAGATCTGTAATACTTGAAAAATTATTGGTGAATACACAAGAAATTCCGGGTGCAGGAGAGTTCTTATCTGAACTCCGTGGACAAGGGGTGCCTTTAGCATTAGCAACCAGTTCCAGCAAAGCATTATGTCAATTGAAACTGAGTCGGCATCGCTGGAAAACACTTTTTAGTGAAATAGTTTGTGGTGATAACCCCAGTTTAAGAAATCCTAAGCCCGCCCCTGATATCTTCCTGATGGCTGCGCGTGGGTTGACCCAAAGGCCCAGCGATTGTTTTGTATTTGAAGATTCTGTGAGTGGTGTTGCCGCTGCTGTAGCTGCAGGAATGACCGTCGTTGCGATTAATAGCCCTTATGTTGAGCGCGATGATTTAAAAGAGGCGAAAGTCATTATAGAAAACTACCGGCAATGCAGTGCTTTATTTGAGCAATGGGGGTAATAGCGATAACGCCTAAAAGTATTGCTTTAGGGTTATTATCCCTAAAGCAATAGGATCAAGCTTTTGTTGGGTAGGGGAAGACTCAGTGCGTGAGTTGAGCTATATATTGAGGGGTCATGTGCGTTAGCCTTGATATAACGGATTGGATTTAGAGCAGAGAATGGTAATGAATTACTTGGTTAAACATTCGGTTAGAGCGATAAAGGTTTTTTGAGGGTGTGTGCTAGGGTGTTAGGCGGTTGATTGATGCTGCTAAAATGTGAAATTAAATGATTTTATAGGGAATGATCTAGGTATAATTTTTTTATCGATGGGATTAAAAAAATAGAATATGGCTGATAAAAATTTATTTAGAAATGAATCTGTTGTTGAATCATTAAAAGTTCCACCTAATTCAATTCAAGCAGAGCAAGCTGTTTTGGGTGGCCTCATGTTAGATAATGAAGGCTGGGATAAGGTTGCCGAAAATGTAACGGAGGAAGATTTTTATCGCAAAGAACACCGCTATATTTTTCGGGCAATTAGTCAATTAGCCTCAAAGATGGAGCCTTTTGATGTGGTCACGGTGTCAGAAATGTTAGAAACTATGGGTGAAATCGACACGGTGGGTGGTTTGGCCTATGTCGGTATGCTGGCTAAAGATACACCGACGGCGGCTAATATCGATGCCTATGCAAAGATTGTCCGTGATCGCTCAGTCCTTAGGCAATTAATCCATGTAGGGACGACTATTTCTGGGTCGGTATTTAATCCTGAGGGCCAAGAAACATCACAATTATTGGAAAATGCGGAACGGCAGGTTTTTGAGATAGCCGAGCAACAACAGCGCGGTAAGAGTGGTTTTATTCCCATTCGTTCGCTGTTAGCAAAAGCGGTAGATAAGATAGAAAGCCTTTACGAGCAAGATAACCCTATTACCGGGGTTAGTACTGGATTTACTGACTTTGATGAAATGACCTCAGGGCTGCAACCCGCTGATCTGGTGATTGTTGCGGGTCGACCGTCAATGGGTAAAACAACTTTTGCGATGAATCTGGCTGAAAATGTTGCGATTAAGGCTAAAAAACCCGTTGCGGTTTTTAGTATGGAGATGCCGGGTGACCAGCTTGCGATGCGAATGATGTCTTCTTTGGGACGAATTGACCAACATAAAGTGCGCACTGGAAAGTTGGATGATGATGAATGGCCGAGAATGACATCAGCTATTAATTTGTTAGCGGAGACACAGCTTTTTATTGATGATACAGCCGCTTTAACCCCGACAGAAGTTCGTTCAAGGTCTCGTCGACTGATGCGAGAACACGGTCAATTGGGTTTAATCGTCCTTGATTATTTGCAATTAATGCAGTCACCGTCAAGCGGTGAAAACCGAGTGCAACAGATTTCAGATATTTCACGTAATTTAAAAGCACTGGCAAAAGAGTTAAATGTGCCCGTAGTTGCGCTCTCCCAATTAAATCGGAACTTAGAACAACGGCCGAACAAACGGCCTGTTATGTCTGATTTAAGAGAATCAGGCAGTATTGAGCAAGATGCAGATGTGATCGTCTTTATATATCGCGACGAGGTTTACAATGAAGACAGTGCGGATAAAGGGGTGGCGGAAATTATTATTGGTAAGCAGCGTAACGGTCCCATTGGGACTTCGCGGTTAACTTTTCTGGGCCAATATACCCGGTTTGAAAATTATACGGGGTATCAATATGACAATGAGGGGTATGAATGACCCCAGTTACTTATGGCGTTTTGGATTTGGCAGCATTGCGTCATAACTTAACACGAGCGAGAACGTTAGGGGGTAAGGCAAGGGTTTTGGCGGTCATTAAGGCCAATGCCTATGGCCATGGGTTAATAACAGTGGCTAAGGCATTAGCGTCGGCTGATGCGTTGGCTGTTGCCAGGGTTCATGAGGCGATTGAATTAAAGCAAGCGGGTATAGCTTCGCGTATTGTCGTGTTAGAGGGCTTTAGTTCGGTGGATGAATTAAATCTCCTTATTACTCATGATATTGAGGCGGTTGTTCACAATAATCAACAAATTACATGGTTAGAAAATTGTTCCGAGATTGACGCTATTACCGTGTGGCTGAAATTAGATACGGGTATGAATCGGTTAGGATTCTGTGCCAGTAATTTCCAAGCGTCATATCAGTGTTTAAGTGATTGCTCGGTGGTTAGGTCAAAGATTATCTTGATGACTCACTTGGCCAATGCTGATTTGATTGGTGATGCCATGACAACACGGCAAATTAACCGATTTAACAGCGCCGTGCATGGCTTGAACGGTGAAAAAAGTATAGCAAATTCAGCGGGTATTTTAGCGTGGAAGGACTCTTGCCTCGATTGGGTTCGCCCGGGGTGCATGTTGTTTGGTGTATCTCCTTTTTCGGATAAAGATTCGTGCTTTTTTAATCTTAAGCCGGTGATGGGGTTTTATTCGCGATTGATCGCCGTGAAAAGGGTGCAGAAGGGTGAGGCTATCGGCTATGGCGGACAATGGCGGTGTAAGAAGGCAACGCTATTAGGGGTGATTGGTGCCGGGTATGGCGACGGCTATCCGCGTCATGTGCCTTCCGGAACACCTGTTTTAGTCAATGATATTCGGGTGCCGTTGATTGGTCGAGTTTCTATGGATATGTTAACGGTTGATTTAGCCGATTGTCCTAGTGCTGTTGTGGGTGACCCAGTTACCTTGTGGGGTGTTAAGTCGTTATTAGTAGAAGAAATTGCAAGGTATGCTAACACCATCCCTTATACGTTATTGTGTGGGATCACCCAGCGCGTCCAGTTCTTAAAGAATGTCGATAATGCGATTAGCGTTAATGACGGTTAACGGTTGTTTTTCTAGTTAAGATGGCTAAGCAAAAAATAATTTTTCAATGTACTGAGTGTGGTTCTCGATGTTCTAAATGGGCAGGGCAGTGCTCAAGTTGTAATCAGTGGAATACGTTGGTTGAGGTGATTGATGAGGGGTTGCCAACAGCAAGACGGTTCTCAGGTTTTGCAGGTAGTGCGGGTCAGCAAGGTGTTATTAGTCTTTCTGAAGTTAGTGCTGATGAAGTCGCGCGTTTTTCCAGTGGGCTGAGTGAATTGGACCGTGTATTAGGTGGCGGAATGGTTCCGGGCTCTGCGGTCTTGATTGGCGGAGACCCCGGTATTGGGAAGTCAACCCTATTGTTACAGGCAATGGTTGCCTTAAGCCAACAATTAAAGACGCTATATATAACGGGTGAGGAGTCTATTCAGCAATTGAGTTTACGGTCTCGGCGATTGCAGTTAGAAAGTGATCAATTACAGGTGTTGTCTGAAACGGCATTGAGTCGAATTTTTACCGTTGCGCAAGAATTGCAGCCCAAGGTCATTGTGATTGATTCTATACAAACGGTTTATACCGATCAATTGCAGTCAGCTCCAGGTGCTGTTGGGCAAGTCAGAGAGTGTGCGGCACAATTGGTGCGTTTTGCAAAGCAAACACAAACAACCATTTTTCTGGTTGGACACGTGACTAAAGATGGAGCTTTAGCCGGGCCGCGAGTACTTGAACATATGGTTGACAGTGTATTGTATTTTGAAGGCGATGCAGGGAGTCGGCATCGAATTATTCGAGCGATTAAAAATCGTTTCGGGGCTGTTAATGAGCTCGGTGTCTTTGTTATGACTGAAACGGGGCTTCAAGAAGTTAAAAATCCATCGGCTATTTTTTTGTCACGTCATGAAAGTGAGGTTTCTGGGAGTGTAGTGACCGTGACACGGGAAGGTAGTCGCCCCATGTTGGTTGAGGTTCAGGCCTTAGTGGATGAAAGCCATGCGGGTAATCCGCGCCGAGTTGCATTGGGGATGGAGCAAAATAGATTGGCAATGTTATTAGCCGTATTGCATCGTCACGGTGGTGTTTCTATGGTGCATCAAGATGTTTTTGTTAATGTGGTCGGCGGTGTCCGAATCACTGAGACAGCGGGAGATTTAGCTGTTTTGATGGCGATTTTGTCAAGTTTTAGGGCTAAGCCGATTCCCAAAACGTGGATGGTGTTTGGTGAAATAGGGTTGGCTGGAGAAATTAGGCCGGTGCAAAATGGCGAGGAGCGTTTGCGAGAAGCCAGTAAGCAAGGATTTAATAAAGCCATTATCCCGCGTGCAAACGCACCTAAGTTGTTTGATTCTGCACTCGAAATCGTTCTTGTTTCTACGCTGGAAGAGGCGTTATCTGCATTGATTCTAGATTAGTTTTTCGATAGGAATTTGACTTGGGTGATCAGGTTTTCGTTACGTTTAATGATCTCGATGGTATGGCCGTGCAGGCGTAAACTAGTGCCAGGATCTGGAATGGTTTCCATGAAATCAATAATGAGTCCATTGAGCGTTTTCGGACCTTCGGTTGGAAGAGACCAGGCGGTAATGCGATTTAACTCGCGGATAGTGATTGAGCCATCGACTTGACGGCTACCATCCTTGTTAAGGATGACTTCCATGGGTTTGGCCGTAATCTCGCTGATTAATTCATGGAGCAAATCATATTGGGTGATTAGGCCTTGGACGTCACCATATTCATCGACAACCAGTGCGAGTTCTAGTTTCTCATTTTTGAAGTTATGGATTTGTGCATGAAGCGGTGTGGTGTTGGGAATAAAGTAGGGCTTAGTTAGGGTTTTGCTGATGGTTTTAAGGCAAAAATCACGGCTGTACGTGTGAGCAATTATCGTTTTTAAATGAATGACACCAATCACATTATCGATGCTTTTTTTGAAAACCGGTAGTCTTGAGCTTGGTGATGTTCTAATTTGTTTGATAATTGTTTTAATGGGGTCGTCTAAATCAATGCCATTAATTTCATTTCTAGGCGTCATAATGTCTTCAACAGATGCTGATTCTAAATCTAGAATACCGAGAAGCATTTTTTTATAACGTTCGGGAAGTGCGGTATTTGCTTCAGAAACAATGCTTTTTAATTCTTCCGTGTCTAATTGCATTTCGTTATTAGGATGGTTTCTTATTCCTAATGCTAGCAATAAAGCATTAGCAATCAAGTTGATTACCCAGACTAAGGGGTAAAAGATTTTGAGTAACGGGGTGTATATCCAAGCGGCAAAAAAGGCCAGTGATTGTGGTTTTATGGTAGCGAATGTTTTAGGTGTTACTTCTGCAAAAATGAGGATAATAGCCGTCAATAAGAGTGTTGCAAAGGCAATTCCTGACTCCCCGTAAAGTCGAAGTGCGATGAGTGTCGCCACCGAAGAGGCTAGAATGTTGACAAAATTATTGCCGAGTAGAATTAAACCGATTAATCGATCGGGGTGGTTCAGTAGTTTTTGTGTTCGTGCAGCACCAGGATGGTTTTTTTTTGCTAAATGTTTAAGTCGGTAGCGATTGATTGTCATCAAGGCCGTTTCAGAGCCTGAAAAGAACGCGGAGAAAACAATTAAAGCAAAAAGAAGTGAAAAGAGGTAGCTCAGGGGTATGTCGTTCAAGGATGTATGGGTAAAAGAGTTAAGTTGCTATCTAGTTTCTATGATTAGTGATTTTTGTCAAGTTTATTACTGAAATTAGGGTTGAATTTCTTAATTCGTGGGTAAGTACAAACAATTTTAAGGGTGCTTAAATGGGCGGTGGCTGGTGAAGAACTGTAAAAAAGACGGGAGAAAGTTGCTAAGGTCGTATAGCTTGTGGTGTTGGGAGTATTTATAGTATAATTGAACGTTTAATTTAACCACCTTGCTCCATCATCACTTGATGAGGGGCTAATAACCAAAAGGAGAAATAATGCGACATTATGAAATTGTCTTTTTAGTGCACCCAGACCAAAGCGGTCAAGTGTCAGCAATGGTAACACGCTATACAGCAACCATTGAAGCTGCTTCAGGGAAAGTTCATCGTTTAGAAGATTGGGGGCGCCGTCATTTAGCTTACCCAATTAATAAAATTCACAAAGCACATTATGTGTTGATGAATGTTGAGTGTGATCAAGCTACATTGGAAGAGTTAGAAAGTGGCTTCCGCTTTAACGATGCTATTTTAAGAAGTTTAACCTTGGTAAAAGATTCTGCTATTACTGATCCTTCGCCTATTGCCAGTTCAATAGAAGAAGACAAGAAAGCGGCGCAGAGAACACCTGTCAGTGAGACGCCTAGTAAGGCTGCAGCTGTAGTAACCCCAAAATCTGTGGAAAAAGAACAGGACAAGTCTAATGAGAGCTAGAAATAACAAACCAAGAAGTAATAATTCACGGCAGATGAAACGCAAAAGATATTGTCGTTTTTCATCAGAAGAAAATGTTGTAATTGACTATAAGGATCTGGACTTATTAGGTGAGTATATTACCGAGACCGGAAAAATTGTTCCTAGTCGTATTACCGGAACAGCAGCTAAATATCAACGTCAATTAGCGATCGCCGTTAAGCGTGCGCGTTTTATTGCTTTGATTCCTTACTGTGATGCGCATAAGTAATCGTAGCGTTTAAAAGGGAACGTTTAGTGTATTTTTTAGCTGAATATATGATGAAAGGTCGTCTGCAAGCCGTATTAATGGCGACGACTTTTGCGTTGTTGTCTCTGTTGTTTCCGCCCATTACGGTATTGAGTTGTTGTGTTGTATCGTTGGTAACGTTACGGAAAGGGGTTTCGGAAGGGCTGATGGTTTTATTGCTAGCAGCGACTCTTGGCGCTGTTTTCGGGTTTTTTTTGGTAGATAACTTTTTGTTTGTTTTGGGTTATGGTCTGTTGATTTGGTTGCCTGTTTGGCTTATATCGATTGTACTTTATGTGACTCGTAACCTAGCTAGAGCAATCGAAATGGCGGTATTATTGGGCGTTGTATCTGTTATTGGGTTTTATCTTTTAATATCAGATCCCGCTTTGTTTTGGGGTGAAACATTAACTAACCTCATAGCGCCAATGTTGTCTGAGGGTAACAAACCAGAAATTTCTAGCGAGCAGTTGACTCTTTCGGTTCAGCAATTAGCGCATTACATGACGGGAATGGTGGCAGCAGGATATATATCAGGGGTCTTGTTAAGTGTTATTCTAGCAAGGTGGTGTCAAGCTATGTTGTCTAGCAGTGAAGGCTTTAAACAGGAGTTTCTGGCATTAAAAACCAATAAGCGCGTAGCTAATATTTTACTGGTTATTGTTGCTTGTGGCTTATTTGCTGAGACAAGTACTGCAGAAATAGCGTGGAATATGATCGTGCCATTCTTTGTTTTGTATACTTTTGTTGGAATGGCCGTATTTCATGTCTTGCTGACAGCTAAAAGTAATTCTCGTACGATGGTATCCCTTTTTTATGGTTGTATGTTCATGTTTAGTTTCATAACGCCTCTTGTTTTTTTGCCAGTAGCGGTCACCGGTTTTAGTGACAGCTGGTTAAATATGAGAGAAAAAATTTTAAATCGAACCAATGGTTAACAGTATTGGTTTCTTTACTCTATGGATCATAGAGTAAAAAGTTGAGAGGTTAAGAAAATGGAAGTTATCCTTCTGGAAAAAATAGGTAAGTTAGGGTCTTTAGGTGACCGTGTTTCAATTAAGTCGGGCTATGCACGTAATTATTTAATTCCCCACGGTAAGGCCGTTATTGCAACGAAAGCAAAAGTTGCTGAATTTGAGCAGCGTCGCGCTGAACTTGAGAAAATAGAGGTTGAAAAATTAGCGGTTGAACAAGCGCGTGCTGAAAAGATATCAGGCCTTGATATTACGATTACCCAAAAAGCAGGTGAAGAGGGCCGGTTATTTGGCTCTGTCGGAACGCAAGATATTGCTGATGCAGTGACAGCAGCGGGTGTTGAAGTCTTTAAGCACGAAATACGTCTACCGGATGGTGTGATTCGCACTGTAGGTGATTATACGCTTGATATTAGTCTGCATTCAGATGTGGTTATTAGCATTGAAGTAAAAGTGGTTGCGGAATAACGCCTTGTCATGATTATTGTGACGGGCGGTGCTGGTTTTATTGGTAGTAATATCATCCATGGATTAAACCAGCGCGGTTATGATGAGATTCTTGTTGTAGATGATTTAACCGACGGTGTTAAATACAAGAACCTTGTCGACTGTCAAATTGCTGACTATATTGACAAAGATGTCTTTCTTGAGCAAATTAAGAAAGGTGTCTTTGACGGTACAGCGATAACGGCGGTGTTTCATGAAGGGGCCTGTTCTGCAACAACAGAATGGGATGGACGCTATATGATGGCTAATAATTATCATTATAGTCAGGCGCTATTAGCCTTTTGTGAGCGCCAACAAATTCCTTTTATCTATGCTTCAAGTGCGGCCGTCTATGGTGATGTTCAGGGCTTCAAAGAAGACCCTGCTTGTGAGTCACCGTTGAATGTATACGGGTATTCTAAGTTTTTGTTTGATCAGTATATTAGACGACAACAGGGAAGATTAACGACCCAAGTGGTTGGCTTGCGGTACTTTAATGTTTATGGCCCTAGAGAGAGTCATAAGGGTAGTATGGCAAGTGTTGCTTATCATTTAAATAATCAATTACTTGATGATGGGTCAATACGCTTGTTTGAAGGCTGTGACGGTTATGATGATGGCGAACAACAACGTGATTTTGTTTATATCAAGGATGTGGTTGCGGTCAACTTATGGTTCTTGGATAATCCAGATAAAAGTGGAATATTTAATTTGGGGACAGGCCGTAGTCAAGCATTTAATGATGTTGCGTCTGCCGTTATTAATTTTCATGGCACGGGATCATTGACTTATATTCCATTTCCAGAGCACCTCGTTGGCTGTTACCAAAGCTTCACAGAAGCCAATCTCGAAAACTTAAGGGCTGCCGGTTGTGAGCACCCATTTATGAGTGTAGAAGAGGGTGTTAGTGATTATTTAGCGTGGTTAAATCCTCAGGCTAAGTAAAAAAAATTCAAACCCTATAAAATCTGCGCCGTTTACGTGGTTGATTGAGTTATTGTTTATTCGGTTAAATAAATTTCTCGATAGCGGCCTGAATACCG
>DUCI01000042.1 GCA_012959905.1 Methylococcaceae bacterium | reverse complement strand
AGTGGTTCCTATTGTGGCATAATGGTATGTTTTTTCTAATCAAACTAATATTTTAAACAGTGGGCATAAGACAATGAGTTTTTTTATTTCTGACGCATTAGCGGTTGGTGAAACCGTGGCAGCTGCAGCAGCTGCAGGAGACGGTCCTGGGTGGCAAGGTTTAGCTTTTCCCTTAGGGATTTTGTTTTTTTTCTATATTTTATTTATTCGACCACAACAAAAGAAAGGTAAAGAGCAAAAGAAAATGATCGGAGCCTTAGCAAAAGGGGCCGAAGTGGTTACCAACGGTGGAATGTTGGGTCGAGTGGTGAGTTTGGATGATAATTTTGTGCAGGTAGATATCGGCAATAATGTTGTTGTGCAAGTACAAAGACAAGCGATTCAAAATTTGATGCCTAAAGGCACCTTTAAAGTTCAAAGCAAGCGATTAAATAATTCATAAGTCGTCTCTTCGAAATATTTCCCCTTAGGTTGAGTATGAGAAGGCTCGGTCTAAGGGTGTTGTTTTTATGAATTCATTTTGTTTTTGGAATTACTATGCAGAACACTTTCCCTCTTTGGAAAAATTTATTTATTGTTATGGTCTTGGGGTTGGGCTTGCTTTATGCGTTACCTAACATCTATGGTGATGACCCTTCGGTACAGATTTCATCAACCCGGACTACGCAACTTACTGACGACCAGCTTAATTTAATTAAAGAAACCTTAACAGCGCAAGGTATTGTTGCAAAGGCGATTGAATTTAATGACGACCAAATACTGGTTCGATTGGAAAGCCTTGATGATCAGATAAAAGCAGCTGATTATTTAAAAAGTGCTTTAGGGCGAGGATTTACGACCGCCCTAAATTTGGCTCCTGCGACACCGTCATGGTTACGAGCTATTGCCGCCGAACCGATGTACTTAGGTTTGGACTTGCGAGGGGGTGTCCATTTTTTGCTTGAGGTCGATATGGATGCGGCAGTCAAACAAGCAGAGGAACGTTATGTCGGTGATATTCGAGGGGCATTACGGGCTGAGAAAATTCGCTATGCTTCGATTGCTAAGGTTAATGACTTTGTTCAAGTTAAATTAAAATCAGAAGCGGATGCGGCTAATGCAAAAGCTGTGCTAGGTACTGAGTTTAGAAATCTTAAACTGAGTGATGGTAAAGAGTTATTTGTTATTGAGGCGCGTATTTCGCTGGATGAACAAGAACAAATAAAGAAGTTTGCGTTAGCCCAAAACATGACCACACTGCGAAATCGGGTCAACGAACTGGGTGTTGCTGAGCCGATTGTTCAACAGCAAGGAGATGCACGGATTGTTGTGCAATTGCCAGGGATTCAAGATACCACGAGAGCAAAAGAAATTCTGGGTGCGACGGCGTCATTAGAATTCAGAATGGTTGATGTTAAACATGACGCTCAACGTGCTGCTAAAGGTAAACAACCGATTGGTACACGACTTTATCGTGAGCGTAATGGGCAGCCGATCTTGTTGAAGCGTCAGATTATTGTTACCGGCGATCAAATCGTTGATGCTTCATCAGGGCTTGACCAAAATAACGCAGCGGCTGTCTATATTACCCTAGACGGGATTGGCGCCAAGAAAATGGGACGGACCACGCGTGATAATATTGGTAAACCGATGGCGGTTGTCTATATTGAAAATAAGGTTGAAACGCGTATCAGTAATGGCAAGAAGGTTCGTCATAAGGAAAAAATTGAAGAAGTGATTAATGTGGCCACTATTCAAGGTGTCTTTAGTAAAAGGTTTCAAATTACCGGCTTAGACAGTACCACTGAAGCGCGTAATCTAGCCTTATTGTTGCGGGCAGGTGCATTAGCGGCTCCGATTGAAATAGTGGAAGAAAGAACAGTGGGTCCGAGTTTAGGGCAGGATAATATCGACCAAGGAACATTATCGGTTTTTGTTGGTTTTGTTTTAGTGCTGGTTTTTATGGCCGCCTATTACAAGGTTTTTGGTTTGGTCGCCAATGTGGCATTAGCGTTTAATTTAATTATTATTATCGCGTTATTATCCATGATTCAGGCCACGTTGACATTACCTGGGATTGCGGGGATTGTTTTAACCGTCGGTATGGCGGTGGATGCGAATGTACTGATATTTGAGCGGATACGAGAAGAATTACGAAACGGTAATTCTCCCCAAGCCAGTATCTATGCGGGTTATGAAAAGGCGTTTGGGACTATTTTCGATGCTAATATTACTACCTTGCTGGTGGCGTTAGTCCTCTTTGGCTTTGGTACTGGGCCGATTAAGGGTTTTGCAGTCACATTATCGCTTGGAATTATGACGTCTATGTTTACAGCAATTATGGGGACACGGATGATGATTAATTTAATATACGGCAAGCAACGCGTAAAGCGTTTGTCACTGTAGTATTTGAACGTTAAGTAACTTTAATTAAGGCTAGGAACATATTTCATATGGTCATGTTAAAACAAAATTTTGATTTTATAAGTAAACGAAAAATCGCTTTAGTCGGTTCAGGTTTATTACTGCTTATTTCTGCGGCCTCATTGATTGTCAATGGCCTGAAGTTGGGAATTGACTTTACTGGGGGGACATTAATTGAGGTTAGCTATGGTGAAATAGTTGAGCTTGAGAGTATTCGGTCTGCCTTAGAAGCACATGAATTCAGTAATGCGACGGTACAGAATTTCGGAACCGCAAAAGATGTATTGATTCGTATTAAGCCACGCGAAGGTGTAAATCATTCACAAGCCAGTGTTCAGGTCTTGAAGGCAATCAATAGTTCTTCGGAACAAATAGCTGATTTGAGACGGGTCGAGTTTGTCGGTCCTCAAGTCGGGGATGAACTAGCGGAAGACGGTGGATTGGCTTTATTGTATTCGATGTTTGGTATTTTAATTTATGTGGCGTGGCGATTTGAATATAAATTTGCTTTGGGATCAGTGGCCGCATTGATTCATGATGTGGTTATTACACTAGGTTTCTTTTCTGTTTTTGGATTAGAGTTTGATTTGACGGTATTAGCCGCTATCTTAGCCGTTATCGGGTATTCATTGAATGACACGATTGTTGTTTATGACCGGATACGGGAGAACTTTAGGAATCTTAGAAAAGGGACGCCACAGGACATTTTAAATAACTCATTAAATCAGACCTTGAGTCGGA
Source organism: Methylococcaceae bacterium (assembly GCA_012959905.1). GTDB lineage: Bacteria > Pseudomonadota > Gammaproteobacteria > Methylococcales > Methylomonadaceae > OPU3-GD-OMZ. The sequence goes on along the minus strand of DUCI01000042.1, from coordinate 26,049 downwards.
CATTAATGACATCGCTTACCACCATACTGGTATTGATTGCTTTGGCCTTGTTGGGGGGTCAAATTATTCATAATTTTGCTATCGCATTATTAGTGGGTGTCTTGACGGGAACGTATTCGTCGATATTTATTGCAAGCCCAGTGGTGTTGGCGCTGGGTGTTCGTAAAGAGGATTTGATGTTACCTGAGAAAGAAGGGCTGGATATTGATACCCGCCCGTAGGTAAATCGTTAGGAATTTAATTTTTTTATTTTGGAGAGATAAATGGCAGTTGAACGTACGTTTTCTATTGTAAAACCCGATGCAGTCGCTAAAAATGTAATCGGAGATATTTACAGTCGTTTTGAAAAAAATGGTCTAAGTATTGTTGCATCAAAAATGTTACATCTGACTAAAGAACAGGCAGAAGGTTTTTATGGGGAGCATAGCGAACGTCCTTTTTTTAATGATCTGGTCTCTTTTATGATTTCAGGGCCTGTGATGATGCAAGTTCTGGAAGGTGAAAATGCGGTATTAAAAAATCGCGAGTTAATGGGTGCAACCAATCCAGCGGAAGCTGATGCCGGTACCATCCGTGCTGATTTTGCAGCAAGTATTGATGAAAATGCGGTACACGGATCAGATGCTACAGAAACTGCCGCAGTAGAAATTGCATTCTTTTTTAATGACGATGAACTCTGTCCTAGAACCCGTTAAAAGGCATACTGATAACCTGCTTGATTTTGATAAGAAGGGGTTAGCCGCGTATTTTGAGAAAATAGGTGAGAAACCCTTTCGAGCAAAGCAATTGCTCAAATGGCTCTATCAGGTGGGAGTGAGTGATTTTGATGAGATGACGGATTTAAGTAAGTCACTTAGAACTTACTTAAAAGAGCATTGTACGGTTACAGTTCCTGAGATCGTTTTAGAGAAAGTAGCCAGTGATGGTACGGTTAAATGGATCTTAAGAATGGCTTGTGGGAACCGTGTTGAAACGGTTTTTATCCCAGAGAAAAAACGCGGCACCCTGTGTATCTCCTCACAAGTAGGGTGTGCGTTAGCCTGCACTTTTTGTTCAACCGCACAGCAAGGGTTTAATCGAAATTTAACAACGGCTGAAATCATTGGTCAATTATGGGTGGCGAAGAATCGGTTGGGGGCTGACTCGAAAATAACGAATGTCGTTATGATGGGTATGGGCGAACCGCTACTCAATTTTGATAATACCGTTAAAGCCGTCAATTTAATGCTCGATGATTGTGCTTATGGGATATCAAAACGGCGCGTAACAGTCAGTACTTCAGGTGTCGTCCCAGCAATGTATAGGTTGTCAAAAGTCTGCGATGTTAGTGTTGCAGTTTCTTTACATGCAGCTAATGATGTGTTGCGTGATGAGTTAGTTCCAATAAACCAGAAATATCCCTTGGAGCAATTAATGGAAGCCTGTCAGGATGTTATTAAACATTCACCGCGAGGTTTTATTACTTTTGAGTATGTCATGCTCGATGGTGTGAATGATACTTTTACCGATGCACGCGCATTAGTCAGGTTATTAAAACATGTGCCATGTAAAATGAATTTGATACCTTTTAACCCATTTCCAAACTCAGAATATAAATGTTCTAGCCCAAGTGCAATTGAAGCATTCAAAAATGTTTTACATAAAGCGGGGATTGTGACCACGGTCAGAAAAACACGGGGTGAGGATATTGATGCGGCATGCGGGCAGTTGGTTGGAAAGGTAAAAGATAAAAGTAGACGACAAGATAAGTTAGCAAAAAGGAGAGTTAATTCTCAATCTGTCTCGGGTTAATACTTTCGTTAAAGACTGATTATTACCGTAAATGATGACCAAATCACATAATAATTACTTTTATTTTAAGGTGGGTTGCATAGTTGGCGTAATGTTTTTTTTAGCGGCGTGTAGTACAACTAATGCTAGAGATCAGGACAAGCGTTGGTTACAGGCGCAACTCTATATTGATTTGGGTCTTCGGTATATGGAAATAGGTAACTATAATGTTGCCTTAACAAAGTTAAAAAAAGCGTATGCTCTTGATGATGAAAATTTCTCCAGTCATAACGCCTTGGCTATATTCTATGACACCACCCGTAAAGATGATTTAGCACGGTATCACTATAAACGTGCCATCGTGCTCGCTCCGGATAACCCCAGTGTGTTAAATAATTACGGACGATTTTTGTGTCAGCGTGGGGATATTAACAATGGTTTTGGAATGCTTATTAAGGCGACTAACTTACCTTTAAATAATAAGCTATGGCTAACACACCGGAATGCAGGTCAATGTCAGGTTTTGAATGGGGACTTAGTGCTTGCTGAGAATAATTTTTTACAAGCGATTGAACGAAATGATCGATATGGGCCGGTTTTTCTCGATTTAGCAAAACTTAAATTTTCGAACCGAGAGTTTCATTTGGCACGCAAGTATTTAGACCAATTTTTTACCGTTCATGTTGAAACGTCAGCATCCGTTTTATTGGCCTATCAGATTGCAAAACAACTCGGGCATTTAAATGCGACGCAACAGTATAAGCGGGTATTAAAGGAACATTTTACCGCATCAACAGAAGCTAAATCGCTGGTGAAATAAAGAGTACTAGTTAACTAAGTAGTCTCTTTTTAAGAGACTACTTTCAATAATTGAGAATAAATTAGACGGATTTATGGCTAAGAATATCCAAGCAATAAGGGGAATGCATGATGTGCTTCCGGAACAAACGCAACACTGGCAACGGGTTGAAAGCGTATTCCAACGGGTTTTAAGCAGTTATGGTTATCAGGAAATCCGCTTGCCAATTGTAGAGAAAACTGAATTGTTTAATCGTTCAATTGGGGAAGTTACAGATATTGTTGAAAAAGAGATGTATACCTTTGATGATCGTAACGGTGATTCATTAACCTTAAGGCCGGAAGGAACGGCAGGGTGTCTTCGGGCCGGTATTGAACATGGTTTGCTTTATAACCAGATTCAGCGGCTATGGTATTACGGCCCCATGTTTCGCCATGAACGTCCGCAGAAAGGCCGGTATCGGCAGTTTTATCAGTTAGGTGTGGAAACGTATGGTATGGCGGGTCCTGATATTGATGCTGAAATGATTGTTATCGGGCATCGACTGTGGACTCAACTAGGTATAAGAGATAAGTTAGAATTGCAATTGAACACGTTAGGCTCAAAAGAGGAACGACAGCATTACCGAGAAGAATTAATTGTTTATTTTTCAAAACATGAAGCTTTATTGGATGAAGATAGTCGGCGCCGGTTACAAACTAATCCTTTGCGAATTCTTGACAGTAAGAATCCTGACATACAAGCGTTAGTTGAACAAGCGCCAACCTTAATGAATTCATTAGGCGAAGATAGTCTTAATCATTTTAAAGGGCTGACCGGTCTACTCGATGACTTAGGGATTGTTTATACGATTAATCCTCGTTTAGTCCGTGGCCTTGACTATTATGGGCATACTGTTTTTGAATGGGTAACCAGCGAATTAGGCGCTCAGGGTACGGTCTGTGCCGGGGGGCGTTATGACAGCTTGGTTGAACAATTGGGTGCCCGTAATTCCTCTGCAATTGGCTTTGCAATGGGTATGGAACGGTTAATGGCATTAGTCGAAATGCTTGATGAAGAGTCTAGTATGACTCGTTTGGTTGATGTTTATATGATCTGTGTCGGTGATAAGGCGCAAGCCGTTGCTATGGTTTTAGCAGAAACGTTAAGAGATCAATTTCCCGAGTTGAAATTACAGCTCCATTGTGGCGGAGGCAGTTTTAAGAGTCAGTTTAAGAAGGCTGATAAGAGTGGTGCCGAAGTGGCTTTAATTGTAGGTGACGAGGAAGTTGCTAATAAAAAGGTCGGCGTTAAAGCGCTTCGGATACATCAGGATCAAAGTAGTATGAGTCAAACAGAAGTAGTCGAGTATCTACAGCAAGCATTGAGTCTTGAAGGCTAATTTTTCGAGTCACATTAGTTGAATAACAGTTTTTTAAAATAAGGTAAAGCAGACGTGGAAATTTACGATACAGAAGAAGAACAAGTAGAAGCATTAAAACGGTGGTGGAAAGCCAATGGAACTGCAATTATTGCAGGTGTTGTTGTTGCTATTGCTATTGTTTTGTCTTGGAAATATTGGACGAATTATAAGGCTGATTTAACAATTGAGGGCGCTAACTTATATGCGGAGTTATTGTCGGATCAAAAAGAAGGAAAAACAGATTCGGCGCTTAAGATAGCAGAGCGTTTGGCTCAGCAATATGAGGCAACACCTTATGCTGAATATTCAGCTTTATTTCAAGCCAAAATCAAAGTTGAAAATAAAGATTATGATGCTGCTAAAGTTGTTTTAAATAAATTGGTTGCATCTTCGGTCGGAGAAATCAACCATATTGCTCGAATTCGCTTGATACGATTGTTATTGGCGTCCGAAGAATATGATTCAGGGCTTCAATTAATTGCTGAAGTCGATCCAACACAAGCAGAAAGTTTTGAAGGTATTTATGAAGAATTAACCGGCGACCTATATGTTGCATTAGACCGTCGAGGGGAAGCGCGTACAGCCTACCAAAATGCTGTTAGGAAAGGACGTAAAACACCATTGATGCAGCTTAAGATTAATGACCTGACGATTCCTGAAATTATTGAAGCGACAGAATGAAGTTAGTTTTACTGTTATGGGTTGTTATTAATTTGACCGGTTGTTCTGCAGTTCAGACGGCCAAGGATAGTGTGCATCGCTTTGCTTATGGTTTAATAGGCGGTAAAGATAATGCCACACCACCTAAAAAATTAACAGACTATGAGCCGGCTGTAACGATTGATGTTTTATGGGAAAAACAAGTTGGTGCGGGGGTTGACGATCAAGCTTTGGGGTTAGCTCTGGCTGTTTCAGATGACTTGATTTATAGTGCAGGAAGCCAGGGTGTTGTTGAAGCACTTAGCCTTCAATTTGGAACGGTAGCTTGGCTGAGAGAAACGGGTTTTTCCATTTCAGCCGGTATTGCCTTGGGTCGTGATAATTTATTTTTTGGCACCCATGATGCTCAGATAGTAGCGCTCAATAGAGACAATGGTGTCACGGCTTGGGTTGCACAGGTAACCAGTGAAGTGTTAGCGAGTCCAGTAGTCAGTGAGGGGCTTGTTGTTGTTCGAACCATTGACGGTAAAGTGATTGCATTTGATGAGATATCAGGAAAACAACGTTGGATTTTTGAGCGTTCTGTCCCAGCATTATCGATTCGGGGGAATGGTCAGCCGGTTATTGATTCGGGTCGTGTTTTCATCGGTTTTGCCGATGGCCGAATGGTTGCGTTACAACTCCAAAGTGGTAAGAATTTATGGGATGCAAGCCTTGCTATACCCAGTGGTCGAACACAGATTGAACGCTTAGTTGATTTGGATACTGACCCGATCATTATCGATGATGTTATTTATATAGCAAGCTATCAAGGCGGTACCAGTGCAGTTTTGACTATCGATGGGGATCTTATTTGGGCTAATGAGGACGTGTCGTCTTATTCAAGAATCAGCCATGACTGGCGTTATTTATATTTGTCAGATACAGAAAGTAATGTTTGGCAATTAGACCAGCGTACAGGGGGTAGTTTATGGAAGCAGTCAGATTTACATATGCGCAGGTTAACAGCACCGGCAGTTTATCAAGACTATGTCTTGGTCGGCGATTTTGAAGGCTATGTCCATTGGTTTTCCAGTGATGATGGTCGCCAACTCGGGCGCATACAAGCGACCGATGAAGCCATCATAGCACCGCCGCAGGTTAAAAATAATATTGTCTACGTTTATGGCAGTGGCGGATCCGTTGTTGCTTTAAAAGCTTATCCTGTAGGGGTGAATTAGAGTGTTACCAGTCATAGCATTAGTAGGGCGGCCCAATGTGGGAAAATCCACGTTGTTTAATTATTTAACGCGTTCGCGTGACGCTTTGGTTGCGGACTACCCGGGTTTAACAAGGGATCGACAATATGGGCATATCAAACGCGGAGAACGAGATTGTTTAGTCGTCGATACGGGAGGTATTGCCGATGATGTTGAAGGTGTTGATGCCTTTTCTAGAAAACAAGTTCAAATCGCTATTCAGGAATCTGATGTTATTATTTTTATGGTCGATGCGCGTGATGGCTTAAATGCATCAGATCAAGCGATAGCAGAGCAATTAAGAAAGTTATCAAAGCCGGTTTTATTAGTCACTAATAAAATTGATGGACTTAATCAAGAACAAGCCGGGCTTGAGTTTTACGCTCTAGGGTTAGGGGATCCGATCAAAATGGCTGCGACCCATGGTCGTGGCGTAGGCACCTTATTACAAGCCATTAATGAGTTGGTTCCTGATGAACCTGTAGCGACTGAAACGGTACAAGAAAAGCGGATTGGTATTGCTGTGGTTGGTCGTCCTAACGTGGGCAAGTCAACCTTGATTAATCGGTTGTTAGGTGAAGAGCGGGTTGTTGTTTTTGATCAGCCGGGTACAACGCGAGACAGTGTTTTTATTGAATTTGAGCGTCGCGGTAAAGCGTATACTTTAATTGATACTGCCGGCATGCGGCGACGATCAAAAGTCTCAGAGGTTATTGAGAAATTTAGTATCATCAAGACGTTACAAGCTATTGATAGTGCCAACGTGGTGATTTACTTGATCGATGCCAGTGAAGGTATTACCGACCAAGATGCCAGCTTATTGGGTTTAGTTTTAGAGGCAGGTAGAGGGTTGATTATTGGCCTTAATAAGTGGGATGGCTTGACCGCCGAACATAAAGAAAAAGTTAAAAAACAAATAGAGCTTAAACTACCCTTTCTGACTTTTGCTCAGAAACATACTATTTCAGCGTTATATGGCAGTGGTGTGGGTAAGTTGTTTGATATGACAGAAAAAGTTTATCAAGCGGCTATGATGGACATGTCAACACCTGGTTTAACGCAGGTGTTGAAATATGCCGTAGAAGGGCACCAACCGCCGTTAGTTCGTGGCAAGCGAATCAAATTAAAATATGCGCATCAGGGCGGTCAAAATCCTCCGGTCGTGGTCATTCATGGTAATCAGACGGATTCAGTGCCGGATGCTTACAAGCGTTATTTGATGAATTTTTTTCGTGAACGTCTAAAGCTGGCAGGAACGCCAATTCGGATTGAATTTAAATCAGGTGAAAATCCATATAAAAATAGGAAACACGCACTGACTGATCGGCAACTTAAGCGTGATGAGCGTCAGCTTAAGAAGAATAGAAAAGTTAAGATGCATAAGCGAAGTCGAACGAAAGGTAAATAATACTCATAGTAAATCTAGGCAGGAAGAAGATGACAGAAATAACATTGCAAGGTAAGGTCATGCAGGTTAGTGGTGAATTGCCCGTAGTGGGGGAACTTGCTCCTGAGTTTTCGTTAGTTAATCGTAAATTACAGACCGTGAATTTATCTGCTTTTGAAGGGAAGGTAAAGCTGTTAAATGTAGTGCCTAGTTTAGATACACCGGTTTGTGCCGCATCGGCACGGTGGTTTAACGAGAAGGTAGTTGGTTTTAATAACACGGTAATTTTAAATATATCCGCTGATTTACCCTTTGCACAAGACCGTTTTTGTAAGCACGAAGGGCTTAAAAATATCTTTCCTTTATCCGCTTTTCGCAGTTCATTTGCGGTTGATTATGGGGTAAAGATGACAACCGGCGTTCTCGCTGGATTAATGGCGAGAGCAGTGCTTATTATTGATGAATTTAATACGGTTCGTTATACGCAATTAGTGGCTGAAATTACCGAAGAACCCGATTACAAAGACATTATAGAAGCGTTACGGCAATTCTAATCAGGGGTGGGTGAATAACGCGTAGATTAGAATAATCCGGTTATGGTGCCGTCGTCTTCAATATCGATTCGTTCTGCAGCAGGTGTTTTAGGTAAGCCAGGCATAGTTAGCATGTTGCCAGCAATGGCCACCATAAATTCAGCACCATTTGCTAACCGAACTTCTCTGATTTCAAGGGTATGTCCAGATGGAGCGCCTTTAGCTGTTGGGTCGGTTGAAAATGACATTTGAGTTTTGGCGATACAGACTGGGAAAGAGCCATAATCTTGTTCCCAACGATCAATTTGTTGCCTGATTTTTAATGGGGCTGTGACGTCACTGGCTCCGTATATTTTAGTGGCAATCGCGGTAATTTTATCCCATAGACTGTCGTTATTATCGTAGACGTATTTAAAGCTGGGTGTTCTGTTATCAACAATATCAACAATTTTTTCAGCGAGTAGCAAAGCCCCCGCGCCGCCTTCAGCCCAGTGTTTGGAAACTATGCATTGGGCACCAATATGCTGACACAGGTCTAATAATAATTGGATTTCGGCATCGGTATCAAAGGTGAAATGATTAATACAAATGACGCAAGGTAGACCGTAATGTTTGGTCACATTATTATAATGACGTTCGAGATTTTCAAAGCCTTGTTTTAAAGCCTCAATATTTTCCTGATTTAGGTTTTCTTTATCTATGCCACCATGAAATTTTAATGCCCGTATGGTGGCCACTAAGACAACTGCTGAAGGCGTGATTCCAGATTTTCGGCATTTTATGTTAATGAATTTTTCGGCCCCGAGATCTGCGCCGAAACCGGCCTCAGTGACCGTATAATCGGCCAGTTTTAATGCCGTTTTAGTTGCCGTGACGGTATTGCACCCGTGTGCAATATTGGCAAATGGACCGCCATGAATTAGGGCGATGTTATTTTCAAGGGTTTGAACTAGGTTGGGTTTTATGGCATCTTTAAGGAGAGCGGCCATGGCCCCTTGAGCGTTTAAGTCACTGGCAAAGATAGGCGTGTTGGCATCATGTTGATAGCCAATAATGATCCGTCCTAAACGTGCCTTTAAGTCAGCGCGGCCAGTTGCAAGACAGAGAATAGCCATAATTTCAGAAGCCACAACAATATCGTAACTATCGCTACGAAGATAACCATTTAATGGTCCGCCCATGCCGACAGTAATGTTGCGTAAAGCTCGATCATTCATATCAACCACGCGCTTCCATTGGATACGTCTTGCATCAATTCCAAGCGCATTGCCGTGGTGGATATGGTTGTCAATGAGTGCGGATAAAAGATTGTGTGCAACACCAATGGCATGGAAGTCACCGGTAAAATGGAGGTTAATATCTTCCATAGGAATGACTTGAGAATAGCCACCACCGGCAGCACCACCTTTAATGCCAAAACAAGGACCTAAGGACGGTTCACGCAGACAGCAGATGGTTTTCTTTCCTAATTGGTTCATCGCATCAGTTAGGCCCACTGTAGTGGTTGTTTTGCCTTCTCCAGCAGGTGTTGGGCTAATGGCCGTAACGAGAATAAGTTTGCCGTCCGGTTGATCGTTTAGGCTCTCGATAAAGTCTAAAGAAAGTTTAGCTTTATAGTGTCCGTACGGGTCTAGATGTTCACTGTCAATATCGTATTGTTCTTTAGCAATGGCCAGAATAGGTTTTATAGTGGCCTGTTGAGCAATTTCGATATCAGACATAGTGACAGCTCCAGATAAAATGAATTAAATAAGTAATTAAACTAAAGGATTAAGGGTTAGGCTGGATAAACTGGGAATCGTGCGCATAATTGTGTGACCTGGTTTCGAACATCGCTAATAATGGCTTCATTATCAATGTTATCAAGTACATCACACATTAAAGTTGCAATGAGTCTGATTTCGTTTTCTTTAAAGCCACGTGTGGTGGGTGCAGGAGTACCTACGCGGATACCGCTGGTGACAAAGGGTGATTGGGGGTCATTAGGAACAGCATTTTTATTAACAGTGATGTGCGCTTTCCCTAAAGCTTCGTCGGCGGCTTTACCGGTAATGCCGTTAGCGACTAACGAAATGAGTAAAAGGTGGTTATCCGTTCCTCCGGAAACAATGTCATAACCGCGCTTGATAAATACCTCCGCCATGGCGCGGGCATTTGCAATAACTTGTTTCTGGTAGTTAATGAAACTTGGTTCTTGTGCTTCTTTAAAGGCAACGGCTTTTGCCGCAATGACATGCATTAACGGACCCCCCTGAATGCCTGGAAAAATCATGGAGTTTAATTTTTTTTCAATATCGGGATTATTTTTACAAATAATAAAACCACCGCGCGGTCCACGAAGACTTTTGTGCGTAGTACTGGTAACAATATCCGCAAAAGGGACGGGGTTGGGATACAAATCTGCAGCGATTAAACCGGCGACATGAGCCATATCGACCAGTAAATAAGCACCCACCTCATCGGCAATAGCCCTGAAACGGGCCCAGTCAACAACTCTAGAGTAGGCTGAGAAACCCGCTACAATCATTTTGGGTTGGTGTTCATGTGCCAGTGCTTGTACTTGATCATAATCAATTTCGCCGGTTGAGCTATCTAAGCCATATTGAATGGCGTTATAGATTTTTCCAGAAAAGTTAGGTTTTGAACCATGCGTTAAGTGTCCGCCATCAGCAAGGCTTAAGCCCAGAACGGTGTCATGGGGTTGTAGTAAGGCCATGTAAACAGCCATGTTGGCTTGTGAGCCGGAATGAGGTTGAACATTGGCATAATCGGCTGAAAAAAGTATTTTCAGGCGGTCTATGGCGAGCTGCTCTACGGTGTCAACATGTTCGCAGCCACCGTAGTAACGTTTACCGGGGTAACCTTCAGCATATTTGTTGGTGAGTACTGACCCTTGGGCTTCCATAACACGAGGGCTGGCGTAGTTTTCTGAAGCGATGAGTTCAATATGTGTTTCTTGACGATGAATCTCTTGTTCTATGGCCTCAGAAAGTTCTTGGTCATAGTCGGCAATAGTTTGTGATGTGTTAAACATTTAGATCTCCTGGGTGAACTAATGCCTATATTAATTAAAAAGGCTGTAGTAATAAAATTTGTAAATCAGCGACATTAGTACCGGTTGCACCTGTTATAAGTAAATCATTTGAATGGGCTAAGGCTGTATTTGAATCGTTATTCGTCAAAAAAACAGCTGGATTGATAGCGGACTTGACCATACGGTTATAGGAGGATGCATCTACAATTGCTCCTGCGGCCTCTGTGGGTCCATCTCGTCCATCTGTCCCTGCACTTAAAAAAACCCAGTTTGAAACAGCGAGTTCGTATTGCTCAGCGGCAAGGGTAAAGGCTAAGGCCATTTCTTGGTTTCTACCTCCGATACCTTGACCGTTGAGGGTAACGGTTGTCTCACCGCCGGCAATAATAGCGGTGGGTTTCGTTATCCCTTGGTTAATTATTTTTTGTGCAAAAAAAAGTAATTTTACTGCTTCATCTTTCGCTTCACCGCATAGTTTACTACTGTAAAGGTAGGTTTCATAATAGTATTTTTTGGCAACGCTAAGGATGTGGTTAATGCTTATCGCGTTAGAGCCAATGAGGCTAATATGGTCTTGATAATTAGGGTATTGATTGGGCTTTAATGTTTCATAGTTAGGGTGAAAAGCGCTTTGATTGCAAAGATTCAGAACCGATTGGGGCAGCTGTTTCCACAGGTCATATTTTTTTAAAATTTTAATGGTATCTCGGAATGTTGTGCTGTCAGGGACTGTCGGGCCACTGGCGATAGTACTCAAGTTATTGTCTATCACGTCAGATAAAATTAAGGTATGCACATCTGCAGGGTGGATATATTTAATTAATTGTCCGCCTTTAAGGGCTGATAAATGTTTTCGAACCGTATTTATTTCCTGAATCGTTGCGCTTGAGGCTAATAATAAATCGTTAACGGATTGCTTTTCGATAAGGCTAATCGGTGTTGACGGGCAAGGAGCCAGTGATGAACCACCACCACTTAAGAGTACTAAAACTAATTCGTTAGTTTGTGCTTTTTGGGCTATGTCAATCATTTTACGGGCGGCAAAGAGTCCTGCGTCATCAGGGGTCGGGTGTCCGGCACCGATAATGTTTAAATGGGCGCTAGGTTCCATGTTTTCATAATTGGTAATGACAATATGGTCTGTGCTGAACAGCGCTGGAGGGATTATTTGTTGTGCTGAAATAGCCATTTTGCAGGCGGCTTTTCCAAGTGCAATTAAATGAACCTTGGACCAGTTTTCACTGCGTTGGTGGCTGGTATGGTTTGAAAGCGTCTTGATTCGTAATTGTTGTGATTGGTAACTGAGATGTGCTCTAACGGCTTTTTCTGGGTCGGCCGCGGCTAGGCCAGCGGTAAAAAAATCTATGGCATCTTGACGTAAATGGAGAGCTAAGGGAGTCATTTTTCCTAACGTAAAATAGTCTTGGCTAAATCAGCTAAAAGGGTTTAATTTCATCAGCAAGTATTGTCTCTGTTCAGGCGTTAGGTCATTGATTTAGCAATGGCGAATATTTCTTTCGCATCGAGGACCTGGTCATTACTCTCAAAGAGTTGATTGATGCAAGCCTTATGTAAAGCTAGCTTTAAGGTTCCAAAGCCAATGGCGCCCCAGACTATTTTGCCGTGTCTATTGATGCCTTTATCCATCATATCAGTTCCACCAATACCGATAGGCGGTGTTGCATTGGCATCGGCAATGAGTTCAAGGGTCGGGCTGTCTTTCCAGTGCATTTCTTCGAGCAATTGCACATTGGCAGCGCCAGTAGCGAAAATGATCTGCGTTTTTGCAATGGCTTTCGCGCGTTCTGTGTTGTCGAAGGCCTCAACAGGGGTGACCTTAACGTTGAAGCGGTTTTGGATCGATTGGCAGGCCTGTTGAGCCTTAGACAATGAGCGCGAGGTAATGGAAACATGAGCGCCTTCGAGCGCTAGCAGGGCAGCCGCTCTTTGACCAACAGGCCCGGTTCCTGCTAAAACAATAGCATTTTTGTTTTTTACCGAATCCTGATGGGTCAATTTGGCAACGCCAGCCGCAGCAGTGGTGTTGCTGCCATTACTGTCGAGCATAATTGAGACACGAAAGTTGGCAAAGAATTGTTGTTGAATACTATCGAATAATGCTTGCCCAGCAGTCATCTCACTACCGCCAACAAAAACAGCGGTGTTTTTTTTGTCTTTAGGGGCGCGTGTAAAAATGCAGCCTTCAACTTGTGGCTTTATGGTTTCTGGAGCCAGTCCACCATAAGCGATGACATGGTCGGCGCCGGCATCGTAGGCAACAACCGTATCGAAAACAGAAGGAATGGTGTCCGTATCAAATTGAAAGAGTAATTTTTTCACAGCGATTCCATAATTAGCGAGGAAGTTAAAAAAATAAATTGCATTCATGAGTGTTTGTGAATCAATTATACTGTAATTTAGTTTGGGTGAAAGAAGACGCTGGGGTAATAAGTTCCCAACGTCGTTACCAGGCCATCAAAGGTTTGATGGTTATGAATGGAATAATCAGTGTTTTATTGATGTGTGGCATCGTACTTTGTTACGATGAAAGACGAAGGTAATTTTTTAAAAATAAAAGAGATTATGAAAACCCCAGTCAACATTGCAATTACCGGTGCAGCAGGCAGAATTAGTTACGCACTTATTTATCGTATAGCCGCGGGTGAGTTGTTAGGCCCAGAACACCCCATTAATTTGTATTTACTGGAGGTGACTTCAGAATTGTCAGTATTAAAGGGCATTGTTATGGAGTTGAACGATTGCATCTTTCCTTTGCTCAATAAGGTTATTGTGACAGATCAACCTGAGGTTGCTTTTAATCAAGCGGATTATGTCTTTATGTTGGGGGCAAAACCGCGCGTCCTCGGTATGGAGCGTAATGATTTGTTGCAAGCCAATGCAGAGATTTTTGTTTTGCATGGGCGTGCATTGGGTGAGGTGGCTAGTCGAGATGTTAAAGTATTGGTCGCGGGTAACCCATCAAATACCAATACTCTGATTGCGCTAGAGAGTGCCCAGGGTTTAGGGGCTAAGAATTTCACGGCGCTGATCTATTTGGATTTTCACCGAGCGATTGGGCTTTTAGCCGAGCAAGCCGGTGTTCATCCAAATTATGTCAAGGATATAGTGATTTGGGGTAATCATTCAGCAACACAATACCCTGATATTCACCATGCTCAGATTAAAGGCTCGGCGGCGTTGGATTGTGTTGACTATAATTGGTTTGTTGAGGAGTTTATCCCCATTGTTCAGCAGCGAGGCGGGGCTATTATTGAAGCCCTTGGGCATTCAAGTGTGGCCTCTGCAGCCTATGCCGCTGTCTGTCAAATGAGGGATTGGATCGTTGATACTCGGTCTGACGGGTGGATCAATATGGCGGTCTTATCAGACGGGAGTTATGGTATTGAACCCGGATTGATTTATTCTTACCCTGTGCGAGTTGTAAACGGGGACGTTGAGATTGTGCGAGGGCTTGACCTCAGTGAGTTCAGTATTGCAAAAATGAAAGAAACAGAGTTGGAGTTAAAAGCAGAACGCGATGCGGTTAAGCATTTGTTGCCCAGTAGCGATTAGTGTAACAACGGGTTGTTTGGTTAGCGAATAAGGTCTCTTGGGGTCTGCCCTGAAAAAAATGCTTTAATGTTTTCAATAACCCGAAGGCCCATAGCATTTCGGGTTTCTTCGGTAGCACTCCCTAGGTGTGGAAGTAAGGTGACATTGTCGAGAGCTAGGAGTTCAGGCTCTATTGCGGGTTCATTTTCAAAAACATCTAGTCCGGCACCGGCAAACCAGTTGTTTGAAAGTGCTGTGATTAAGGCCTTGGTATCGACAATACTGCCACGTGCCGTGTTAATCAGATGGGCTTTAGGGTGTAGAAGTTTTAACCGGTCTTCATTTATGAGGTGATGGTTTTGAGGTGAACCCGGGCAATGGATTGAGATAAAGTCTGCAGTTTCTAGCACGGCATCGATTGAGTTGCAACTGTGTGCTTTAACGGGTTCTGTTCGGTTGAACGGTACTGGGCTGGTGTTGTAGAAAATGATTTTCATATTAAAGCCAAAATGTGCTTTGTAAGCGGTCGCTTGAGCAATGCGCCCGAAACCAATAAGTCCTAATGTTTTTCCAGTCACCTTTTGCCCTAGCATGTGGGTAGGGTGCCAGCCGTGCCATTTTTTTTGACGGATTAGGCGATCTCCTTCGGTACCGCGCCGAGCCGACATCAGTATTAACATCATTGCTATATCAGCGGTGCAGTCCGTTAAGATATCCGGTGTATTGGTCACGCAAATGCCCTGATCTTGGGCGCTTTGGATATCAATATGATTAAAGCCGACACCGAAATTGCCAATGATTTTAGTGCGGATTGGCGTGGTTTTAAAAATAGCAGTGGATAATGGATCGGTAACGGTCGAGAGGATAGCGTCGAAATGGCTTAGGGCATCTTTAAGCGCTTTAGGTGTTAGGGGGTGGTCCTGATGGTTGAGCGTGCTGTCAAAATCTTTGGTAAGGATTTTTTCAATAGCATAAGGCCATTTGCGGGTGACCAGAACCTTGGGTCTTTGCATCGTTAACTACCTGTTGCAAGTAATAACAGGTAGTTTAGCAGATAATAAGCTCTAAAGACCCGTGGATAAACAGCAAAGAGTCTGTTGTTTATCCACAGATTGTGTGAGTTTAGTTGGCGGTAGCGCGGTAATATTCAATAGCTGCAGCCACACCGCTTCCGGGTGTGATGTCAAAGCCATTGTCAAGTAAGGCCATTTCTACCCCGGCGATGGCACCCAGCATGGAAACGTCATTCATGTTGCCCATATGGCCAATTCTGAAAACTTTTCCGGCAACTTCGGTCAGTCCGCCACCCAGTGATATGTTGTATTTATGGTAGGCAGTAGCAATAACGTCACGGGCATCTTTATCTTCAGGAACGACAACAGCAGAAACGGTGTTAGATTCGAAACCGGGTTGGGCACAGAGCGATAAACCCCAAGCAGCAATGGCTTTTCGGGTGCCTTCAGCAAGACGGTGGTGTCGTGCAAAAACATTTTCAAGGCCTTCTTCCAGTAATAAATCTATCGATTTACGGAGGCCATGTAAGATTGGAGTAGAGGGGGTGTAGGGCGTATAACCGTCTTTATTCGTGTTGATGTGGTCTTTTAAGTCTAAAAAGCAGCGCGGGTACGTGTTGGTGTCGCAGGCAGCCATAGCTTTTTGGCTGAAAGCAAGAAAAGCCCCGCCAGCAGGTAGCATAAAGCCTTTTTGTGAGCCACTAATTGCGCCGTCAACGCCCCACTCATCCATTCTAAAATCAATACTTGCAATTGAGCTGACACCGTCAACAAACAATAGCGCGGGATGTTGGGCCGCATTCATGGCTAGACGAACGCCGCCGATATCGGAAGTAACGCCGGTTGATGTTTCGTTGTGGGTGGCTAAGACAGCTTTAATTTCATGTCCGCTGTCTTCCTTTAGGCGTGTTTCTAACGCATCAAGAGGGATTCCTTGGCCCCATTCAACTTCGTGGCATTCGACTTCAAACCCTAAGCGGTTTGCCATATCCATCCAGAGGTGAGCGAATTGACCAAATCGGTAGATCAGTACTTTATCACCGGGGTTGAGGGTGTTTGTTAGGGCTATTTCCCAGCCGGCAGTCCCGGTGGCAGGAAAGATGAACGCTTGACCTTGTTCGGTTTTAAAGATTTTTTTGAGGTCGTGCAATAGTGGCTTGAGAAGTTCTGGGAAGGTCGGTGACCGATGGTCTTCCATGTCGACGCGCATGGCATTGCTGACTTCAGTTGGAACGTTTGTAGGACCTGGGATGTAAAGATGATTTCGACCCGCCATGGTGTGCCTCTATAAATAAAAGTTAAAGTAATTCGATATGCTTCATTCTAGCAAATCAATAAATAACCCAATATTATCCCATATAAGCTGTAAAGCAGCAATGCTGTTGTCAAATGGCAGTACTGGTCATGGTAGCTGATATTTTTGCAGCAAATAAAAACAGGAGTATGGAAAAAAAGACGGCTGGAATATATAATGATGGGTTGCTTTTAGTTGCTTTGAAATTTACGGTGGTAGCTAAGATAATCTGATTGAAATTATAGAGGTTTGGGTATTTATTATGAGCTATACATTGTATGAACCATCAGTGCAACGTGTTCAACGTTGTGAACTAGCAGTACCGGGGTCAAGTCCAGAGATGTTTGAAAAAGCACTGGCGAGTGGTGTTGATTTTGTTTTCTTAGATTTAGAAGATGCTGTTGCGCCTGATGATAAGTTGCAGGCGCGTAAAAATGTGATTGAGGCAATTAATGATTTAGATTGGGCGGGGCATGGGATTGCTGTTTCTGTCAGGATCAATGGTCTGGATACTCAATATATGGTGCGTGATGTTGTTGACTTGGTCGAACAGGCTGGCGATAAACTAGATACGATCTTAATTCCCAAGGTAGGGGTTTATGCGGATGTCTATATGGTGGAAGCCATGTTAAGCCAACTCGAAGTACAAGAAGGGTTAACGCATAAAATTGGGATTGAGTGTTTGATCGAAACGGCCTTGGGAATGGCAAATGTTGAAGATATAGCTCGTAATGGGGCAACCGGTAGGTTAGAGGCATTACATTTTGGGGTTGCTGATTATGCGGCGAGTAATCGTGCCAGAACCACTAATATTGGCGGATTAAATCCTGATTACCCAGGAGACCAATGGCATGCAGCGATTAGTCGAATGACAGTGGCGTGTAGGGCTTATGGTTTACGGCCTATTGATGGACCTTTTGGGGACATTAAGGATCCTGAGGGTTATACTGCTGCTGCAAAGCGAGCTGCTGCATTAGGTTGTGAAGGAAAATGGGCTATCCATCCGTCGCAAATTGCCTTAGCTAACGATGTGTTTACACCACCACAAACAGAAGTTGACAAAGCTAAACGTATTTTAGTGGCACTGAAAGAAGCGGCTGAACAGGGTAAAGGTGCTGCGGCTCTGGATGGGCGCTTAATTGATGCCGCTTCTGAAAAAATGGCAACTAATGTTGTTAAGGCTGCCGAAGCAATTGCGTTAAAGACTAAATAAACAGTATTAGATTAAGGAAGGGGAAGGCACTTGGATATTCATGAGTATCAGGCTAAAAATATTTTAGCCGGTTATGGCGTTAAAATTGCTGAAGGTGGGCTCGCGTACAGTTCTGAGCAAGCGACACAGCGTGCTCGCGATATTGGCGGCAATGTTTGGGCTGTAAAAGCACAGATTCATTCAGGTGCGCGCGGTAAAGCAGGCGCTATTAAAATTTGTAAAACACCGGATGAGGTCTTTTCAGCGGCAGAGGACTTATTAGGTAAAACTATTGTGACGCATCAAACAGGCCCGAAAGGAAAAGTTTGTTCTCGTCTTTATATTGAAGCGGGAACAGATATTGTTCGAGAGCTATACCTGAGTTTCTTAATTGATAGAGAATATGAGCGTATTGTGATGATTGGCTCATCTGAAGGCGGCATGGATATTGAGGAAATGGCTGAAAGTAATCCAGAGGCTATTATAAAAATTTATATTGAACCGGCGATTGGGCTACAGGATTTTCAAGCACGGGCAATGGCTTTTTCTTTAGGTCTTCCTGCCAGCATGTTAAGTCAGGCAGTAAAGTTGATTGAAGGTTGTTACCGGGCCTTGCGCGATACCGATGCCAACATGTTAGAGGTTAATCCCTTGGTGGTTAATGGCCATGATGAGCTCATTGCGCTGGATGCTAAAATGGATTTTGATGACAACGCCCTGTTCCGGCGTCAAAATATTTCGGAATTACGGGATAAATCTCAAGAAGATGAACGAGAAATGGCCGCTGCCGATAGAGGCTTGAGTTATGTGGGTCTGGACGGTGATATTGGTTGTATGATCAATGGCGCTGGGTTGGCTATGGCCACGATGGATATGATTAAACTAGCAGGGGGTGAACCGGCTAATTTTCTTGATGTTGGAGGCGGTGCCTCACCGGAACGAACTGAAAAGGCCTTTCGATTGGTGTTGGCGGATGACAATGTTAAAGTCATGTTGGTTAATATTTTTGCAGGCATTAATCGCTGTGACTGGATTGCAGAAGGTGTGGTTAAGGCCGTTAAGAAGATTGAATTGACGATGCCCTTGATTGTGCGGTTATCTGGAACCAATGTAGATGAGGGTCGAGAAATTATTTTAAAAAGTGGTCTCCCGATCATAATGGCGGAAACATTAGCTGATGCGGCTGAAAAGGCTGTAGCAGCACGAAATGAAGTGGTAGCAAAGGGACAAGGAGAATAGACGATGGCAATTCTAATTAATGAAAGAACACCCATTGTTATTCAAGGGTTTACCGGAAAAATAGGGACCTTTCATGCCCAAGATATGATTAATTATGGTTCCAATATTGTGGGTGGAATCACCCCTGGAAAAGGAGGCGTCCAGCATTTAGGGCGTCCGGTTTTTAATACCGTTAAGGAGTCTGTAGAACAATTAGGTGCCGAAGCGAGTATTATTTTTGTCCCACCTGCTTTTGCCGCTGATTCGATTATGGAAGCTGCGGAAGCCGGTATTAAATATTGTGTGGCTATTACTGATGGTATACCGACGCAAGATATGATGAAGGTTAAAAATTATTTAAAAAATTTCCCTGAAGAGGGGCGTATGGTTCTCACGGGGCCGAATTGTGCAGGTACGATTAGTCCAGGACGTGCCATGCTTGGTATTATGCCGGGACATATTTATATGCCTGGCGAAGTCGGTGTTGTGGGTCGTTCAGGGACACTTGGCTATGAGGCAGCTGATCAAATGAAGGCCTTAGGTATCGGTATTTCAACATCAGTGGGTATTGGCGGTGATCCTATTAATGGTAGTTCACACCAAAAAATATTGGAAAAGTTTGAGCAAGACCCAGAGACTAAAGTGGTTCTCATGATTGGTGAAATTGGAGGACCTCAGGAAATTGAAGCAGGCTTCTTTGCTAAAGAGCAAATGAGCAAGCCGGTTGTCGCTTATATTGCTGGTTTGACGGCACCGAAAGGTCGACGGATGGGGCATGCCGGTGCGATTATTTCATCCACAGGTGAAAGTGCGAGTGAAAAAGTAGAGCAACTTCTTGATATGGGTGTCACCATTGCCCCTACGCCTTCAGCAATGGGTGAGACGGTTGCCAAGGTTCTGGCGAGTTTGTAGGGTGTAAAAAGGTGTTTTATATTGCATGGTATCGCCCGGAGTAAGCTATATTTATGGCTATGTAGTCGGGTGCGTTATGATTTCAGTCGTAGGTAGTTAGTGGGCATATAAAAGGGACAGTTAATGGATGACAATAAAAAGAAAGCGTTAGATGCTGCGTTAATGCAGATAGAGAAACAATTTGGCAAAGGGGCTGTCATGCGGATGGGTGATTCCCCTGCATCAAGAGATATTGATACGGTGCCCACGGGGTCTTTATCCTTGGATATTGCTTTAGGATGTGGTGGCCTGCCGCGGGGACGAGTTGTTGAAATCTATGGTCCTGAGTCTTCAGGTAAAACCACGATGACTCTTGAGGTTATTGCACAGATGCAAAAATTAGGCGGTTCAGCGGCGTTTATAGATGCTGAGCATGCTTTGGATCCTTCGTATGCTGAAAAAATTGGTGTCAATGTGGATGACTTGTTGGTTTCTCAGCCCGATACCGGTGAACAAGCCTTAGAAATTACCGATATGCTGGTCCGTTCGGGTGCTGTGGATATGGTGGTTATTGATTCTGTTGCAGCGCTAACACCCAAGGCGGAAATTGAAGGCGAGATGGGTGATTCGCATATGGGGCTCCAGGCTCGGTTAATGTCTCAAGCGTTAAGAAAGTTGACGGGTAATATTAAACGATCGAATACCTTGGTTATTTTTATTAATCAGATTCGTATGAAAATTGGTGTTATGTTTGGAAATCCAGAAACAACTACGGGTGGCAATGCGTTGAAGTTTTATGCTTCAGTGCGCTTAGATATTCGTCGTATTGGAGCCATAAAGAAAGGCGATGAAATAATCGGCAATGACACCCGTGTAAAAGTAGTTAAAAATAAAGTGGCACCCCCCTTTAAGAAAGCAGAGTTTGAAATTATATATGGTCAGGGCATTTCTTTTTTAGGTGAGCTGATTGATCTCGGTGTGAAGTATGGGTTCGTGGGTAAAGCGGGGTCATGGTATAGCTATAATGGTCAAAAAATTGGCCAAGGTAAAGATAATGCACGTACTTATTTAAAAGAGAATGTAGCGGTTGCTATGGAATTGGAGCAGAAAATCAGAGCAGAAGCTTTTGGTCTTAAAGAAGACGTTAAAGAGGCTAAAAAGGGCAGCACTTGATTGAATAATTCGTTATTTAAGTCCGTTGCTGACTAAGCTAGGGGTGAGTTTTCATGCTTGAAACGCATGATAGGCTGGAAATAAAACGGTTTTGTTTTCAGTATTTAGCGCGACGTGAGCACAGTCAGCTAGAATTGCACCAGAAACTATCTCGTAAAGGTTTTGAAAAATCAGAAATAACTATTGTCTTAGATGAGTTAGTCATGAATGATTGGCAAAGTGATCAACGCTTTGCAGAAAGTTTTTTTAAGCAATGTTTAACCCGAGGGTTGGGCCCGATACGAATTAACTATGAATTAAGGCAGCGTGGCATTGCTGATGAGCAAACAGTAATGAGCGAAGAAGACATTGACTGGAGCCAACACCTGTTAAATGTGTTTCAAAAGAAATTTGACGATAACATTGTTTTAACCGCTCAGGAATGGGCTAAAAGATTACGGTTCTTGCAATATCGAGGTTTTACAACTGAGATGATTCGAGAATTATCTAAAAGTCTGGGTATTGTGATCAAATGAATTTTTGATGGCCAAGATTTGGCGTTGTCTTGATTTATTTTAATGCAGTATTATTACGGGTTAATGGAGTCACTTTCCGGAGCGACTGAGAGTAATTTAAACAGAGAGTTTTTTTGTTTTTAAGTAGATAAAAATATTTTGACCTTATGAAAACTATGTCGACAGAACAGCTGCGCGCTGTTTTTTTACAATATTTCGAAGCTAATGATCATGTCATTCAGCCGAGTAGTACGCTTGTCCCGGGAGATGACCCTACGTTGTTATTTACCAATGCAGGCATGGTTCCATTTAAAGATGTTTTTTTAGGACGCGAAAAGTTTGCTTTTAAGCGAGCGACATCAAGTCAACGGTGTGTTCGTGCAGGGGGGAAACATAATGATTTGGAAAATGTGGGTTATACCGCTCGACACCATACTTTTTTTGAAATGTTGGGGAACTTTAGTTTTGGCGATTATTTTAAGAAAGAAGCCATTCATTTTGCTTGGGACTTTCTGACTAATAAGCTTGAAATACCGAGTGAAAAATTATGGATTACCGTTTTTGATGAAGATGCCGAGGCGGAAGCTATTTGGCTTAATGATATAGGCGTTGATCCAGCGCAGTTTTCACGTATTGGAGCAAAAGATAACTTTTGGTCCATGGGCGCAATAGGACCGTGCGGCCCTTGTAGTGAAATATTTTATGATCATGGCGAGAGTGTTGAAGGCGGGCCGCCGGGGTCCCCGGATGAAGAAGGGGATCGCTATATTGAAATATGGAATTTAGTTTTTATGCAGTATGACCGGTCTGCGGATGGGGTCTTGACGGATTTGCCGAGCCCTTCAGTTGATACCGGTATGGGCTTAGAAAGAATTGCTGCTGTTCTACAAGGGGTTCACAATAATTATGAAATTGATCTGTTCCAGAACTTGTTACAGTCTGCCGCGACGGTAACAGGAGTCACAGATACCACGCACAGTTCATTACGCGTTATTGTCGATCATATTCGTTCTTGTGCGTTTCTTATTGTTGACGGTGTCATGCCGTCGAACGAAGGTCGAGGGTATGTGTTACGGCGAATAATTCGCCGAGCTATTCGGCACGGTTACCGATTAGGTGTTCATGATGTATTTTTCTACCAATTAGTTCAGGGGCTGGTTGAACAGATGGGGTCGGTTTACCCGGAGCTGGTTGCCAATCAAAAACAAGTTGAACGAGTATTGGAGAAAGAAGAACAGCGTTTTTCTGAAACCTTACAGAAAGGGATGGCAATTTTAGAAGGGTGTGTGGGTGATTTAGAAGGACAAGTGATTCCTGGCGATATTGTCTTTTTGCTTTACGATACCTATGGCTTTCCAGTTGATTTAACAGCGGATTTTGCCCGTGAAAGTAACTTGCAAATTGATCATGAGGGCTTTGAGAAAGAAATGCAAAGCCAACGTGAAAGAGCGCGTGCAGCCAGCAATTTTGGCTCGAGTCATGATAAAAATATAGCGAGTAATGTTGAAACGGAATTTGTCGGCTATCAGGACTTGAAGTGTCAAGTCGTTTTGATGGGATTGTTTTTAGACGGTCATGCGGTTGATTGTTTAACCAAAGGTGATGAAGGTATTTTAGTCTTGGATGCAACGCCTTTTTATGCTGAGTCAGGAGGGCAGGTTGGAGATACCGGCGTAATTACTCTTGAAGGTAATCAATTTGAAGTTGTTGATACACAAAAACAAGGTAGTCATACTTTTTTACATAAAGGCAGGGTGATTTCTGGTGCTCTGAAGCAGGGCCAGAGGTATGAGGCGACTGTTGACCCCATTAGTCGGCAGTTGATTGCTTTAAATCATTCAGCCACTCATTTGTTGCACGCTGCTTTAAGAGAAATATTAGGTGAGCATGTCATACAAAAAGGCTCACTGGTTAATGCGTCACGATTACGCTTTGATTTTTCACATTTTGAGCCGATTGGATTGCAGCAATTGGTACAAATTGAACAGTTAGTGAACCTGCAGATTAGAAAAAATAATCCCGTGACTGTTGATGTAATGACTAAAGATCAAGCTGTTAAAGCGGGGGCGATGGCTCTATTTGGTGAAAAATACGGCGCTGAAGTCCGTGTGTTGAAGATGGGTGATTTTTCTACAGAATTATGTGGCGGGACGCATGTGGATCGCTCAGGAGACATCGGTTCTTTTAAGATCGTGGGTGAAACAGGGGTTGCTGCAGGCGTTCGGCGTATTGAAGCAATGACGGGTGAGGCGGCACTAAATTGGTCTGAAACCAGAAATAAAACCTTGAGTAGTATTGCCGAAGTCGTCAAGAGTACACCCGAAAAATCATTCGATAAAGTTTGTCAATTAATTGAGAAAAGTCGTCAATTTGAGAAAGAGTTAGAAAAGTTAAAGTTGAAATTAGTACAAGCCTCACAGGGTGAGTTGAGTGCCCAGGCAGTTGAAATAGAGGGTTTAAAGGTTTTAGCTGTTCAGTTAGATAATGTGGATGCGAAAGGGATGCGCGATGTTTTGGATCAACTAAAAAATAAGTTAGGGAGTTCCGCAATTATTTTGGCTGTCGTTAATGCAGAGAAAGTTAGTTTGATAGCCGGTGTGAGTAAAGATCAGATTGGCCGTATTAAAGCCGGTGATCTTGTGAATCATGTCGCGGCTCAAGTGGGTGGAAAAGGAGGGGGCAGACCAGAGATGGCGCAAGCGGGGGGTAATGATCCTAAAGGTCTAAAACAAGCATTAGCGAATGTTCCTGAATGGATTCGTGGTCAAATCAGTAGTTAAAAGTGAGTTAAAATAAGTATGGCGAGATATGTTTTTAAATTTGGTGGCACTTCGGTAGGGGACGCTAAGCGGATTAAGAGTGTTGCTGAAAAAGTAAAACAGGCGCATTCTGAAGGTCACGAGATTATAGTTGTGGTTTCAGCGATGAGTGGTGAAACCAATCGGCTCACTGCCTTGGCCGGTGGTTTGTTAGTCAAACCCAACCCGCGTGAAATGGACGTGTTGTTATCGACAGGCGAGCAGGTGACTATTGCATTGCTGAGCATGGCGCTGGGTGCTTTAGGATGCCCTGCAGAGTCTTTTACCGGTGGCCAGGTCGAAATTTTAACGGACTCGGTTCACAGTAAAGCAAGAATAAAAGATATTGGTGTAGCAGCCATACAAAACTGTCTGAAGAGTGGAAAAGTTGCTGTTGTTGCTGGCTTTCAGGGTGTTAATGAACAGGGGCATATAACAACCTTAGGGCGTGGCGGTTCAGATACGACAGCTGTTGCTTTAGCTGCGAAACTGAAGGCGTCTGAATGTTATATTTATACCGATGTGGATGGTGTGTATACCACAGACCCTCGTGTTGAGCCGACAGCACGAAAAATGGATTCGATTACTTTTGAGGAAATGCTTGAAATGGCTAGTTTAGGCTCAAAAGTTTTGCAAATTAGAGCGGTTGAGTTTGCAGGAAAATATAATGTGCCTTTGAGAGTATTGTCTACTTTTTCTGAGGGTAATGGAACGTTAATAACTTATGAGGATGATGGCATGGAACGGGCATTAATTTCCGGTATTGCATTTAATCGTGATGAGGCTAAGTTGACCATCAACGGGGTGCCAGATTTACCCGGTGTTGCGTCAAAAATAGTGGGTCCGATAGCGGCTAATAATATTGAAATTGATATGATCATTCAGAATATAGCGGATGATGAAACCACCGATTTCACTTTTACAGTTCATCGGAATGATTATCATAAGGCAGTGGCTCTTCTGGAGGAGATTAAAACATCGTTGTCCGCAAAGAAGGTTTCAGGTGATGATACCATTGTAAAGGTCTCGTTAGTCGGTGTCGGAATGCGATCTCATTCGGGTATAGCGAGTAAAATGTTTGATGTTTTGGCATCAGAGGGTATTAATATAAAAATGATCTCAACATCAGAAATAAAGATTTCGGTTGTTATCGATGAGAAGCACCTTGAGGCAGCCGTACGTGCGCTACATAAATCTTTTGAATTAGCGGGGCGACCGGTACTTTGATGATTTCTTTTCTGATTAAAAGATGGTAGAATTCTTTGCCTTAATGTGGGTGTAACTTTAGGAGGGTGGCCGTGTTAATATTGACTCGCCGTATTGGAGAGACATTGATGATAGGTGATGAAGTCAAGGTTACTGTCTTAGGTGTAAAGGGTAATCAAGTTAGAATTGGTGTTGATGCACCCAGAGATGTATCGGTTCATAGAGAAGAGATCTATGACCGCATTAAAGAAGAAAAGCAACAAAAAAAACCAGAATAAATATCATTTTTAAACTGGAGAGATGGCCGAGCGGCTGAAGGCGCTCCCCTGCTAAGGGAGTATGGGTTTTAAAGCCCATCGAGGGTTCGAATCCCTCTCTCTCCGCCATTCATTGAT
>DUCI01000041.1 GCA_012959905.1 Methylococcaceae bacterium | reverse complement strand
CCGGTAACTTTATGTTGCAACGGGAGTTTTCAGATGTACTTGGTTTGAATTTACGCCATACCATTGAACCCAGAGCTGCATATTTCTATATTCCACAACATGAGGCTAACAGTAACCAGCAATTTGATTCAGCTAGTTATGACCCGAATTCTGCCCAGATGTACAGGGCCTTATTGCAAAGTGGGCCAGATAGTATTGCCGCTTCTGATAGAGTCGTTTATGGTGTTTCGACGACGTTAATGGATTCAGGATCAGGATTAAATTATGCGCGATTAAACATTGACCAGCAATATGACTTTTTGAAAAAGGAGTACTCTAATATAATCGTGGGATTGACGGGGGAACTGACTAAGAATTTGCGCTATAGCTCGGAATTACATTGGATTCCCGATCTTGATGTTAGCCCGGACCCTAGGACAGGGAGTCAGCGACGTATTGATAGGTTTAATGCTTCGCTAGAATATAGGGACGAGAATGTTAGGTTAGTTAATTTAGGTTATCGCTACCGTCGAAATGGACTTATTCAAAGTGACCTATCTTTTGCATGGCCATTGTTTGATGATTGGAATCTTGTCGGGCGTTGGGTTTATTCATTAAAGGAAAATATGTCCCTTGAAATGTTTTCGGGGTTAGAGAAGGATAATTGTTGTTGGCGATTCAGAGTGTTAGGTCGTCGTTATGCTAATTCTACTAGTCAGGTGTCAGAAGATCAGGAACAATATGATATGGGATTATTTGTGCAACTAGAACTTAAGGGGTTAACCGGTCTCGGAGATAAGGTAGGTAATTTCTTAAATGAGAATTTGCCCGGATATGAAGATCAGCGGACCAATAATTTATGATGGGTAATAAGGGAATGAGAGAATCGGTGCGAGTGTTAATGGTTTTTGTTTGTTTATTCTGGGTGTCAGGGGCTCAAGCCGAGGAACAATACCTAGACGGTATTATGGCCGTTGTCGAAGAGAGTATTATTTTGGAAAGTGAGTTGGCTCGTGAAACCTATGCCGTCATGCAAAATATGCCCGATGATAATAGACCGCCTGAGTTTATTGTTCGCAAGCAAATTTTAGATCGCATGGTGATCGAGAAATTGCAATTATTGTTAGCCGAACGAGTCGGTATTCGCATAACCGATAACATTTTACAACGAGCGGTTAGCGATATTGCCGCACGCAATCAGTTAAGTCTCGATGATTTTCGTGTGCAATTAGAGAGTCAACGCATCAGCTATCAGAGTTTTGTAGAGAATGTTAAAAAAGAAATCATTATTAGCCAATTACGTGGCCGCGAAGTCGCTAGCCGCGTCAAAGTCAGTGAACGCGAAATTGATCACTTTATGGAAACACAAAGTCAAGTGGGCGCTGAGAACATTCAATACCATTTAGGTCATATTCTCGTTGCGTTACCGGAGCAATCGAATGCAAGGGAGATAAAAAATGCTAAGGACAAAGCAGACAGGATAATTGAAAAATTACAACACGGTGCAGGTTTTAAGCAAACGGCCATGACAGAGTCCGATGGGGGTCAGGCTTTATCGGGTGGTGATTTAGGGTGGCGATCATTGGCACAGATTCCCAGTATTTTTGTCGATCAAACGCGTAATTTGTCAGCGGGAGAATTGGGCCAATTAATTCGCAGTCCCAGTGGCTTTCATATCATTAAAATGATGGAGTTAAAAGGTCAATCGAAGCATATCATTACTCAGACGCAGGCGCGTCATATTTTAATTAAGTTGAATGAACTTATTAATGATCAAGAAGCCCAAAAACGCTTATTAGCCTTAACAGAACGTATTGAAAATGGAGATGATTTTGCTGTTTTGGCTCGTTCTCATTCGGACGATAAGGCGTCAGCACTGAAAGGCGGTGATTTAGGTTGGGTGAGTCCAGGTTATTTAGTACCACCGTTCGAAGAAGCGATGAATGAATTAGCCATTAATGCGCTGAGTGCCCCGGTGCAAACGCAATTTGGCTGGCATTTGATTCAGGTTTTAGACCGTCAAGACCGTGATAATAGTAAAGAATATAAAAGAACTCGAGCGCGTGAACAAATTCGCCAGCGTAAGATAGAAGAAGAGACTGAGCTCTGGTTGCGTCGATTGCGTGATGAGGCGTTTGTAGATATTCGGTTAGAGAAAATTTGAACATTTATCGGGGTTATTGCATTTTAGACAATTGCTATGGACAGTAAGATACCAATACATTTAAGGGTTAAATTAAAAGCCCATTTAAAAAAGCCTCTGCAGCGTATTATTAGACAGAAAAATCTGGATGATTGGGTGTTGTTAATTGAGGATATTGCTAAGGAACTAGATATTAGTGTTGTGCAATGTGCGGCAGCGATTGCGCAACTTAATGAGACTAACTTTCAAAGGCGTAGTGTGATAAAAGAGGTGCCTGAGCCACTTCCAGCCATCGGCGGAGTGACAGGTCAAACGGATAAAATGATCCCTTATCGGCTTGAAATAGGGTTTAATCATCAGGTGACTATGGATATGTTAAAGCAATTTTTAGTTGATGAGGCCGGTGTTGAGAGAGATAAGATTCAAGTCATTGGGTTTTTAGAAAATCATACCCGAGTTAACTTACCGGAAGGGATGCCTAGTGATATATTTCAACATTTAAAGTCGGTCACGCTTAATCGTAGGGCGTTGAGAATAACCTGTTTAGAGCCGAGTCAGGAAGCCGTAAAATCATCTAAGAGTCGGTCCAGAAGGCGGTCAAGGCAACGTTGGCAAAAGACTAAAGGAAATGTTCAAGAATAACGATAGGGCGCCCTTAGCGCTTTTATTTGTGGATTAAAAATATAGGATATAAATGCAAATACAATTTATTAATACGCCTGAGAAATTAGCGGTTCTTTGTCAAGATTTGGTCGATGCCCCTTGGTTGGCTCTTGATACGGAGTTCTTACGGGAAAAAACTTATTATTCCAAGTTTTGTTTGTTACAGATTGCAACACCCTCGCTGGTTGCTTGTGTTGACCCCTTGGCTTTAGAGGATATTGATAGTCTTCTAGATATTATTTATGACACTACCGTCGTGAAGGTTTTTCATTCAGCGCGGCAGGATTTAGAAATTTTTTATCATTTGCGAGGGTCATTGCCTACGCCGGTTTTTGATACGCAAGTTGCTGCACCCTTGTTAGGGTTTCAGGATAACCCCGGATATGCGATGTTAGTGTCCAGTTGGTTAAATGTTAATTTAACCAAAGAACATACCCGTACCGATTGGAGTTGCCGACCTCTTTCAGAAGGTCAGGTGGCTTATGCAGCGGATGATGTGATTTATTTGGCTGAGATTTATCAACGAATGCTTAAAAAGTTAACCGATTTAGGCCGCTTGAGTTGGTTGAAGGATGACTTTGACCATTTGAGTGACGTAACCGTTTATCAGGCAAATCCAGAGCTGGCGTGGTTAAAAATAAGAGGGTTAAAGAAGTTAACTAAAAAACAATTATCGGTTGCTCAAAGTTTAGCGCAGTGGCGAGAGCGGATTGCTCAACAAGAGAACAGGCCGCGAAATTGGTTATTAAGGGATGATTTGATTATCGATCTGGCTAGGTTGCAGCCTAATAATGTTGGTGAGTTGATTAAGGTACGTAATCTTCATGAACGAACAGTCAAGCGGCATGGAAAGGCGTTATGTGCATTGATAGAACAAGCGGCTAATCAGGAACCCGTTCCAAGAGATGAGGAGGCACCGCGTGCAGATAAACAACATCAGCATGATGCGATAGTGGATATTCTTACTGCAGTCGTTCGTATTCGGGCGAAAGAGAATTCAATTAGCGCTAGTGTATTGGCGAGTCGTAAACAATTAGATGAATTGCTGCAAAATGCTTCTGAAAGTTGTTTGTTGCAAGGTTGGCGTGCAAGTATGGTGGGCGATGAATTATTAGCCATTATTTCAGGGAAGTTTTGGGTTCGTATTAGTGAAGATACTATTCAGATAACCGAATCCGAAGAAATTAGTAATCCTTAGTGTGGCAGAACCCTCAAGAGACAATGGATTTAATGCCGCGCAAGTTCGATTAATTAATAATAGTTATGCACAATTTTTAGGGCAGCCGTTAATGGTCGGTTTTCAGGGTGAAAGCGCGTTGGCAGAAGCGTTATTTACAGCTCCTTTTGTCGTTATTGCCCATGATGTTGCCAGCGATCCGGTGTTTAATTACGGCAATCAAATGGCGCTTTCATTATTTGAAGTGACGTGGGGGGAACTGATTCGTTTACCTTCACGTTGTTCGGCTGAGCCAGTAGTTCAAGAAGAGCGATCAGACTTATTAGAGCGGGTAAAAAAATATGGGTTTATTGCTGATTATCACGGTATACGAGTGTCTAAAACAGGTCGCCGTTTTTATATAGATAAGGCTGTTGTCTGGAATCTTTTTGATGATCGAGGTATTTATCACGGACAAGCCGCTTGCTTTAAAGAGTGGCGCTTTCTGGATTAAAACTATTGACTAGCAAGTGCGTTTTGAATCAAAAAAAACCCGGTGATTAACCGGGTTTTTTTATAGAAACAGTCAGCCTTTACCCTCGACTATCGTTCACCACTGAATACGGCTAATAATTGTAATAAACTCATGAATAAGTTAAAAATCGATACGTATAAGGTCACCGTTGCGAGGATATAATTAGTTTCACCGCCATGAATGATAGCGCTGGTTTGAAATAAAATCATACCTGACATGAGTAAAATGAACATGCCGGATACCGCAAGAGAAAGTGCAGGGATAGAGAACACCATGGCTCCAATGCCTGCTAGAAAGGCAACCAGTATACCCACCATTAAAAATCCAGACATAAAGCTGAAGTCTTTTCGGGTGGTCAGGGCATAACCGGATAAGCCAATAAAGATAACACCTGTTCCGCCCAAAGCGGTCATAATTAATTGGTGGCCATTACTGAAGGCATTTAAGTACATATTCAGGATTGGACCGAGTGTTAACCCCATAAACCCTGTTAGGGCGAAAACAAAAATGATTCCAAGGCCGCTGTTACAATATTTATTGGTTAAAAAAAGTAAACCAAAATAACCGACCAAGGTTATGATCATTCCAGGGTGTGGTAAATTAAGCGCCATCGCGGCACCTGCTGTGCCGGCACTGAACAGCAATGTCAGTGACAATAACATATAGGTATTACGCAATATTTTATTGGTAGACAGAATGCTTTCTTCTGAACGGGTTACGGCTGAATTTAATCTCATTGCTTTAATTCCTCTTTAATAATGTTATTGGGTACTACTTTATTGACCGTATTATCCTACAAGAGTTTCTTTGGATATGTAAGGAGCCTGTGTAAAATAACCGGTTCAATGATCTATAGTGGATTATAGTTGTTTTTTAAGGTTTTTTTAAAGGATCAGTTAATAACATTTTCAGTTTTTAATCGTTTAAAAGCGGTTTTTACGGTTTCTGTTGTTGCTGATATTTCAAGTTGGCTGTGTTGAACAGGCTCTTGGCTAGCACAGAGACAGATAAGCCCCGCTTGGTTAATTAACTGTGCATAAGATGCGTTTTGGGCGCTGTCGCCGTCAAGGACTGTTGCGGCATGACCGGTATCAAAAAGTCTTCTTTCTAATTGATAGGCTAGATTGGCATGATTGTTACCGGTTATGTTGATGGTCATCGCTTGTTGAGAAAAACGAGCCGCTTTTTCAGCCATACTGACCGGTTGCAGTTGATCACTACTGTCAATACTCTCCGTAATCATACCCGCACCCACAGTCACGTTGCTAAGTCGATCAATAATGACAAAAGCACCGGTGCTTTGATTCGTTTTATAGGTGTCAAAAACGATTGGGGCATTGACGGCTAAACTACACGTACCAATTTCATTTAAGTTTAATTGCTTGGCTTCTATTTTTGCCAGTGTGTTGACATCGGTACGGTGGTGTATTGATGAAATGGAGCCAGAAACACTGCGTGATGCACATTTGAAAATGTATTGTTTTCCTGGTATCAAGGCGGTTTCGGTCATCCAGACAATTTCAGCTTTAAAATGGTCACTGATTGAAGGGCTTTGATCAGACAATACAATCATGTCACCACGGCTGATGTCAATTTCATCCGTTAAGGTCATGGTAACCGACATCGGTGGGAATGCTTTTTCTAGTTCGCCGTCATAAGTGACTATTGATTTAATGGTGCTGCTCTTTCCAGAAGGGAGTGCAGTTATTTTGTCACCTTTGTTAAAAATACCAGACGCGACCGTCCCGCAAAATCCGCGGAAATCCAGATTGGGTCTGTTGACGTACTGAACGGGAAAGCGGGCGTCTGTGAAATTACGATCATTAGCAATTTCGATGCTTTCCAAGGTTGCCATTAAGGGCTGGCCTGAAAACCAGGGCATTTCGGTACTCTGATGAACGACATTGTCACCTTTTAAGGCAGACATAGGCATAAAGATAATATTCGTTAATTGGAGTTTCTCAGCGAATGATAAATAGTCTGATTTAATGGTATTAAAAACAGCTTCATCGTAATTCATTAAGTCCATTTTATTAATGGCAACAATAATATGTTTTATCCCTAATAATGAGGCGATGTAACTATGGCGTTTGGTTTGGGTTTTAACGCCGTAGCGCGCATCAATTAGGATGATGGCTAAATCACAGGTTGAAGCACCCGTTGCCATATTACGGGTGTATTGTTCATGTCCGGGTGTATCGGCAATAATGAATTTACGATTTGATGTGGAAAAGTAGCGATAGGCGACATCAATGGTAATGCCTTGTTCGCGTTCTGATTGTAAGCCATCAACCAATAAGGCTAAGTCAGGTTGGTCTCCGGTGGTGCCTGATTTTTGACTGTCAGCGGTGATTGCAGCCAATTGATCTTCGTAAATCATTTTGGAATCATAAAGCAGGCGGCCAATGAGTGTGCTCTTACCATCATCAACGTTACCACAGGTCAATAAGCGTAATAATTCTTTATGCTCATGTTGAGCGAGGTAGGCGTTAATATCGGTACTAATTAATTCTGATTGATGTGACATGGCTTTCTTAAATAAGTTAGGCTTCTAGTTAGAGTGTAATGGGTGCAGTTGAACAGGGTTAGTTGATTTAGTTAACGATGTAACTTAAAAGTAACCTTCTCTTTTTTTCTGTTCCATTGAGCCTGCCTGATCAGAATCAATGAGGCGTCCTTGTCTTTCTGAAGAGGTGGTTAATAACATTTCCTGAATAATTTCAGGCAGTGTCGTGGCATTCGATTCAACAGCGCCCGTCAAGGGATAACAGCCGAGTGTCCGGAAACGGACCATTTTCATTTCAATCTTATCTTCAGGGCCAATAGGCATGCGGTCATCGTCAACCATGATCCAAGTGCCATCGATGTTAACTACAGGGCGTTCTTTGGCAAAATAAAGCGGTACTATTGGGATGTTCTCTAAGTAAATATATTGCCAGATGTCCAATTCAGTCCAGTTTGACAACGGGAAGACCCGAATGCTTTCATTCTTGTCAATTTTGCCATTATAAATATTCCATAATTCAGGGCGTTGGTTCTTTGGATCCCAGCGGTGATTCTTATCACGGAAGGAATAAACGCGTTCTTTAGCTCTTGATTTTTCTTCATCGCGGCGAGCACCGCCAAAAGCGGCATCAAACCGATAATGATTTAAGGCTTGCTTTAAGGCATCCGTTTTCATCACATCAGTGTGTTTTTTGCTGCCGTGGGTAAATGGACCAATGCCTTGGTCGATACCTTCTTGATTACTGTGAATAATTAGTTCAAGACCGAGTTTTTTGACTAATTGGTCGCGAAATTGGATCATTTCCTTAAATTTCCACTGGGTATCAACATGCATCAGTGGGAAAGGTGGTTTTGCGGGGTAAAAGGCTTTCATCGCCAGATGTAACATGACCGCTGAATCTTTGCCAATTGAATACAGCATAACCGGGTTGTCAAATTCAGCAGCAACCTCCCGGATGATATGAATGCTTTCAGATTCAAGTTGCTTGAGATGTGTTAATTTATAATCAGTCATTAAATAGTCCGCGTAGCGATAGTGAAGAGCCCGTTGCTTTTTTTACCTAACCGCCTATTTTATAAACTTACGCTGATAAATGCTAGTTAGATTATCTTTCAATTATAGTCGTTAAAGCGGGTTGTTCATAATTATCTGTTGTTCAGGGGGTTTTTCTTAACAAGAATACTATTTTAGTAGTGTAGTTGTTGTCTGGGCAATTAGAACACGGGTGTTAGGGTAGTCTAGTTATATCACGCCGGTTATTGCTTTTTGTCTGTTGATGTAAGGGTCGATCGTTAAAAAAGAAATAGCATCTCATGCGATTGAATCGAGTCAATTAAATGAACGTGGTTTTTAGGGCTATATTGGAATAAGTGATTGCCTTGATGTCTTTGGCGTTTATTGATTAAATCTGTGACTAATAAGATGATCGACAACAGATGGGTCGGCCAGTGTAGAGGTATCACCTAGGTTTGTAGTTTCATTGGCCGCTATCTTTCTAAGAATGCGGCGCATAATTTTTCCCGAACGTGTTTTAGGCAGTCCAGGGGCCCATTGGATAAAATCAGGTTTGGCAATGGCACCAATTTCCTGTGTGACGAGCGTTAAAAGTTGTTGCTGTAGTTCAAGGGAAGGGGTGATTCCAACATTAACGGTGACATAAGCATAAATCCCTTGTCCCTTAATGTCATGTGGAAATCCAACGACAGCCGCTTCAGCAACTTGAGGATGAAGCACCAGGGCACTCTCGACTTCCGCTGTCCCCATGCGATGGCCAGAGACATTAATGACGTCATCAACGCGCCCTGTTATCCAGTAATAACCCTCTTCGTCACGGCGAGCGCCATCACCGGTAAAGTAATAGCCAGGAAAACTCTTAAAATAAGTTTCTATAAAACGGTTATGATCGCCATAGACGGTTCGTGCTTGTCCGGGCCAAGGGCGGGTTATCACAAGGATGCCTTGTGCCTCACCGTCTAACTTATTGCCATCAGTATCTAAAATAGCAGGTTCAACACCAAAAAAAGGGCGTGTTGCTGAGCCTGGTTTTAAAGGGGTGGCACCCGGAAGAGGGGTGATTAAATGCCCACCTGTTTCAGTTTGCCACCAAGTATCAACAATAGGGCATTGGCTATTGCCGACAATGTGGTAATACCATTCCCACGCTTCTGGGTTAATGGGTTCCCCTACGGTTCCTAAGATACGGAGACTATTGCGTTTAGTTTGTGTCACATAATGATCACCTTGAGCCATGAGCGCTCTGAGTGCAGTCGGTGCAGTGTAAAAAATATTAACCTGATGTTTGTCAATAATTTGCCAAAATCTATCGGCTTTAGGGTAGGTAGGAATGCCTTCGAAGATTAATGATGTTGCACCGTTACACAGCGGACCGTAAATAATATAAGAATGCCCGGTCACCCAACCAATGTCAGCAGTACACCAATAAATTTCGCCTTCTTGATAGTCAAAAACATATTTATGGGTAATGGCACAAAAAAGCAAATAACCACCCGTTGAGTGCACTAAACCTTTAGGTTTTCCAGTGGATCCTGAGGTATAGAGAATGAATAATGGATCCTCGGCATCCATGGGCTCAGGAGGACAAATAGCTGAAGCAGTTGCCATGGCCTCGTGGTACCAGACGTCCTGATCTGCAGACCAAGCCACTAAACCGCCGGTGTTTTTTATCACCAAAACGTGTTCTATACTGGGGCAATTTATTATTGCTTTGTCGGCATTGGCTTTGATGGGGTGAGTTTTACCGCCACGGGTACTTTCGTCGGCACAAATCAGTAATTTACAGTCAGAGTCATTAATTCTTTCACGCAAAGCTTCTGCTGAAAAGCCACCAAATACAATGGAATGAACAGCGCCAATTCGGGTGCAAGCCAACATGACGGCAGCTGATTCAATAATCATCGGGAGGTAAATACAGATTCTATCCCCTTTTTTGATCCCTAAAGACTTGAAGACATTGGCTAACTTACAAACTTGATGGTGAAGTTCCTGATAGGTTAGGCGTTGGTCTATTTCGGGGTCATCACCTTCCCAGATAATTGCTGTTTGGTTGCCTCGAGTGGCTAAGTGACGATCTAAGCAGTTATAACTGACATTAAGTTGCCCGCCTTCAAACCAGCGAATATGTCCTTGACGATAGTCATAATCCAAAACGGTGTGCCAAGGCTGGCTCCAGTCGAGGAAGCGTTCAGCTTGGTCTGCCCAAAATTGTTCAGGGTGAGTAATGGATTGCTGATAAAGGGTGTTGTAGTCTGATTCAGAAATATGCGCCTGAGCAGCAATATCTGGATTTATCGGATAAATTTTACCGTCGGACATGAGTTATTTAATTGGGTTGGCTAGTCGGTTAAGTTGTTTAAAGGCTTATGGCTGTTATTTTTTCTAGGGACTTAATATCCCAAGAAGTGATTGCCCAGTCAAGTAATTCATTGAGAGGGGCGGAAGATAATTCCTGGGGTGGGTTTTGTTGTAGTTGGGTTAATAAATAATAAAGTGTTTGACTGATGTTGTGAGTATGTACGGGGGTGGAAAAGGCTTGTTTACTGAGTTTAGTGCCATGAGCATCCACAATAATGGGAATATGTTGATAGTGTGGTGTGACAAAGCCTAATCGTTGTTGCAAGAAAACTTGTCTGGGGGTTGAGTCTAATAAATCAATACCACGGACAATTTCAGTTATCTTTTGTCGGTGGTCTGAGACCACGACAGCTAACTGGTAGCTAAAAATATGATCGCGGCGTTTAATGATAAAATCGCCAATGTCATGATGAATGTTTTGTTGGTGTTGACCGTGTAATAAATCATCAATAGTAATGGATTGGTCGGGTGTTTTGATGCGAAGGGAGTGTGGAGACAGTGGGGATTGTCGATGATAACGGCAAAATCCAGGGTAAGTTTTAATGCTTGGGTTTTCCAGGCGATCTCTTTTCAGTTGTTTTCGGGAACAGGTGCAAGGATAGATGAGATCCTGTTGAGTGAGTCGTTCAATGGCATTTTGGTAATGTGCTAGCCACTGCGATTCATAGGTGATTTCACCGTCCCAATGTAGGCCGTAGGCGTCAAGAGTAGTAATAATCTTTTCAGTTGCCCCGGTTGCCAGTCGGGGAGTATCTAAATCATCTATACGTAATAGCCATTGACCTTGATGTTTGCGTGCCTGAAGAAAGCTTGCTAAGGCCGTAAAGAGAGAGCCGAGATGTAAGGGGCCTGTTGGGGAGGGGGCAAATCTCCCGATATAGCTGTTTTGGGGGGGCAAAGTAATTGAGCGTTAGCCCATTTGTTTTTCGCGTATTTCTTCTAGTGTTTTGCAGTCAATGCAAAGTGTGGCCGTCGGTCGAGCTTCTAAACGGCGAATGCCGATGTCAATGCCGCACGAATCACAAAAGCCATATTCACCATTTTCAAGGGTTCTTAGTGCTTCTTCAATTTTTTTAATTAGTTTACGCTCTCTATCACGAGTTCTTAGTTCGAGGCTGAATTCAGTTTCTTGAGTGGCGCGATCATTAGGGTCTGGAAAGTTAGCGGCATCATCCTGCATATGATGAACTGTCCGATCAACTTCGGACATGAGTTCATTTTTCCAAGTTGTAAGTAGTTGATGGAAATGCTTTTGTTGTGGCATACACATAAATTCTTCATCAGCAGACCCTTGGTAGGGTTCTACTTTGTTCAATAGTTGTTTATCAATATCCATCGTTAGTTAACTCCACACACTAAAAAATAAAATCGGGCCTTTTTACCAGAAAGATATCATCTTAGCAAGAAATACAGTATTTTTATAAGTGAATTAGTTGTTTTTTAGGGAGGGAAGCTTTGGCTGTTTTAGTTGCTGACAAAATGAAAAATATAACACAGTTTCATGTAATGACACTGTTAGAGCGTGCAAGAGAGCTTGAAAAACAAGGGCAGGACGTTATTCATATGGAGGTTGGGGAGCCTGATTTCCCAACACCAGAACCCATTATTAACGCGGGAATAGAGGCGATTAGACAGGGCGAGGTTAAATATACGCCGGCGGCTGGATTGCCAGAGTTGCGAGAACGAATTGCTCATTTTTATCAGCGCTGTTATGGGGTCACTATCTCGGCGGAACGAGTTTTAGTGACACCGGGAGCATCAGGCGCCTTATTATTGGCTTTAGGCGTGAGTTTGAATGCGAATCAGAGTGTGTTAATAGCCGATCCTAGCTATCCCTGTAATAGTAATTTTATGGCTTTTTTAGGGGCTAAAGCGCAGTTTATTCCTGTGAGTGCAGCGACTAATTGGCAATTAACCGCTGCATTGATTGAACAGAATTGGCAACAAAAACACTCACGCGGTGTTTTAGTTGCCTCACCGAGTAATCCGACGGGAACGTTAATATCAGAACAGCATTTTAAGGAATGTATTGATCTTACCGAGAAAAAAGGGGGCTGCTTTTATTCTGATGAAATTTATCATGGGCTGGTTTATCAAGGTAAAGCGCAAACTGCATTGGCTTACAGTGATGATGTTTTTGTCATTAATAGTTTTTCAAAATATTTTGGTATGACGGGTTGGCGTATTGGTTGGGTCATTGTACCTGAGGCCTTTTATGGTGCAGCTGAGAAATTAGCCCAGAATTTATTTATAGCGGCACCCACACATTCACAATATGCAGCGTTAGCTGCATTAGACCCCCGCACGATGACGATCTTAGAATCTAGACGGATGGCGTTTCAGCAACGTGGGGAATTTTTGTATGAACAACTTATACGACTAGGTTTTGTTATTATGTGTCGACCGCAAGGTGCTTTTTATATTTATGCAGATTGCAGTGCTTTGACAGAGGATAGTTTTCAATTTGTTCAAGATTTATTGGAAATGGAAGGGGTTGCGATAACGCCAGGCTGTGATTTTGGTAGCAAAAATGCGAGCTCATTTGTGCGTTTTTCTTACACCAGTGATATGGAACGCTTGCGTGAGGCGATATTTCGAATTGAAAGGTTTTTAAAAAATAAGTGAGTTGGCGTTATGACAGTACATTCTTTTTCGGTACAACAGTTAAAAGAAAAAAGGCAGGCTAATCAAGTTGAAGATTATCTACTTTTGGATGTAAGAGAGGTCAGTGAGTTTGAAATAGCAAGGATTGAAGGGGCTGTTCATATTCCCATGCATCAAATACCGGAGCGTATAACAGGCCTTGATAAAGGCCAGACTATAATTGTGATGTGTCACCATGGTATACGCAGTCAACAAGTTGCTGAGTATTTAGTGCACTGTGGTTGTTTAAGTGTTTTTAATTTATCTGGCGGGATTGATGCCTGGTCTTGTGAGTGTGATAAGGCGGTTCCCCGGTATTAGTCTATTCGGAAATAAAGCAGCTAAAGGGTTCTACTGTGACCCATTGTCCAGCGGCTATTGAAGAGCACTGTTGGTCTAAAACAATATAACAATTGGCGCCACTCATACTGCTCAATATATGAGAACCTTGTTGCCCGGCTGAAATAACAGTCAGCTCACCCTGGCTATTTTTTTTAAGAATGCCGCGTTGAAAGTCTTTTCGCCCCGGTATTTTTTTTAGGGCCGTTAAACATTGTGCTTTGAGCTGCAAGCGTGTGGTCGGGGCACTTCCTGAGAGTTGTTTTAATGCAGGTTCGACGAGTTGTTGGAACGTCGCAATGACGGAAACTGGATTTCCGGGTAGCCCAAAGAACAAGGATGCGTTGATATGACCAAAAGCAAGTGGCTTTCCAGGTTTCATGGCAATTTTCCAAAAATCTATGTGGCCAATTTCGTCCATGATATCTTTAATATAATCAGCTTCACCCACAGAGGCCCCGCCGGTTGTAATTAATACGTCGTAGTGATGAGCAGCGTCTGCTAATGTTTGCTTTAATGTTTCGTAATGGTCAGCATATTGGCCTAGATCTGTACAGTGGTAACAAGGGTCATTAAGGAGTCCCATTAACGTGTGGCGATTGCTGTCGAATATGTTGCCACTGGACAGTGGTTGGCCGATAGCTGTTAATTCATCACCTGTGGATAAAAAAGCAATCGTAATTTTACGGAAAACTAAAACATCATAGATGCCTGCGGAAGCGATAAATCCAAGATCCACAGCAGTTAATTTTTTGTGCGTGGGTAAGAGTAAGTCGCCTTTTTTGTAATCTTCACCTGAGAATCGGATATTGTCCTGTAAGACTAGGTTTTCTGGGAAAGTTATGGTGTCATTTTGAACAGAAACAAGTTCCTGAATAATAACTGAATCTGTGTCTTGGGGTAAAACAGCACCGGTGAAAATACGAATACATTGACCTGAAGACAGTTTTTGGGGATAAGGTTTTCCAGCCCATGAGGTGCCGCAATTTTTTAATTGAAAGGGTTGGCTGGTATCAATATTTTGGGTGTTGAGAGCATAGCCATCCATTGAGGAAACATTGTCAAAGGGATAGTTATAACGTGCAAAAATAGGTTCTTTGAGTGTTCGACCTAAGGCGATACTCAAGGGTAATCGTTCGCTACCCGAAGTGGGATGGAGTTGCCTACGAATCAGATCAACTGCATCTTCTAGCGGTAGAAGTTTTTGTGTCTTACTTTCGCAGAGGTTGCTCA
Source organism: Methylococcaceae bacterium (assembly GCA_012959905.1). GTDB lineage: Bacteria > Pseudomonadota > Gammaproteobacteria > Methylococcales > Methylomonadaceae > OPU3-GD-OMZ. The sequence continues at coordinate 15,013 of DUCI01000041.1, read as the reverse complement.
TAGGGTTGTGTTCACAATGGAGTCTAAAATAAAGTTAGCGATGATTGGCGGGTTATTTAAATCGAGGAGTCTTATATGTCCAGGGAGTGTAAGGGAACTGTCGCTGGCGACGGCAATAATAGAGGGGTCATTAGGGTAGAGCAATGGCTTTCCATGGTCTGGGCGATGCACTTCTATTTTGGGAAAAACTTCTGCTTTAAAGCCTTCCACTAAAATTAAATCGATTTGGGAGGAATTTAAATGTTCAAGTTGTTCGGTTAAACGCGGTTCGTTTTCTACAGTCAGCTCAGTCATGATGGCGCGACGTTTTTTTGACGCTAACAGGACCGTATTAGCGCCTGCTGAACGAAACCTGTAGCTATCTTTCCCCGGTTGATCAATGTCAAAAAGGTGATGGCTATGTTTGATAACCGCAATACGGAGACCTTTTGTTTTTAGCAGTGGAATTAATTGTGTTAATAAGGTTGTTTTTCCTGAACCACTGTAGGCAGCAAACCCTACTAAAGGGGGGTAAGTATGTTGCATTGACTCGTTTTTTTTAAATAAAAATAGAAGCTGTTCCGGTGCTATTTTACTAGCGAATAGTTACCGTCATATTATAGCTAGATTGATCATTGAATGAATAAATAACGTAAAACATTAATAGTCAGTGAAAATAATGAGAAAATAAATGTTAGTTTTTATTTGGCGAGCCATTTTCATCTGTTATTTAATGGGGTAACGTTAGTTTGATACGGTTTTATTTTGTTTTAATATTAATTTTTCTGTTGTTTTGTTTTTTGCGTTGGATGCAGCAAGTAGCTAACCTACTTAGGAAGTTGGCGTGGGGAGCAATCATCAGTGTTTTTGTCGCGTTAGTGGCGCTCGGTAAATTGAATTGGATTTTGGGATTATTGGGTATTTTTCTGGCATTTTTAGGTCGATTGTTACCTGTTGTATTGCGTTATGCCCCGATATTACAACGAATCTGGTTTATGTTTGTGTCGTCAAGGCAGGGGCATGCAGGACCCGAAGCCCCGAGGAATAATACGTCCAGTATGACAATACAGCAGGCTTATCAGGTTTTAGGGTTAAAGCCTGGGTGTACAGAGAAAGAGATTATACAGGCCCATAAGCGATTAATGATGAAGGTCCATCCTGATAAAGGGGGCTCTGATTTTTTAGCGGCGCAATTGAATAGGGCAAAGTCAGTGCTTTTAGAGAAATGAGTATGAGTGTGTTTATAAAGTTAAAAAAGAATAGCGGATTGTTTCTTGTTTTTTTGGTGCTAGTGCTTTCAGGGTGTTCCCAGAAGCATAATTTTGCCCCTGTTCGTTCATATGGTGTCAGTCTCGATGAGCGAGCTCGCTTTTATAGGGTTCAAGCGGGCGATACGCTATTTTCTGTGGGTTTTCGTTCGGGACATAGTTACCGCCAATTAGCCCAGTGGAACAAGCTTTCGTCGCCCTATAAGTTGGTAGTGGGTCAGAAAATAAAGCTTTTTAAGCCGGTTACGCGCGTGAAGAGGCACTTTTCCCAGAAAAAGAGGGTGCGTAAAGAAAATAAGTCATCGAGCGTAAAGCGAAAAAGTAACGTGGCTTTAAATTCTAAAGGGCGGATTAGTTGGCGTTGGCCTCTAGAAGGGCGATTATTACAGTCGTTTAAGAAAACGGGATTAAAGGGTATTGATATTGCTGGGAAAGCTGGACAGAAAGTTGTTGCAGTAGCCGATGGCAGTGTGGTGTATAGCGGCGATGGCTTAAAAGGCTATGGTAATCTGATTATTATTAAACATAATAAGCAGTTCTTAAGTGCTTATGCTAATAATCAACGATTGTTTGTTCAGGAAGGGCAAGTCATCAAGCAGGGGCAGAAGGTAGCAGAAGTGGGTCGTAATCATGATAATCGTTTTTGTCTTCATTTTGAGATTAGGAAAGATGGAAAGTCAGTGAATCCGAAGGCCTATCTGCCTAAGCGCTAATTTTTGACGAGGTATTTTAGTTTTACTTCTGAGGGATTAATTTTTTTCTTACCGGCTAGCGCATATTAAGGGGGTTTTTTATGTGTTAGCGTAGTGCTGCGCCCTGATTGACAGCGCACTATTCTTTTACGGTGGTTTTACCATAGGCAGATAACTTTTTAAGAATGAGCGTTGCAACTTGCAAAGGATGTTTTGATTTGCAATGAGTTGTTTATTCTATGGCCTAATATTGCCCACGTAATTCAATCATTTGGTGTTTTGGCACTTTTTTTGCTCATTTATCCTTGCACACACTAAGGAGAAGATGATGAGTTCAGATATAAGTGTATCAAGTGAGTTAAGTTCTAACGCAGGCGTATTAAAGCACGCTGAAAAAAATAAAAAACAAGCGGTTGTCGGTAAGGGAGCCGAAGGATGTGATTCTACAACGGCCTATTTTAATGATTTAAAGAAATATAAATTATTAACTGTTGAAGAAGAGCAATATTATGCCAAGCGGGTTTTACTCGGCGACCAAGATGCACGAAAAATCATGATTGAAAGTAATTTGCGTTTAGTCGTTAAATTGGCTAAGCGTTATTTGAATCGAGGGTTGTCTTTTTTAGATCTTATTGAAGAAGGTAATGTGGGCTTGATTCGCGCGGTAGATAAGTTTGATCCGCATCGCGGTTTTCGGTTTTCAACGTATGGTGTTTGGTGGATTCAGGAGGGTTTAGAAAAAGCACTGATGAATCAGGTCAGGATAATTCGATTGCCTGTGCATGTAGAAAAAGAGCTTTATGCGTGCTTGAAAGCAGAAAGACAATTACAAGTTGGCTCTGAGTATAAGCCTAAAGCGGAAGACATTGCTTTAGTGGCAAAAAAACCGGTAGAAAAGGTTCTTAAAACGATGGCGTTAAATGAACGGGTGACGTCGGCGAATACATCAATCAGTAAAGATTATGAGGGCTCCATCTTAGCCATGATCCCCGATGTTTCAAGTGAAACAGCATCGGTTTTATTGGATCGTTCTTCTGTTGAAGGTAAATTATCAAGTTGGTTAGGTCAGTTAAGTGATCGTCAGCAGGATATTGTTTGTGAACGTTATGGCGTTTGTGGGCATACCCCAAAAACTTTAGAGGAATTGTCGCGCAAATACGGTGTAACCCGTGAGCGGATACGACAAATTCAGAAAGATGCATTAAATAAACTCAACGCTATTTTAAATAATGACGGTTTTACCCGTGAAGCCGTTTTATAGTTGTTTGCTAGTGTGAATTGCTAAGGGTTGGGGAAGGTTATGGGGTATTTTTTTGAAGCCTTAAATAGAACGCGGCGATAGCCGCGCCAAATATATCGGCAGCCCAGTCATAGGGGTCAGCCAGTCGACCTATGATAAAAGACTGGTGCCATTCATCGGTAGCGCCAAAGAGCATACAAAAAAATAGAGTCCGATAGAAGGGCCTTGTTGAATAATGAGAGAAACAAACCCAAGCAAGGTAGCTCATGACGCAATAGGTGGCGGCATGAATTAGTTTATCGAAATGGGGGAGCAAGTGCGGCACAGGAACGCTGGGTTGGTGAGACACCCAGAAAACTAAGGCGCAATACAAAAATAAAAAAAGCTGGTGTAGTTGTCGTGTGGATGACAGAATTAACCGATTTAAAGTGGTAAATTGTTTTTTCATGATGAAGGCAGATTCAGAAAATATTTTTGCTGTGGCTGAATATTGTTTGCACAGCGGTGACGTTGAGTCTATTTTAGCGTCGACTCAACATGCAAGGGTTCTTTTTGAGAACGGTGGGCTTGATTTTGTCGAGAGAGCCCCGCCTAGATCTGTTGATGAGACTTTATTTCCGGAACGACCACTGTTGGTAGCACCTCAGCAAATGCCTCAACGATCCTTGAATACCGAGTTGGGTGTACAGGCCTTTTTCCATGCCATTGCTCATATAGAGTTTGTAGCTATTTATCTTGCTTGGGATTTATTGTATCGATTCCGAGGTTTACCCCTTCAATTTTACCAAGATTGGGTCAGTGTAGCCATTGAAGAAGCCGAGCATTTTACGATGATCCGAGAGCATTTAGTGGCGATGGGTGTCGATTATGGTGATTATCCAGCGCACAAAAGTTTGTGGACTGTTGCCGTAGATACAGCGGATGATTTATTAATGCGGTTAGCCTTTGTGCCACGATATTTAGAGGCCAGAGGGTTGGATGTAACGCCGCCGATGATTAAAAAGTTTAACCATCTGGGCGATGCTACAAGTGCGGCTATTTTACAGCGTATTCTAGATGATGAAGTAAGGCATGTAGAATTAGGCAGCTATTGGTTTAAATATGTTTGTCGTGAACGTGGGCTTAATTCTGAAGAAAGTTATCTGCAGTTCATTAAGGAGCGATTTCCCGGGCCAGCAAAGGGCGGAGTATTAAATAAAGAACTCCGCTATAAGGCTGGGTTTTCACCGGTTGAATTGGAGGGGTTAGAACATTGGGCTGATGATTAATTCTTATCAACGAATTGTTATAGCCGTTATTTAGGGTGCGTAATGGCTCTTAATGTAGTCGTCTACAATAGTTTGAAATTCTTCAGCAATTTTGTCACCTTTCAATGTGACTGTTTTTATACCATCCACATAAACAGGTGCAACGGGTGTTTCGCCGGTGCCCGGTAGGCTAATACCGATATTGGCATTTTTACTTTCACCGGGCCCATTGACAACGCAACCCATGACGGCAACAGTCATGTCTTCAACGCCTTGGAATTCTTTGCGCCAAATGGGCATGCTGTTACGGAGATAACTCTGTATGTCTTGTGCTAGTTTTTGGAAGTAGTCGCTCGTTGTGCGGCCACACCCTGGACAGGCAATAACCATTGGCGTAAATGAACGGAATCCCATGGTTTGCAATATTTCTTGTCCAACATAAACTTCTTGTGTGCGTGCGCCGCCGGGCTCAGGCGTCAAGGAAATGCGAATAGTGTCGCCGATGCCTTGTTGCATTAAAACAGATAATGCAGCCGCAGATGAGACGACGCCTTTGGTACCCATGCCTGCTTCAGTTAATCCGAGATGTAAAGCATAGGAGCACTCTTCAGACAATGTTTGGTAGACGCTAATTAGATCTTGTACATTACTCATTTTACAAGACAAGATGATTTTGTCCGCACCTAGCCCAAGCGACTCAGCTTGACGAGCACTTTCTAGTGCAGAAGTTATGATCGCTTTTCGGGTCACGACCGCTAATTCATCGGGTGTTTCTTTTAAACGATTTTCATCGAGTAAGCGCGTTAATACGGATTGGTCAAGGCTGCCACCATTGACACCGATGCGAACGGGTTTGTCGTATTTGCAGGCAAACTCAATCATTTGTGCGAATTGAGGGTCTCTTTTTTTGCCTTTTCCTACATTGCCAGGGTTAATACGGTATTTATCTAATGCCGCTGCGCACTCGGGGTATTTTTCCAGTAGTTTATGGCCATTGAAATGAAAGTCGCCCACAATAGGTACTGAATAGCCTTTCCGGTTTAATTCATTTCGAATAGCCGGAACTGCTTGAGCAGCTTCTTCATTGTTAACGGTGATTCTTACCAGTTCTGACCCAGCATCTGATAATTCCATGATTTGCTTGACTGTTGAGGCAATATCGGTGGTGTCAGTATTGGTCATGGATTGAATAACAATAGGCGCACCGCCCCCTACTTTTACATTGCCAACGATTACTGAATGTGTATTTTTCCGAGCGCTTTTAGTCATAATTAAAAATTAGTTTGTAAGGGTAAGTCAACAAAACGGGGGTTATGCTTTAAAAAAGGATTTCACAGGTGCTTTAATTTCCTGATTATAACAGGTAGTTGTGTCAAGGTGCTAGTACTCAAGGTATTGATTTCATTAATTTCTATTTAAGTGCAGGGTTGTTTTACGGGGCAATAAGGTTGAAGAATGGCTTTAGTGATAGCGCTGTTATTAAACTAACCATCACTAGGGTGAGTAAAAATAGCAGCGGGCGTTGTTTTAATCGATCGAAACTAGATTCTAATTGGTTCTGTGTTTTTAGGTCCTCATGCTCGTGTCGTATTTGCACACCTCGCTCAATTTGATAGGCGTGAATCAAGGCGCTGGCGGCATTAATATCATGATTGTTGACGAGCCAAATGGCAGCAACCCCAATGCCCCAGCGGCCCGCTGATGTTTCGTAATAGTCAAGCTGTTGATCGTTAAGTATTTCTCGAATGTCTTCGGCTTCGTCAAGGGGTACATTGTTGAGTTTGAAAAGTAGAATAGCCATGTTTGTTTAACCGTGATGTTGAGTATTAATCTTCAGCAAGTTGCGTGAGTTGTGTTGCTTGATGTTCGTTAATGAGTGGTTGGATAACCTGCCCTAATTCGCCTTGAATGATGTCTTCAAGTTTGTACAGGGTTAAATTGATTCGGTGATCAGTAACTCGACCTTGTGGGAAATTATAGGTTCGAATGCGTTCTGAGCGGTCGCCACTGCCGACTTGATCTTTTCGAGAGGCCGCTTGTTCAGCATCTAGTTTTTCTTGTTTGGCGGAAAGTAGGCGCGTTTGTAATAACGACATGGCGCGGGCACGATTTTTATGTTGTGAACGTTCGTCCTGACATTCCACAACAACACCTGAGGGTAGATGTGTTATGCGAATAGCAGAATCAGTTTTATTGATATGTTGTCCGCCGGAACCGGATGCGCGAAAGGTATCGACGCGCAAATCAGAGCTATTAATAGCAATCGCATCTATTTCCTCTGCCTCGGGCATAATGGCCACAGTGCACGCTGAGGTATGTACGCGACCTTGAGACTCAGTTTCGGGTACGCGTTGCACGCGGTGTGTTCCTGATTCAAATTTTAAATGTGCGTAAACATCTTGGCCTAAAATGCGCATAACGATTTCTTTGTAGCCGCCGTGGTCACCTAATGTTTGGCTGATGGTTTCGATTCTCCAGCCTTGAAGTTCAGCGTAGCGCTGGTACATGCGAGCAATATTTCCGGAAAAAATAGCGGCTTCGGCTCCGCCGGTGCCGGCACGAACTTCAATATAAATATTGCGATTATCATTGGGATCTTTGGGTAAAAGTAATATTTGTAGTTGGAGGGTCAGTTGTTCGGCTAATTCCTTAGCATCATGAAATTCTTCCTTCGCCAACTCTCTGAGTTCTAGGTCAGGGTCATTAATGAGCTCTTTGGCGACCTTAATGGCTTCTTGTGAGGCTGAAAATTGTTGATAACACTCGACAATGGGGGAGATTTGAGAAAATTCCTGACTGAGTGAGCGAAATTTATTTTGGTTGTTTTGTGTTTCAGGCTCGGAGAGTAATGCTGCAACTTCGTCAAAGCGGTCTACGAGGCGGTCTAGTCGATGTTGGATGGATTTATTCACTGATTGTCTTTTGTTGTTGTAAGTTTATAAAGTTCGCGTGCAGCTGCAATGAGGTCGTGTCTTTCATTAATGCCGGCTTGTCTGATTTGTACGCTGGGAGTGTGTAGTAATTTATTGGTAAGTGAATGGGCTAATTGTTCAATAACTTGTTCAGGATCAGCGCCATTTTTAAGCGCTAGTCGTGCACTATTGAGGGTGGTTTCACGAGTTTGTTCGGCTTGTTGTCTGAAATCAGTAATGGTAGATTGTGCGCCTTGTGAGCGCATCCAGCTGAGAAAATATTCTACTTGGGTGTTGATTATTTCTTCGGCTTTTTCTGCCGCCTGACGGCGTGCGTCTAAGTTTTCGTCAATGACGTATTGTAAGTCGTCTACGGTGTACAGATAGATGTCTTCAAGTTGAGAAACTTCGGGTTCAATATCGCGTGGAACAGCTAGGTCTGCAATAAAAATAGGCTTGTGTTTCCGTTCTTTTATAGCGCTCTCAAATGCTCCTTTTCCAAGGATAGGAAGCTGGCTTGCTGTTGATGAAACCACAATATCTGCTTTAGCGAGGTGAAGGGGTAGTTCGGCAAGGGTAATCGCATAGCCATTAAATTGGGCGGCTAAGGTATGGGCTTTATCATAGGTGCGATTTGCAATAATGATTTGTCCTATTTTTTGTTGGTGTAGATGTCTGGCGGTGAGCTCAATGGTTTCGCCTGCACCAATGAGGATCGCTGTTTGTTGGTTTAGGTTATCAAAGATTTTCTGTGCGAGACGAACTGCAGCAAAGGCAACAGAAACTGGGCTGGAGCCAATTGCCGTATCTGTCCGAACTTTTTTTGCAGCGGAGAAAGTGTGTTGGAATAATTTCCCTAGATGTTTGCCGAGGGTGCCAGCGTCATAGGCCGCATGGTAGGCTGTTTTCATTTGGCCTAGAATTTGGGGTTCACCGATAATCATGGAGTCGAGGCCGCAGGCTACTCTGAACATATGGCGAATGAGCTCGGGGCCGCTATGACAGTATAGATAAGGCGCTAGTTCATCTTGGGGCAGTTTGCTGTGGTGGGCGATCCAATCAATAACGATTTGTTGGTTGTTATTAGTGAGTCGACAGTAAAACTCAGTTCGATTGCAGGTGGATAAAATAGCAATTTCATTAATGCCTGCTTTTTTCCTTAGGTCAAGCAGTGCTTCGGGGAGGCGTTCTGTGGGCAAAGCTAAGCGTTCTCTAATTGCAAGAGGAGAGGTGTTATAATTAATGCCGATGGCAAGTAAGGTCATGGCTCAGTGGTGTCAGCGTGTTAGCGGTGTTAAAAAACAGCAATGAGCGGAGCGTGTTCTTGGCTTAAAGATAAATGGAAGCATTGGGATTTGAGATAATTACCAGTGAAGTTGTCATAACAATGTAGTATTTTAAGTAATATTTAAGAATATAGCCAACTGCCAGCTGTATATAAAAATGGATTTTTCAGTATTTATGGTTTTAGAGTGATGTTTAGAGCAAATAAGTTAATGATTTTAAAAGTATTTGTAATGGTGGTGTTGACCTCTTTGGCCGGTTGTTCAACGATGCCTGAGCAATTTGCAGCGCGTGATGGTTTGGCAGAGGAGTCGTTAGTGCCCGTAAAGGCGCATGCAAATCGAGCGCCAGATAAGTTGACGCCTGAGTTTTTGTATTTGTTTTTGACAGCGGAGTTAGCGGCTCAAAGAGGGATGTATGATGTCGCCCTAGATAGTTATTTGCAAGCAGCAGGTCAAGTCTTTGACGCTAGAATTGCTGAAAGAGCCACAAAAATTGCCTTGTTTCGTAAGCGGTATCAAGATGCTCTAAAAGCTGTTTCGTTATGGTTGGAAAGGGATTCTGATAATTTGATCGCCCGGCGCGTTGGGGCGGTGTTAGCCATCAAAGAGGGTAATGGCGAGGCGCTCCTTGAGCATATGGGATTTGTTTTGAAAGCGGATCCAGCTGGTTTTGAGGAAACCCTGTTTGAACTGGTCAGTTCGCTTGATTCAGTCCAAGAACAGAATAGTCTTTACCAGGTTCTGGAGCGGTTACTGCAGGCGGATCCAAAGAAAGGGTCAATTTATCTTGCGCAATCTCTTTTATTATTGCAACAAGGGGAGTTTCAGCAGGCGAAGCAAAAAGTAACCCGGGCGTTATTGTTGCAACCGAATTGGGTTCGGGCGCATGTGATTAAAGCGCAGATTTTTGTTCATTTAGGGGATTTTCAGGAGGCGGAGCGGGTTCTGCAGCACATTATTAAGCAACGCCCTGAAATGGTTAAGTTAAAATTATTGTTGGCGCAAACGCAGATTAACAGTAAAAATTTTGTGGCGGCGGCTAAGACCTATCAAGGGGTTTTGGATCTCCATCCGCACGATATGAATAGCCAGTACGCATTAGCGATGATTTATATACAGTTGAATGAATATAAGCAGGCAAAATCTGTATTGCTAGGACTAGTGGATAAGCCGCTTTGGGGTGACAGGAGTAATTTTAATTTAGGGCGTGTTGCGGCACTTGAAGGCGATTTAGAGCACGCAATTGGCTGGTTTGATCGTGTCTTGAAGGGGGATTATCTTTTCAGGGCGCGTATTAGTGCAATAGAGTTATTGATGGATGGGGGCTTTTTGGAGCGCTCAGGGTTGCGCTTCGATGAGGTTGAGGCGGTGAATAGTTCGCAAGAGTTGAGACTTATTCTACTGCGCTCACAATGGCTGAGTATACAATCGCGGTATAGTGAAGCGTTTAATTTTCTGACACAGTCCTTGAAGAAAATGCCTGATAAGAAAGAGGTTTTATATACGCGTGCATTGGTAGCTGAGAAGTTAGATAGGTTGGCCATTTTGGAATCTGATTTGTTAAATATTATTGATAGGTACCCCGATGATGCTGATGCCTTGAATGCTTTGGGGTACACTTTAGTCGATCGAACTGAGCGATTAGAGGAGGCAGAGGTCTATTTGACGCGAGCCATTGCGCTTAAAGGTCAGGATGCAGTTATTATCGACAGTTATGGTTGGTTGAAATATCGACAAGGACTTTATGAGCAAGCGGTTAGTTATTTGCAAAAGGCCTATCAGTTGGAGAGAGAGCCTGAAATAGCAGGGCATTTAGTGGAGGCGCTTTGGACGATGGGGCGAAAACAAGAGGCTCGAGGTGTTTTTGAAGAGGCCATGAGTGAATACCCCGCTGATGCGTATTTATTGCACATAGCGCATGATAAAGAAGGGTTGCTTGAAGGGTTATCAAAAGATTGATGCGGAAAGCTTGGGTTTTGCTTTGGGGTGGCTTAGTTCTTGTCGCTAGTGGTTGTGCGGTGGTTCCGAAAAGCACTGAACATGCGCAGTTAGAACTTACTCAGGCTCTGGTTCTAAAGGAGCATGCGTGGTCTTTGTCTGGGCGTTTGGCGCTCAAAAGAAACCATGTCGCTGAATCGGTTCGGATAAAGTGGCAGCATAAGAGTTCCCCAAGTAGTGAGAGGTTAGCCGTGTACGGTCCGTTAGGGCGGCAGTGGGTTGTTATCAAGCTGGTTGGTGATAGCGTTGTTGTTGATTATGGAACTGGACGTGAAAAAACCGTGTCAAGCCTTACCGAAGGGCTTGATTTGGGGTTGGGATTCGATGTGCCCATTGTAGCCTTTCGGTATTGGGTGTTGGGTTTGCCGGCACCCGGTAGTCAGTTTGTTTATGAGCCGGATGGTTTTATTCAGCGCGGGTGGCGGATCTTGTTTTCCAAAATAACGAGAGTGGATCAGTATCGCTTACCTAAGAAAATCCAGATGTCTTATGGTGATATTAAGTTGAAGCTGTTGGTGGATCAGTGGCAGTTATTTTAGTGGTCTTAGAAAATTAATTTTAAGTATGGATTGTGGTGTTTATGAGTAATCAGTTATGGCAGCAACAGTGGCCTGCGCCAGCAAAGTTAAATTTAATGTTAAGAATTGTGGGTCGTCGGGAGGATGGTTATCACCAGTTGCAAACTGTTTTTCAACTCATTGATTTCTGTGATTGGTTGACTTTTGAGTCGTTAGCAGAGGATTGCGTTCGGTTGACAGCACCCATTGACGGTGTTGATGAGGCGGATGATTTAACCGTAAGGGCGGCTTTATTGTTAAAAAAAGAGACTGGGTTTTCTGGTGGGGTTTCGATTAGGGTTGATAAGAAGATTCCAATGGGTGGGGGTTTAGGTGGCGGTAGTTCTGATGCGGCAACAACCTTGGTTGCTTTGAATGCCTTATGGGATTTAGGCTTGTCTGGGCATAAATTATCAGAATTAGGGTTAACCTTGGGCGCGGATGTGCCTGTTTTCATTAGGGGTTGTAATGCGTGGGCCGAGGGTGTGGGTGAGCAGTTGCAGCCTATTTCATTAGCGGACCACTGGTTTGTTATTGTCAAGCCGTCGTGTCATGTTGCCACTGGAGCAGTTTTTTGCGCTAAAGATTTGACACGAGATAGTAAACCCATCACAATAAGCGACTTTTATTCGGGCCAGTGGCAGAATGATTGCTTAGAAACGGTTCGTAAAGCTTACCCTGAGGTTGCTGCAATGTTGGCATTGTTGTCAACTTACGGTGAGGCTAGACTGACAGGCACGGGAGCCTGTGTGTTTCTGCAGTTTTCTTCTGAGGAATCGGCAAGAGCAGTTTATGATGCGCTGAATAAGAGGAGCGGGGCTGAGGAAGTCTATTTTGCAGCGGGAGTTGCACGTTCACCGGTATATCAAAATTTGGATTATCCCTCTTTTTGATCAAAAAATTAAATATTGGGCCGTCGCCAAGCGGTAAGGCACGGGGTTTTGATCTCCGCATACCCAGGTTCGAATCCTGGCGGCCCAGCCATTAACTTTTAGTTGTATTTAATCATTCAATGGGGGAGTAATTCAGTGGATGACGCCTCGTTTATGGTTTTCTCTGGAAATGCTAGTAAAAAATTAGCAGAAGGGGTTGTTAAAAGGCTTAGCATGCGATTAGGCATGGCTCGTGTGGGCCGGTTTAGTGACGGTGAAGTCACGGTAGAGATTGAAGAAAATGTTCGGGGTAGAGAGGTTTTTGTCATTCAGTCGACAAATGCGCCTACGGATGAGAATTTAATGGAGTTGTTGGTTCTGATTGATGCGTTGCATCGGTCATCAGCGTCTAAGGTAACAGCAGTGATCCCTTATTTTGGGTATGCACGCCAAGACCGTAGATCCCGATCTGCGAGGGTGCCGATTACTGCCAAGTTAGTGGCAAAGATGATTGAAGCGGCCGGAGCCAGTAACGTATTGACAGTTGATTTGCATGCAGATCAAATACAGGGTTTTTTTGATATTCCTGTTGATAATGTTTATGCGTCACCGTTGTTGTTGGGTGATCTATGGCGGAAAAACTATCAGGATTTGATGGTAGTATCGCCTGATGTCGGTGGCGTGGTTCGGGCGCGGGCATTGGCAAAGCGTTTAGATGATGCGGATTTGGCTATTATAGATAAGCGTCGTCCACGAGCTAATTATGCTGAAGTAATGCACATTATTGGCGATGTAGAAGGGCGTACTTGTGTGTTGGTTGATGATTTAGTGGATACGGCGGGAACGTTGTGTCAGGCGGCTAAAGCATTAAAGAGTAATGGAGCCAAGAAGGTGGTCGCTTATTGTACGCATCCCGTGTTGTCGGGTAAGGCGCGTGATAATTTAGAGAATTCACTTATCGATGAGTTGGTAGTAACGGACACTATCCCGTTAGCTGATGGGATGTTGGAGACCAGTAAGATTAGGCAGTTGAGTGTGGCAGAGATGATGGGCGAAACTATCCGGCGTATGGCGGAAAGTGAATCGGTCAGCTCGATGTACGTGGATTAAAATGGTTTTATGCAGTGTAGGCACTGCTTATATATAGGTTAGGAGAGATAAAGATGTCGGATGTATTTCAGTTTGATGCAGTAGCAAGATCAGGGGCAGGCACAAGTGCCTCAAGAGCGGTGCGTCGTGAAGGTGGGGTCCCTGCGATTATTTATGGCGCGGGAAAAGAACCTAAACAGTTGACGTTGTCACATAATGAAGTGATTAAGCACTTGGAACATGAGGCTGTTTATTCGCACGTGTTGACTGTGGTTGTTGATGGCAAGAAAGAAAAGGCGGTTTTAAAAGGCCTGCAGCGTCATCCAAGTAAGCCTAGAATTTTGCATATGGATTTTCAGCGAGTGAGCGCTAAGGAGAAATTGCGTATGCATGTGCCATTGCATTTTGTTAATGCAGAGGAGGCAGTGGGTGTTAAGAAAGGTGGTGTGGTGACACATAGCCAAGTTGATGTTGAAGTGTCTTGTTTGCCGAAGAACTTACCGGAATTTATCGAAATAGATTTATTGGCGTTGGATGTGGGTGACTCTGTTCACTTATCTGAGATTAAGTTGCCTAAAGGGGTAGAGATTGTTGCATTAGCGCAGGGCGCTGACCATGATTTACCTGTGGTTTCAGTGACGACGGTTCGCGGTGGGGCCGATGAAGAGGTCGAGGCGGACTCTGAGTCTGTTGAAGGCGATTCGGCCGAATCAGAATAGAGTAGTCGTTGGCTAAACTTCGATTATTGGTTGGCTTAGGGAATCCTGGTCAGCGTTATATTAAAACCCGACATAATGTCGGGTTTTGGTTTTTAGACGATTGGCTTGCGCAGTTAGGAGGCGTAAGTTGGCGTAGCGAGTCACGTTTTCAGGCGGATTTTGCGGAAGTGAAAATAGCGGGTCAGTCCGTAATATTTTTGAAGCCACTGACATTTATGAATTTAAGTGGCCAGGCCGTGGGTAAGGTGCTTCGGTATTTTAAAATATCGCCGCAGGAAATGTTAGTTGTGCATGATGAGTTAGATTTTGATGTTGGCGTTATGCGTTTCAAGAGTTCGGGGGGTCATGGCGGGCATAATGGCTTGCGAGATATTGTTGCAACCTTGGGCGATGGCGAATTTAATCGTCTGCGTGTCGGTATTGGTCATCCGGGTGATAAGCGGAAAGTTGCAGATTATGTGTTGTCTGCGGCTTCTGTGAGTGATGCGGAGCACATTGAGTCAGGTTTTGAGCGTATTCGTCTGAATTCAGAATTATTGGTGCAGATGCGCTTTGATCAGTTAAAAAATAACATTCATTAGTCGTTTCAAGTTAATTTTGTATGTCCTGGTTGGATTTGAGATAAATTTGTTGCGGTTAATTAAGTAAAATTGATTGACACTTTGTTTGTATTAGAGCAAAATGTTGAACTTTTGTACTGGAGGGGTTCCCGAGTGGCCAAAGGGATCAGACTGTAAATCTGACGGCTCCGCCTTCGGAGGTTCGAATCCTCCCCCCTCCACCACATGGTATCACTAGGCTAAAGATTTAAGTGCGGGTGTAGTTCAATGGTAGAACTCCAGCCTTCCAAGCTGATCACGTGGGTTCGATTCCCATCACCCGCTCCATAATTAGCTTGTTATGTGGATAGAGTAGTTGCGTTGGGCCAGTTTCTGCCCATATAGCTCAGCGGTAGAGCACTTCCTTGGTAAGGAAGAGGTCACCGGTTCAAGTCCGGTTATGGGCTCCAAGAATTTAGTAAATAATTATATTTGGTTTTGTAGAGGTTTAGTAAGATGGCTAAAGAAAAATTTGAACGTACCAAACCCCATGTAAACGTAGGCACGATTGGCCACGTAGATCATGGTAAGACGACCCTAACGGCTGCTATTACG
>DUCI01000040.1:28179-29656 GCA_012959905.1 Methylococcaceae bacterium | reverse complement strand
GACCCAGATATTTTGTATCTGGGTTTTTTTTTGCCTAAAACTTTTAATACGCACAACAACTAAACTTGTTGTATGATGATTTTCACCCAGTTATCTTCTTTTTACCTTTTTTTCTATTGATCCTTATGACTGATAATTCTCCCTTTTTCCGTGCCCAACAAGTCATCCCAGGTGGTGTTAATTCTCCGGTTAGAGCCTTTAAAGGGGTGGGTGGAGACCCTGTGTTTATTGACCATGCGGCCGGCCCTTATATTTTTGATACCAACGACAAACGCTATATAGATTATGTCGGTTCCTGGGGGCCGATGATCGCAGGACACGCCCATCCAGACGTTATTTCGGCGGTGACTGATGCAGCCTCTAAGGGTTTGAGTTTTGGGGCACCGACTGAAATTGAAACCACCTTAGCCACCAAAGTCTGTGCGTTGATTCCCTCTATCGATTTGGTTCGTATGGTCAGTTCGGGTACCGAGGCAACGATGAGCGCAATCCGGTTAGCGAGAGGCTATACCGGTAGAGATAAAATTGTAAAATTTGAAGGCTGTTATCATGGTCATTCAGATTCATTATTGGTGAAAGCAGGTTCCGGCGCACTCACCTTAGGTGTCCCGAGTTCCCCGGGTGTCCCTGATGCTTTGGCTGCTGAAACCATCACCTTGAGTTACAATGATCTTGAGGGTGTTGAGGCTGTTTTTAATGCCATGGGTGCTGAGATTGCGGCCATAATTGTTGAACCGGTTGCGGGCAATATGAATTGTATTCCTCCAGTCGCAGGTTTTTTAGAAGGCCTTCGCCGCGTTTGTGATGATACCGGTGCGGTGCTTATTTTTGACGAAGTGATGACCGGGTTTCGTGTCAGTTTATCCGGAGCGCAAGGCTATTACGGTGTCAGACCTGACTTGACTACCTTAGGTAAAATTCTCGGGGGTGGCATGCCGGTAGGTGCTTTTGGGGGCCGACGTGAAATAATGGCAGTGGTTGCGCCCTTGGGGCCGGTGTATCAGGCCGGTACCTTATCGGGGAACCCAGTGGCGATGGCGGCAGGTTTGGCTACGCTTGAATTAATTTCACAGCCTGATTTTTATCATCAGCTGACCGCAGCGACAGTTTATTTAGTAGAAGGCATAGCTGCTGTTGCGAAAGCGAACAAAATAGCCATGACGACCAATTCTGTAGGCGCCATGTTTGGGTTATTTTTTACCGAACAAGAAACAGTGACGCTATTTTCTCAAGTGATGGCTTGTGACCAGGATCAATTTAAACGTTTTTTTCATGGTATGCTTGACCAAGGTATCTATTTAGCGCCTTCGGCGTTTGAGGCGGGTTTTGTTTCATCAGTTCATCGTCAAGAAGATTTAGATGAAACCATCCGTGCAGCACAGCGGGTATTTGAATCATGGGCCTAATGACTGGAATCAGGTGAATTCTTGGATATTTTTTCTTATCTTATCGAGAACACAAATGTATTAACGGCACT
>DUCI01000040.1:25226-27922 GCA_012959905.1 Methylococcaceae bacterium | reverse complement strand
AAGCTTCAATTTGAGAGTCTGGCTAATCAGATTTTTGACACTAAGTCGAAACAGTTTAAAGAACAAAATAACCAGAGCTTGAATGAAATTGTTTCGCCACTTAAGGAGCAGTTAGGGGATTTTAAAAAAAGAATCGAACATGTTTACGAACATGAAACACGCGATCGTGTGACTTTACGTGAAGAAATAAGCCAACTTCGAAAAGACACCCAAAAGATGAATCAAGAGGCGTTAAATTTAACACGCGCCTTAAAAGGGGATAATAAAACCCAAGGTAATTGGGGTGAAATGATTTTAGAAAAAGTGCTGGAAGAGTCGGGGCTTCGAAAAGGCATCGAATATGACCCACAAGGATCTTTTCGAGATGAGGATAATAGTTTATTTAAACCCGATATCATTATACGTTTGCCGGGTGATAAGGATGTCGTGGTTGATTCTAAAGTATCATTGGTCGCTTATGAGCGTTATTGCTCGACCGAAGATGATGCTGAACGCGTTAAGGCCTTAAAAGAACATTCGCTAGCGGTTCGACAACATATCAAAGGGTTGAGTGAAAAGGATTACAGCAGTCTGAAAGGATTACGGTCGCTGGATTTTGTCTTATTGTTTATCCCCATTGAATCGGCTTTTATAGCCGCCTTTCAGGCCGATGAAAAAGTATTTGCCGATGCTTTTGAGCATAAGATTGTTGTGGTCACGCCAACGACATTACTGGCCACGTTGAGAACCATTGAAAATATTTGGCGTTATGAACGGCGCAATGAAAATGCGCGGATTATTGCGGATAAAGCCGGTGCTTTGTATGACAAAATTCGTGGTTTTGTTGAGGATCTTGATAAGCTTGGTACGCAATTGAGTACCGTTAACAAGACCTATGAGGGGGTCATGAATAAACTCACGTTGGGTCAAGGGAACTTAATACGACAAGCCAGCAGTTTTGTAGAATTAGGGGTTAAAGTTAAAAAGACTATTCCCAAAAAAATCTCTGAGCAAGCGACACTTGAGGATGAAGAGAGTTGATGTTTTTTCTGCGTTGAGAAGCGGTTATGCGTTAATGACAGCGCCTGACTTAATAACCTGAGTGGTTTTCCCTTGCAGGGTCTGACCCCAAAAGGGCGTGTTTCGACCTTGGCTTAGCCAGTTTTGTTCATTAACAGTCCAGCGTTGTTCCGGGTTAAAAATACAAATGTCAGCGATACTGCCGATAGCTAAGTTGCCTTCCTGAATGTTGAGGATCGCCGCGGCATTCTGTGTGATAAAAGCGATGCCTTGACTTAAGGATAAATCGTGTTCAGTAACCAACTTAAGCACTAACGGTAAAAGCGTTTCTAAGGCAGAAATACCGGGTTCTGTCGATGGGAAAGCGCCTAATTTAGCATCAGCGTCATGCGGTTGGTGTGCCGAACAGATCGCATCAATAACACCGGTCTTTAACCCTTCTATTAAGCCTTGTCTATCGTATTCAGTTCGAAAAGGAGGGCGTACATGGAGCGTGCTGTCAAAGGTATTGAGTGCATCCTCGGTGAAAAACAAGTGGTGCATAGCGACATCGGCTGTCACGGGTAATTTTTTTTGTTTGGCCGCCTTGATTAAGGCAACAGACTCGTGACAACTGAGTTGGGTAAAGTGTATTCGACAACCGGTGAGTTCACATAAAGTAAGACTTTGTTGTATGGCAATGATTTCAGAAGCTTTTGGAATGCCCTGAAGGCCAAAGCGTGAGGCCTGAAAGCCTTCGTGGATACAGCCTTGATTTTGTAGCCAAGGATCTTCAGGGCGAATAATGACGCAAAGATCGTGGCTTGCGGCATACTCTAAAGAACGACGTAAAACTAATGTATTTTTTATTGGGTTCTGGTCGTTGCTAAAGGCAATGCAGCCGGCTTTCTGTAAAGCGACCATCGCACTGAGTTTTACGCCTTCTAGGCCCTGAGTTAAAGCGCCAATCGGTAACACGGTTGCAGCATTGGCATGTTCAACTTTATCCAATATAAATTCAGTAACCGCAGGGGTGTCATTGATCGGCAGGCTATCAGGCGGGCAACACAGTGTGGTTATACCACTGTTAAGTGCGGCTGTCGTTTCAGAGAGAATGGTTGCTTTTTGTGTTTGACCGGGTTCACGTAAATGAGCGCTCAGATCAATAAAGCCCGGGCAGACAATGTGGTCTTTGGCATCAATAGTGTGTTCTGCTGAGAAGTCGCTGGGGCGATTAAAGCGTGAAATGATGCGGTGATCTTTGATATAGAGATCGCCGACTTGATCAATATTGTTAGCAGGGTCAATAAGACGCCCGGCAGTAATTAATAAGGTGCTCATGAAGGTTGTCGGTCAGAAGTTTGCATAATCAGGGACATGATTGCCATGCGAATGGCAATGCCGTTGCTAACTTGTTGCAAGATAACAGATTGCGGTCCATCTGCAACTTCAGAAGCAATTTCAACACCGCGATTAATGGGGCCGGGATGCATAACAATCGCATCGGGTTTGGCGATAGCGAGTTTTTCTGGAGTCAGTCCAAAGTTACTAAAATATTCACTTTCACTGGGCAGGAGGGCGCCGGACATGCGTTCTTTTTGTAAACGCAACATGATCACGACATCAATGTCTTGTAGGCCCTCTTCGAGGTTGTGAGAGACAGTGACACCTAAGGACGTAACTTCAACGGGAAGTAATGTTTTGGGGGCAATAACGCG
>DUCI01000040.1:8609-25184 GCA_012959905.1 Methylococcaceae bacterium | reverse complement strand
TGTGAGCGGGCAACGCGAGAGTGAAGGATATCGCCAATGATGGCGACACGTAATGAGGAGAAATCTTTTTTGTGTCGCCGAATAGTAAACATATCTAACAGGGCTTGTGTCGGGTGGGCATGGTTGCCATCACCGGCATTAATAACACTGATTCCCGGGGCAACATTCTGAGCGATAAAGTGGGCCGCACCACTTAATGCATGGCGGACCACAAACATATCAACATGCATGGCCTCTAGGTTGCGGATAGTATCTAAAAGACTTTCTCCTTTAGAGGTGGCGGAAGTGGCGATATTCATGTTAATGACATCGGCAGATAAGCGTTTAGCGGCTAATTCGAATGTTGTTCGGGTACGGGTACTGTTTTCGAAAAAAAGATTAACAATGGTTTTGCCGCGTAGGATGGGGTATTTTTTAACCGGTTGATTGGCAAGGCTCGCAAATGATTCGGCATTATCCATAATTTCGGTTAATAGCGCTTGGTTAAGGCCTTCTATGGACAACAGGTGTTGTAATTGATGGTTTGAGTTAAATTGCAGGGAGTCGGGTTTAGTCATAATGGTTAAGCGGCTGCGGAGTCATTGGTATGCTGTATGGTGATAGCCAGTGGACTGGGGCCGGTTAGTTTAATGCGCTCGCCCGCAGGAAGATTAATGTTACTGCCAATGCAATCGGGTTTAACGGGTATTTGTTGGCCATTGCGTTCTATTAAAACCCCTAAGATGACTTGGTTAGGGCGGCCATAATCGAAAATTTCATTCAGCGCGGCTCTAATAGTTCGACCGGTATAAAAGACATCATCGATAAGAATAATATCGCGGGATTCAATATTTTTGGGGAGTTGGCTGGGTTTGACAAAGGGGTTAATGCCTATTTGCGAAAAGTCATCACGATAAAAAGAAATATCCAGCAGACCTAACGGATTGGACAAGCCTAAACGTTGGTGCATTTGTTCTGCTACCCAGACGCCGCCACTATGAATGCCGATCATTAGGGGGTCATTGAGCTTTCGATTAAGGAGGGTTTCGCGTAATTGCTTTTCTAAGGCGTCAAGTAGTTTGGGGACGGAAAGCGTATTAGGGGTCATGGGGTTGATGTTGCTCATTTATCCAGGTGAGTAGTATGCGTTGTGCAGCGAGTTGGTCTTGTACTTTCCAGAGTTTTTTGGCAGAAACATTAAGGTCATTATATAACATTTGTTTGGCTTCAAATGTGGTTAATGTTTCATCGACTTGATAGACCGGTAAGTTGAATCGACCGTGAAGTTGGCGACAGAATTTTATAATTCTAGGCGTCACCAGATTATCAGAGCCGTCTTGTTTGATCGATTGTCCGACGACTAAGCCTTGAGGTTGCCAGGTCTCAATCAGTAATTTTAATTGTGGCCAGTTGGGTTGTTGGTTAACAGCAGGAAGGGTTGTTAGTGGGCTAGCGATAGCCGTTTCCATATGGGCGATGGCAACGCCTATTTTTTTATGGCCAAAATCAAAACCTAAAAAAGTGTCGTGTGGATTGATCACGTATGGGTTTGTGGCGGGCATGTTGGTTATTTAGCCGTGTCCCGCAGATGCGGTCAGTAGGTTAATGTCAATACCAATTTGAGCGGCAGCACTTTGCCAGCGTTGATTAATGGGTGTGTCAAAGAGCAGTGCTTGAGTGGACGGTGTATTCAGCCAAGCATTGGCACTAATTTCTTGTTCGAGTTGGTTTTCACCCCAGCCGGAATACCCTAAAGCAATGAGGGCTTTTTCAGGTCCTTCATTAATAGCAATAGCTTCTAGAATATCTCGGGAGGTTGTTAGTGCGATATGGTCTGAAATAATCAGCGAAGAATCCCAGTCGGTACAGGGGGTATGCAGAACAAAGCCACGATCGGGTTGAACAGGACCGCCAGAGTAGACCGGAATATGGGCTGAAAAATCACGGGGTAGGCTGATCTCCATTTGTTGAAAAATGTCTTCGGTCTTAATGCCGGCAGGACGATTAATAATGATGCCCAAGGCACCTTCTTGATCGTGTTGGCAAAGCAGTGTGACCGTTTGATGAAAATTAGGGTCAACCATGTGGGGCATGGCGACTAGGAGTTGATTACTAAATGATTGTGACTGTTTCATGGCAGCACCTATCTCCTGTTTTTTGTGAGGACACAATTACTGACTGGTAGATATACCAGTTTCGTCTGAAAATTGCCAGACTCGGCTAATAACTAATACATCAATTTCATTTAGAAGCTCTTCAGGGAGTGGTGAGTAGGGGGCGCCCATGCGAACAATTTTCAAGGCGGCTTCATCCAAGGCTTTGTTGCCTGACGATTGTCTAACTCTAATGCTGTAGAGGCTGCCGTCGGGGTTGATGCCCGCATCGATTAATAACGTTCCACGGAATCCTGGTGTTTGCGCAATCGCTGGGTAGTTGAGGTTGCCAATGCGTTCTACCTTGGCTTGCCATTGTTTAATATAGTAGAGCGCTTTATATTGGTGTGAGGAGGAAATTGAATTTGAGAATTTAATGCGACTGTTTTTGGCATTGATCGATTGGTTGCTTATGTTGCGACCCATATCGCTGATTTGTTGGACTAAGGTGTTGACTGAAAGATTCTTGGGGCCCTTTTGAAGGGTGGGTTTTAACGCGGTTTTAGTTCGAGGTTTTGGCGGCGGGGTTTTTAAGCGGGGTGACGGAGGGTTTTGTTTAAGGGGTGTGTTTAATGCGCCGTTGTTTTGAGTGCTTTTGCTCGCTGTCGTAATGAGGTTTTTAATGGGTTGCGAAGGGGTAATGGGTTTATAAGGCCGTGATGTGGTTTTGTTTAAGGTAATGTGGATGGGCGGTGGCAATAATTTGCTCGGTGTTGTAATAGGGTTTCTAAGCGGTGTTAGGATTGCTAGGTGTATCAATAATGATAAGGCTAGCGCCAGTAAAAGCTTATGGTTTGATATTCCTTGGGGTATTGTTAGTGGCATAGTGGCGGTTAACAATTCCTTAGTTGAGTTGTGTTTCGATATGGTCCATAAGCATGGCGCTAATATTAATATTAAATTGACGGTCTAATTCCTGGACACAGGTTGGGCTGGTGACATTGATTTCAGTCAGGTAGTCGCCAATAATATCTAAGCCGACAAAGACTAAGCCTTTGGCTCTTAATGTCGGACCAACTTGCGCTGCAATCCACCGGTCTCTCTCGGTGAGTTCACGTCCTTCGGCCAAGCCACCGGCGGCTAAATTTCCGCGCGTTTCACCTGGAGCGGGAATTCTGGCCAAGGTGTAAGGAACCGGTTCGCCATTGATCATGAGTAAGCGTTTATCGCCGTCTTTGATTTGGGGAAGGTACTTTTGCGCCATAATAAATTCGCTGTTATTGCGTGTGATCGTTTCAAGGATGACGCTTAGGTTCGGGTCGTCTTGTTGAACGCGGAAAATAGAGGTTCCACCCATACCATCAAGGGGTTTTAGAATAATATCGCGATGCTCTTGAAGAAACCTACGAATGCGCGGTGCTTCTTTGGTAACGAGCATCTCAGTGCAGCAATGAGGAAACCAGGCGGTATAGAGTTTCTCATTGGCATCACGAAGTGATTGGGGTTTATTGACTATATAGGTGCCACTTTTTTCAGCTAATTCTAATAAATAAGTGCTATAGATATAGTCTTGATTAAAAGGGGGGTCTTTGCGCATTAAGATGACATTGAGGTCTGCTAAGGGTATTTCTTGATCATCACTGAGGCGGTACCAACACTGAGGGTCAGAGATAACCTCTAGAGAGCGAGTGCGGGCAAAGGCTTGGCCATTTCTTAGAAACAGGTCCTTTATTTCCATGTAGAATAGCGACCATGATCGAGACTGAGCCTCCAGTAACATCGCAAAGCTGGTGTCTTTTTTTATATTGATCAGACTAATGTCGTCCATGACGATACCAAGTTTAATTTTCACGTGGATAGAACCTTTGGGTTGTGAGTGAATAGAAGATGTATTTTATCAGACTAAAACTCATTAGGTCTTTACGATTAATTGATAATTTGGTATAAAGGTCGGCTAATTTAGAAAATTTAAGTGATTGAGGGAAATCATGTCGAGAGAATGTCAAGTGACGGGTAAACGTCCTGTTACAGGAAATAATGTTTCGCACGCGAACAATAAAACAAAAAGACGTTTTAATCCAAATTTGCATATGCATAGGTTTTGGGTTGAAACAGAGCGTCGTTGGGTGCGTTTGAAGGTTTCAAGCAAAGGTATGCGTATTATCGATAAGAACGGTATTGATTCAGTTCTTGCAGATATACGTAAACGTGGCGATAAGGTTTAAGGATAGTAGCGATGAGAGATATAATTAAATTAGTTTCCAGTGCGGGAACAGGTCATTTTTATACAACGACTAAAAACAAGCGGACTATGCCTGAGAAAATGGAAATAAAGAAGTTTGATCCGGTTGTTCGTAAATACGTTAACTATAAAGAAGCTAAAATAAAGTAAGTTCTTTCCTCAGGTTGTGCTGAGGCGTTTGTTTTGCATTCTTGATGACATGTTGAGATTGCTTTTTGATCGGTGATGATTGAAAAGCATTCTTGAATGTGTTTTTTTGATGGGTATTCAGTTTTTCTTAGCAGTACCCGTTATCTTGTTTTTACCTATCTTGTAGTGTCTAGAGAGCTTTCTGATAACAGGCCGTTAATTTTTTGTTGGGCCTGGGATAAGGGGGTGTATTTCTTTAATACGCGCGCTTTTTGTTTTATGTGATAAATTAATAATAATGGCTTTGAACCACTGTGTTGAAAGTGCTATTTACTGTTTACTATGAACTTTACAGAGGAATAGGGTTTATTATGATCGCTTTAGCCGTTCATCAAAAATACGCTGTTAGCTGTTTTATTTTAGTTTTTTTAGGGTGTTTAGGGATGCTTCAACCGGCATCAGCTGCATTTCCTGTGGCGATTGCGGGTGAGTCATTACCTTCGTTGGCGCCTATATTAGATAAAAGCATGCCGGCGGTTGTTAATATCTCGACGTTAAAAAATATTCGGGTTAATGATAACCCCTTGATGCAAGACCCCTTTTTTAGACACTTTTATCAGCAGCAACGGAAACAGAAACGTCAAAATAGCAGTCTAGGCTCGGGTGTTATTATTGATAAGCGTATAGGCTTAGTGTTAACCAATCATCATGTGATTGATCAGGCTGACGAAATTTTGGTGACCTTGAGTGATAAACGACAATTCAAGGCAAAATTAATTGGGGCGGACCCTGAAGCTGATGTTGCGGTCATTCAAATTCCAGCAGATAATCTTGTTGAACTCCCCATCGCTGATTCCTCGCAACTACGTGTGGGTGACTTTGTTATTGCGATAGGCAATCCGTATGGCTTGGGGCAGACGGTTACCTCTGGAATTGTGAGTGCTTTAGGGCGCACGGGATTGGGTATTGAGGGCTATGAGGACTTTATTCAGACCGATGCCTCAATTAACCCCGGGAATTCAGGGGGTGCATTAATTAATCTTAAAGGTGAATTAATCGGCATTAATACGGCTATTTTGGCGCCGAATGGCGGTAATGTCGGTATTGGATTTGCCATTCCTTCTAATATGGCGATGACGCTGAAAAATGCATTAGTGCAGTATGGTGAAGTTCGCAGAGGTCTTTTAGGTATTTCAACACAGGATTTAACGCCAGATTTGGTTAAGGCTTTTGGGATATCGGGAAATTACGGAGCGGTTGTTAGTCGCGTACAAGCCGGGTCATCTGCCGAAAGAGCGGGCTTAGAGGCGGGTGATATCATTCGTGTCGTTAATAGCCTTAAAATTGAGAGCAGTCATCAAATACGTAATATTGTAGGTTTATTACAAGTGGGTGATCAGGTTGATATCACTATCTTGAGGAATGGTCGGTTAAAAAACATTCAGGCGACCGTCGGAAAGCCGGCCTCCTTAGTGATTAAGGGGGGTGATATTCACAAAACGTTGACCGGTGTTGTGTTGAGTGCGGCCTCTAAAAATCGTGTGCCCGGGGTTTTAATTAGTCAGGTTGATTCTGGTTCTTATGCTTGGCAGGCCGGGTTACGTCCGGGCGATACTATTTTATCGGTTAATCGTTATCGGGTTCAGACCGTACAGGATTTTAAGAAGGTCGCAGGAGCCAGCCAACGACTGTTATTGAATATTCAGCGTGATCGAGATGCTTTTTTTATTGTTTTACAGTAACTGAGCGGTGTGTTTTTGCAGTTTAAAATAATTGTTTATTAATTGAAGTGATTGAATAAGATGATTCATGAAAGAGAATTTAAGCCGCTAGGGGTGGCGGTTTTGGTGATTTCCGATACGCGCACAGAAACAGATGATGTTTCGGGAAAGGTACTTGTTGAGCGTTTGGAAGCGGCGGGGCACACGTTGCATGATAAGCAAATTGTTCCGGATGATATTTATCAAATTCGTTCGGTGGTATCGCAATGGATAGCAAGCTTAGGTGTCGATGTGGTATTGACAACAGGCGGCACCGGTGTCACCGGGCGTGATGGGACGCCAGAAGCTATTCAACCATTATTAGATAAAAAGTTAGATGGGTTTGGTGAGATGTTCAGGACTATTTCATATCAAACCATTAAGACCTCAACCATTCAGTCGCGAGCCATTGCCGGTGTCGCCAATGGAACGTATATCTTTTGTTTGCCGGGGTCATCAGGGGCGTGTCGGACCGCTTGGGATGACTTAATCAAAGAGCAGTTAGATTACCGTACTCGGCCTTGTAATCTGGTGCAATTGATGCCTCGGTTAAAGGAGAGTTAGGTGAAGATTAATTTTTTGTTAGCGGCTGCACTGGCCGGTTTAACAGGGGTGCTACTGGGTGCTTTTGGCGCGCACGGATTGCGTGATATGTTATCGCCGGCGATGTTATCGGTTTATAAAACCGGCGTGGATTATCATATGTGGCATGCGTTGGCTTTAATGGGCGTTGCGGTATTAATGAGGCATCATTCGGATGTGAAGTTATTAAGGTACGCGGCGTGGTTCTTTTTATCGGGGATTGTTGTTTTCTCGGGGAGTTTGTATTTGCTCGCGTGTTTAAATATGACCTGGTTAGGCATGATCACGCCGTTAGGCGGCGTGTCTTTGATCGGCGGATGGGCCATGTTGGCATTGTTTGCGCTAAAACATAAGGTGATGGTGAGTGATGGTAATGAAAAAACGGAGTCTGAATAACTATGTATGATAATTCTCCGAAAACGATTTTTTTAAAGGACTATCTGCCACCGGCTTATCTCATACAGACGGTTGATTTGAATTTTATTTTAGATGCAACTGAAACACGTGTTATTTCAACGCTTAAGGTCGAGGCGAACCCTGCGCATAAGGCGGGTTCGCCGTTAGTCTTGTCGGGTGAGCAGCTGTGCTTAAAGTCAGTGGCATTAAACGGTCAGGTTTTGACAGCGGCTGATTATGTGCTTGATGACGAGGCACTGACCTTGTCAGCCTTACCGCGTGACGGTGTTTTTGAATTAATTATTGAGACCACATTAAACCCCAGTGTCAATACGGCTCTTGAAGGGTTGTATATGAGTAATGGCTTATTTTGCACACAGTGTGAGGCGGAAGGCTTCAGGAAAATTACTTATTTTCTAGACCGGCCAGATGTGATGTCTTGTTATACAACAACAATCATCGGGGATAAAACGCTTTATCCGGTTTTATTATCTAATGGTAATCAGGTGGCTCACGGTGAGTTAAGTGATGGTCGTCATTGGGTGACATGGGAGGATCCTTTTCCAAAACCCTGTTATCTTTTTGCGTTGGTTGCAGGACCCTTAGTCAACATTGAAGATCGTTTTACGACGATGACTGGGCGTGAAATAGCGTTACAGGTTTTTGTTGAACCGAATGATCTGGATAAGTGTGGTCATGCCATGCGGTCGTTAAAACATGCCATGACATGGGATGAGAGGGTCTATGGTAGAGAATATGATTTAGACCTTTATATGATTGTTGCGGTCAGTCATTTTAATATGGGAGCCATGGAAAATAAGGGGCTTAATGTTTTTAATACCAAGTTTGTTTTGGCACGTCCGGATACCGCGACAGATACTGATTATGAACATATTGAAGGCGTTATTGGGCACGAATATTTTCACAACTGGACCGGCAATCGAGTCACGTGTAGGGATTGGTTTCAGTTAAGCCTTAAAGAAGGTTTGACGGTATTTCGGGATCAGGAGTTTACAGCAGATCACACTTCAAAAGCAGTGAAGCGTATTGAAGATGTCAATATGCTTAGGACGCGTCAATTTGCCGAAGATGCCGGGCCTTTGGCACATCCGATTCGTCCCGATTCTTACATCGAGATTAATAATTTTTATACCCTGACAATTTATGAAAAAGGGGCTGAGGTTGTGCGCATGCTGCATACCTTGGTTGGGGCAGAGGGTTTTCGTTTAGGTACGGATTTATACTTTCAGCGCCATGATGGACAGGCAGTGACCTGTTATGATTTTGTTAAGGCCATGGAAGATGCAAATCGGGTTGATTTATCGCAGTTTAACTTGTGGTATCAGCAAGCGGGCACGCCAGAAGTCAGGGTCACGGTTGATTATCAACAGGATGCGCAAAAGTTGTTATTAACCTGCCATCAATCTTGCCGAGAGACACCCGGTTATGAGAATAAGTTGCCGTTACATATTCCGATTCGCTTCGGGATGTTAGGCTCGGAGGGTCAAGTCTTAGAGCTGCAACAAGCCGGGGCGACTGAAGCGCATCATGAAATTGTTTTGGCGTTAACCGAAGTCACCCAGACGTTTGAATTTATAGGTGTTAAGCATTTGCCCGCACTTTCTTTGTTGCGTGGGTTTTCGGCCCCGGTTAAATTAATTATTGACCAGGACCTTGAGCAGTTAGCTTTTTTAAGTAGCTATGATGTTGATACGTTTAATCGATGGGAGGCGGGGCAAAAATTAGCGTGCAGTCTTATTCTTGATTTAGTTCAAGATTACTGTGCCGGCAGACCTTTGGTGTTAAATAAAATTCTTATTGAGGTCTATGACAATATTTTAAGTCAACCTTGGGATGACCTATCTTATTTGACCTTGTTGTTAACCTTGCCGAGTGAGATTTATTTACATGAGCAGGTCGAGGTTATTAATGTTGAGGCGATTCATGCCGCACGACAGTTTGTAAAAATAACATTGGCTGAGCAGTTACATGAAAAATTTGAGCAGTTGTATATAGACCATCATATTGATGAGTCCGGGCAATTTAATTCCGGTGCGATTGGGCGTCGACGAGTAAAAAATACCGCGCTGGCCTATTTGTCTATTGTTGAGGGTGAAACCAGTTATCAGCGATCTGAGGCACAATTTAAGGCGGCCAAGAATATGACGGACCAATTGGCGGCTTTGCAGGCTATTGTTAACAGTCAGCATCATGCGCGTGCGCAACTATTAGCTCAGTTTTATACGCAGTGGCACGGCGATGCCTTAGTCATTGATAAGTGGTTTAGTTTGCAGGCGACCAGTTATTTGCCCGAGGCGTTTGATGTGGTCAGGACTTTAACCGGGCACACCGCTTTTGATATTAAGAATCCTAATCGAGTGCGGGCGTTGGTGGGTGCTTTTAGCCAAGCTAATCCATTACATTTTCATCGCGCCGATGGTGCGGGTTATCTGTTTTTGGCCGATCAGATTGTTAAATTAAATAACATAAACCCACAAGTGGCGGCGCGAATGGTTGTACCGTTAACGCACTGGCAACGTTTTGACGTGGCACGGCAGCAACAGATGAAAGGACAATTGGAAAGAATTATGGTGACACCGGGGATTTGTAAGGATGTGTATGAAATCGTCAGTAAAAGTTTAAAAGGAGCGGGAGATGACTGATCAGCGTGGAACGGGTAATCTTCGTAAATTAATTTGGAATTGTCGTTTTTTAGACGATAAAAAAAGAATTGAATGGTATCCCAACTTTTGGTTAATGCGCGTTAAGGTTATTGAATTAGCACCCGATTGGCGTACGGTTAGAATCAAATTACCCCATACGTGGCTGTCAACGAATCCCAGCGGTGGTTTATTTGGTGGTTTTCAGGCTTGTTTGGCTGACCCTATTGCAGCGATGGTTTGTTTGAAGCTTTTTCCCGAATATTCAGTCTGGACGCGCTCGTTACAGTTGGATTTTAGGCGGGAGACATTAACGGCGACTGAACTGAGGTTTTCAATAACCCCAGAGGATGAGTTACGTATTCAACAAGAGCTGGATGCGAAAGGGCGTAGTACGCCCAGTTTTGAGTATGGCTTTTATCAGGAGGACGGCTCGTTGTGTACAGGAATAACAGCAACCGTAGCACTACGCTCTAAAGATTATAAAAAACAAGGGATTCGTATACTTAAATAATCCCTTACTAACCAATTATGAGAGGATTGTGGTGTTTGGATTAAGTAATTTTTATCCCTTTATTGTTAGCAAGGTGTGATGTCAGTAGCCGTTATTATTCCAAGTTTCAACCGGAGTGTAGTGCTTAAACGTGCACTCACGTCGGTTTTTAATCAGGACTGCCCTGCCGATGAGGTGATTGTTGTTGATGATGGGTCAACGGACGATACCGAGTGTATGGTTAAGCGTTGTTTTCCCAAGGTAGTTTATATTTATCAAGAAAATGCAGGGGTGAGTTCTGCTCGTAATACAGGTATTGCCGCGAGTGACTCTGATTGGATAACGTTTTTGGATTCTGATGACGAATGGCTGCCGAATAAATTAGCGCTGCAGCGGGATTTTATCAATAGGCATGACGGTTACTGGATCTGTCATACTGAAGAGATATGGATTCGAGATGGCCGCCGGGTGAACCCCATGAAAAAACATGCTAAGACAGGGGGGTGGATTTTTCAGCATTGTTTGCCACTTTGTGCGATGTCGCCGTCATCGATTATGATACATCGCCATATTTTTTCAGAGCTGGGTGTTTTCGATGAAGACTTGCCGGCCTGTGAAGATTATGATTTATGGTTAAGGATTACCGCCCGCTACCCGGTTTTATTTATTACCGATCCGCTGATACTCAAATACGGTGGCCATAGTGACCAGTTATCGAGGCATTTTTGGGGTATGGATCGATTCAGGATTAAGGCGTTAGAAAAGATAATTGCAGAACCCCGGTTGTCTGAGGAAAACAGAGTGGCTGCGATTAACACGTTACAAGAAAAAGCGAGGGTTTATCTGCAGGGTGCGCAAAAACGCGGCAAAACAGATGAGGTGGCGCATTATCAGTTATTAATTAATCAGTACTCATCGTAGGTTGTTATCCGTGTCTCCGCATATTTTTATTTTTACGGCGCTACCGAGTGAGGCCAAGGGTCTTATTGCAGATTTGAACTTAAAGCGTTGGCAAGGCAGCCAAGTTTACGGGTTATTTGTTAATGCGACTTATTGCCTGACGGTAACGGGAATGGGTAAGGCGGCGATGGCTGCCGGTATGGGCTATACCTTTGGGACATTTCCTAAGGTTGTTAACCCGGTCATTGTCAATGTGGGTATAGCGGGGCATGACCACTTGGCTTTGGGTACGGTATTAGCGGCTCAAAAAATTATTGATATGGATAGTCGGCGGTGTTTTTATCCGCAGTTAGTTTGTTCGGTTCCGCTAGAAACTGAAATTATTGCAAGCGTTTCGACGCCGGAGACGGCTTATCAACAACCTTATGTGTATGAGATGGAAGCCGCTGCTTTTTATGAAACCGCATTAAGTTTTTCAAGTGCTGAGTTGGTTCAGGTTGTTAAGGTTATTTCGGATAATAGTGCGTCATCGGTTGAGAAAATAACGCCGCAGTGGGTGACGGCGTTAATGATTCCCGCATTGGGGTCTATACGAGCGATGATAGATGCATTATCTGCACTCAGAGGCCAGTTGCCCGCGGGAGAGCCAATAGCTTATCAGCGAGTCACTGAACGATGGAAGTTTACCGTGAGCCAGAAAAGTCAGTTGAAAAAGTTATTGTGGCGTTTTCAGGTATTGAGTGATCAGTCTTTACCGGAGGACTTTGAGACGGGTTCTTTTTTGTTGCGTTGGTTAGAGCAAGAAGTTGATCAATTAGCGGTCAAGACTACGCTCTTGTAGGGTGTGATCGAAGGGTCTTGTTAATGTTATCTAGGTTGTTAATAAGTTTGTTTTATAAAGGAAAAGATAAATGAAAAATATAAGTGTTGGAAAAATAATAACATTTGGGCTGTTTATGATGGTCAGCAGCAGTATTTGGGCTTGCGTAGATAATGCTCTGGATAATGAGGCTAATTTTGAAAATTGTAAACAGCAGGCGCTTACCGGTGATGCCGATGCCTATTTTCAGTTGGGTAAATTTTTTAGTCAGGGTCGAGTTGTTGCGCAAGATTATAACCGTGCGTTAGAAAATTTTCAGACAGCGGCTGAAAAAGGCAGTCCTGAAGCACCTTATTTTTTAAGTAATTTCTATTTGTTTGGCAAGGGTGTTAAGAAGGATTATCGTCAAGTGTATGGGTGGCGTCATATTGCGGGTGTTAATGGTTACTCGTTTGGTTATATGTCTCGAGATCAGATCGCCAAGAAAATGAAGGGTGCCGAAATGACGCAGGCAAAACAGTGGGTGCAAGATTGGTTGGCAGAATATAGGAAGCCTAAGCCCGTTAAGGTGATTAAGCCGGTTATAAAGAAGCCGGTCGTGGTGGTGGTTGACGTTGAAGCGGCTAAAACGCCTTTTGAGAACATAGAGCTGGCACTGATGTTTATTTTAGGTGTTGTTTTGTTGAGTGTAGCGAGGTCTTCAGGGGCAAGGGAGGCGGTCGTATCGCCACCAGTAACTGGAGTCGAGCGTTATATTCAAGAGCAATCGGGTAAGACGCGAGTAGAGCGTTATCTAGATATTCAGAAGTCACGAGAGCGTTAGATTGCTTGTGCTAGTGGGTTTGTGCGTGCTATGAGTAATGTCAAAACGGGTCATCAGTAAGAGTGCCCGTTTTGACCAGTTAACTTTAAGGTCTGGCGGTAGTTTTGTTATTTTTCAGGCGTCGCTTCTTTCAGGATTTGACCGGCACCATCCATCGCAACATGGTAGCTAGGATCTTCAATAACATTAACCTCGACAAGATCACCTGCTTTTTTTAGTAAATAATGACACTCATCACTGAGATGTTTTAAATGTAAGGTTTTTCCTGCGCGAAGGTAGCGTTCAGCAATATTGTCAATCGCTTCAAGTCCTGAGTGATCATAAACGCGGGCACTAGCAAAATCGATAATGATGTCATCAGGGTCGTTTGCTGGGGTAAATAAATCTGAGAAAGTTTTTACGGAAGCGAAAAATAAGGGGCCGCTTAAGGTGTATATTTTAGAGCCGTTTTCGTCAATGTGGGTTTCAGCATACATGTGTTTGGCGTGTTCCCAAGCAAAAACCAGCGCCGAAACAATAACACCCACCAGAACGGCAATGGCAAGATCAAACCAAACGGTTACACAGGTTACCAATAAGGTCACTAAGACGTCGCTCATGGGGACGCGGCCAATGAGTTTTAAGCTAGTCCACTCAAAGGTGCCTAATACCACGATAAACATGACACCGACTAATGCGGCTACAGGAATGATTTCAATGACTGTTGCGCCAAATAAAATAAAGGCTAATAAGAAAAGTGCGGCAGAAATGCCAGAGAGTCGTCCGCGACCACCGGAGTTAATATTAATAAGGCTTTGGCCAATCATAGCGCAGCCACCCATACCGCCAAAAAGTCCATTGACGGAATTAGCAATACCCTGACCAATACACTCCTGGTTGCCATGGCCGCGAGTATCGGTAAGTTCATCAATCAAGGTCAGTGTTAATAAAGATTCAATCAATCCGACGGCAGCCAGAATAACAGCGTAAGGCAAAATGACTTGTAAAGCTTCGAGGGTTAACGGCAAGGTTGGAATGTGGAAAGTCGGTAGTGTGCCGGCAATGGTGGCTTCAGGGTTGCCTGACATATCTCGGAGTACGTCTTGGACGGTCCGCGCATCTAAGTCAAAATAAATAACAACAAAGGTAGTCAGGCCAATGGCTGCCAGTGAGCTGGGTATCGCTTGGGTTAGCTTGGGTAAAAAATGAATGACTAACATGGTTGCCAAAACCAGTCCCAACATGATCGATAAAGGTTCGCCGGTAATCCAGTTATAGCCACCGGCACCATCGGCTGTTTGAAATTGTTGAAATTGAGCGATAAAAATAACAATAGCCAAACCGTTAACAAAGCCCAGCATCACGGGGTGAGGAACCAGGCGAATTAATTTTCCAAGGCGGAAGACACCGGCCAATATTTGGATAATACCCGCCAGAATTAAGGCGCCAAAAAGATATTCAATACCGTGAGAGCTGACTAATGCAACCATCACAACGGCCGTAGCGCCCGTTGCGCCGGATATCATACCGGGACGTCCGCCAATTAACGCGGTGATCAGGCCCATCATAAAAGCGCCGTACAGGCCGACAATGGGTTCAAGCCCTGCAACAAAGGCAAAGGCAATAGCTTCGGGAACAAGGGCGAGAGAAACAGTAAGACCGGAGAGGATATCGTTTTTGATGCCTTGTTTGCTAAGGCTAGTAAGTTGAAACATTGAGGAGGCTCTTTGATTGAAAAAACCCCTCATTATACATTTGTTTTCATTTTAAATGGTTTTTTTGTTTTGACTCAATGACTTAGCGTCTTAGTTAGAGAGCTTTTTTATTACCCTTGTGCAGGAGCACTCTGACGTATTAAGGTGCACCATTATTGTTAGTTATTGCACCACAAGTGCATGAAAAGTAACCGGTTAGGGGCAACACGATTCAATCTGTTCAAGAGAAGCCCGTAAAACAAGGCTTTATTATTGTGGCACGGTATATGCTTATTGTTTTATCGGTAACCCGTAATAACAATCAAACAGTGGAGTAAACATGACCTCTTTACCTAATCATCTAGTGAATCAAAGAACCATTAAAAGTCGAAATTTTGACATTTTTATGTCGGTTGTTCGCAACCAAGGTGGTTTTAAGTTCACCAAAGCAACAGTGACACAAACAACATTAAAAAGCGTTACATCGGATGGTTTTAAAAATCTTGAATTTAAGATTGAAAATGATGATAATTCTTATGCTTTTAGTATGCCAGCAGGTTCTCGATTAGGTACCGGTTCAGAGATTGAATTTAGATATGATAATGTGACTAAGGATGTTGTCTTTTGTAATAAATTGAGCGCGGCATAGTTAGTTAAGTCCGCCTAAAAGGGCAAATTATGACAGCACGGTTGTCTTGTCCGTTAGAGAGAACACGATGCCGTTGGTTTTACCGCGAGAAGCCTTGTTACTTGTTTTGTTCTTGAGTTAGGATGATACGTAACTGTGTAGTTTTATACGGTTAATACGTATTGTTAGACCAATAGGCGGGGTGAGTTATGAGCTGGCGTGAAAAGAATGATGAGAGTGTTTTTAGTGATGAAGCCATTAATTCTCGGTTAGTAGACGAATTACCGACGTGGCATCTTGAAAAAGGGTGGATTCGAAGAACGTATAAAACAAGTGGCTGGAAGAGTACCTTGATGGTGGTTAATACGGTTGGGCATCTTGCAGAGGCGGGGTTTCACCACCCTGATTTAGTGGTTTCTTATGCTTTTGTGACCGTTAAACTGATGAATCATGCCGCTAAAGGAATCACAGAGAAGGATTTTGCATTAGCCAAAAAAATTGAAGAAGTGGTGATGTGGCAGCCTGGTTTGGAAACGGGGCCGTTGACGGGTATACCCGATGACCCACGATTTAAGTATATTAAGTACAACTAGTTTTGGGGTGTTCTTGGCTTTGGCGTACTATTCAGTGTCAAATTGTTGGTTGATGAAGTCGGAGAGTGCCTGAATTTCATCAACGCAAACAGAATGTTCCATTGGGTAGTCGTGCCATTCTACCGGGTAGTTAAGGTTTTTAAGTGTTTTAAACGCCGATTGGGCCGCCGTTATGTTGACGACAGTGTCCATAGTGCCGTGGGCCATAAATATAGGGGTGTGCTGATTGCTCTCGCTGCGATTGGCTAATAATAATTCTGGCTCGGGTAAGTAGGTTGATAAAGCGATGATTCCGCCTAGTTTTTGTGGGAAAGTTAATCCTGCATGTAACGCAATGACACCGCCTTGGGAAAATCCGACCAGAAGAATGTTTTGAGGTGCAATACCTTGGGCAATTTCTTGATTAATGATTCGGTTAATTAATGTTGAAGACGTTTCAATCCCTTTGAGGTCTACTTTCCTTTCAAAAGACATTTCAAGTATGTCGTACCAAGCAGGCATAACCATGCCGTTATTAATCGTGACGGCTAAACTCGGCGCATTAGGAAATACGAAATGGGTTTGCGCGATCTGGTTACAATTAAGTTGCGGTACAATCGCTTCAAAATCATGCCCATCGGCGCCAAGACCGTGTAACCAGATGACCGAAAATTGATGCGTTGCAGCTGTGGGTAAGATGTTAACAGTCGTTAATGACTTCACCATAGTGTATAAAATAAGGTAGCGGAAAAAGTGTCATTATAAATGAGTTGTTGTACTGGGGTCATTAGCCGCGTAGCACTAAGTGTATTGATTAACCGGTTA
>DUCI01000040.1:2296-8599 GCA_012959905.1 Methylococcaceae bacterium | reverse complement strand
GATTTTGATGAGAAAGAGGCGTGGGTGAAAGGGCATTGGCGAAAAGCGGTATTGGTTTATCCAAAGTTTGATACTGCCGATACCTTTTGGAGTTATGAATCCAGTTTAAAGATGTATTCGCCGAGCAACGAATTTGGGCTGCCTAAGCGCTTGTTGCCCCCGTTAGGCTTGTTGGGGTTGTACCGTTACTTAAAACCTTATTATGACGCTGTCGTTTTAATTGACAGAAATGTTGATCCTAGAGCGTTAGCAGAACAATTGCAGGGTGGTGATCACGTTTACCTGGGCGGTATGGCTGCACAAGAAAAGGGTTTGTTAGCCGATGCCACGTTAGCTAAGAAACAGGGTTGTGTTGTTATTGTTGGCGGAACGGCTATTTCTAAGCAATCACCCTTGAAGGGTATTGCGGATCATTTAATTGAGAACGAAGCGGAAGCGGTGATCGGTGAATTATTAGCCGGGCTGAAGGATGGGCGTGCGAAAGCGTATTATCAAGGAAGTCCTGTTGAGCCAGAGAATTTCTTTAAGCCGGATTATTCGGCGTTAAATCTTGATAATTATGTGCACATGGCTATGCAAATTAGTCGAGGGTGTCCGGAAAAATGTGAGTTCTGTGATATTCCTGCGCGTTTTGGTAAAAGTTTTCGAGTGACACCGGTGCAAGATACCGAGGCTTCTTTTAAACAATTAGCCGAATTAGGGTGGACGGGGCCCGTTTTTATTGTTGACGACAATTTTATTGGTAATCCTCGACGGGCGCTTGAAACCCTGAAGAATCTTTATGCTATGGGTGAATTGATTGGTGTTCACCTGCCCAAATACACCGAGTTGACGCTCAGAATCGCTGATCAAACGCCGATTATGGCAGAACTCCGCAGTTGGTTTCGTAAAACAAATTTCACCACGAGTTTTTATGGTGTGGAAACGCCGAATAAGGCAGCGCTTGAGGAAACCGATAAACAACAAAATTTGCGCGGTGATTTAACCATTGTTCAGAAACTTCGACTTATTTCAGAGCAAACGGGATCTGGCGTGTTGATGGGAATGATTTTTGGTTTTGATAGTGATAGCGATGAGACGGTCGATGAATTTATAGCCTTCATTAATGAGACTCATGTGCCCATCGTCATGGTGGGTTTATTAAATGCATTGCCTGAAACCAAATTAATGGCGCGCTTGTTGAAAGACGGACGTTTAATACAGAGTAGTAGTTGTAATAATTCTGATGGGGTCATTAATTTTATACCGATGACTTTTTCTATTCAGCAGGCAGAAACAAATTACCTTAGAATTTTACGCGGTATTTATGAGCCGGAGGCTTATTTTCAACGTGTGATGGCGCATTTGCAGTTGTTTACCAGTGATTATGTGCATAAAGGGCGTAGTCGTCTGGAAAATGCAGTGACGGTTGTAAAAATATTGACCGGTCTGCATCGAAGAGTTTTCTGGCGCTATTTACCTGTAGCCCATCAAATTGCGAGGAAACGCCAGGCTAGCGATTCCGCAAGTTA
The DNA here is from genome assembly GCA_012959905.1 of Methylococcaceae bacterium. Lineage (GTDB taxonomy): Bacteria > Pseudomonadota > Gammaproteobacteria > Methylococcales > Methylomonadaceae > OPU3-GD-OMZ. The sequence goes on along the minus strand of DUCI01000040.1, from coordinate 7,088 downwards.
TGCGCGGTTAATAGCAGAATTTTTTTCTTTATGCGCTCAGTACAGTCATTTCAGCATTCAGACTGAAAATTTGGCGACGCAGTTGGAGCAACGGTGTTATGAACCGTGGCAACAGTTTTCATGGCAAGAGATGCTGTGTTTACCGATTATTGCTGTGGTGCTTGAAAAACAAGACAGTCAATCTGAATTATCGAGTCAAATTACCGTGCAGTTAGCCAGTGGCTATAAGGTGAGCGGTACCCGAGTCGATGTTTTGCGTGTTTTTTCAATGTTTTATCTGGAATCGATAGTCATCGATAATAAGATTGAGCCATCGTTAACGTTGCCTGAGGCGATAGACCTGGAAATTAAGGCCGTGATGCAGGTGGCTGATCATAGGTCGGAAATAGTGGGGGATTCGGATTTGAGTGCAGTAACGATTCACGTTCGAGAGGTTTGGGCAAAAAAACCGGCCTATTTGCAGCAACTACGCCGGATTATTAAGGGTATTCAAGAAAAAGCCGGCGAGTTTACGGATCAATAAGGCGTTTTTTGTCCGTCGGTGTTAACGGTAGATAGACTTTGAGGGGCTTAAATTCAATGATGCATGAGCAGGTCAGTAGTTGCAATTCAAAGGACTGGGCCCAAATAAGCTTAAAGCCCATAAGAGGGCTGGAGAGATACGTGAGCGGACCCGTGTGTCTAAAATAGAGTAGGCCGTGATAATCTTTGCCAATTCCTTGCGGGCTAAGTTGGACAGAACTATGGGCTTGATTTAAAACCCATTGCGCGTAAGTATTGCTATTGGGGCCGGGCCAGTACCGATAACAATTTTGGTTGGCGTAGTTTGCAGGTGAGCGCTCAATAATAGTCGCTAGCGTTTGCGCGCGTTGACCTTGCCAGATGGCCTCAATCCAACTGTCGCCATGACCGACCCCGGCGTTTATGGGCATAAGGTTTTTGTGGAGATGGCCCCAACTGTGTTCGCTTTTATCCGAGTATTGCCAAATTTCCCAACGGTCAGCACCGGAATCTTGTTGGATGACAAACCAGTAATGTACCGCTATATAGCCGATAATACCGGGGATTTTGGCGGCGCGCAGTTGGACAGTGAGTGGCATGAGTGGTGAGGTCTTTTAAATTAAGATAATCAAGGTAAATTGAAATTTTTACACCGGCTTGTAGACTTGTTGGGAAGATCTGTAGGCGGGGTTAGTAGAAATGATACTATGAGTACTATCGTTTTGTCAGGGGGTATGGAAAAGGTGTCTGGTATCAAAGAAACGGCGAGTTGTTTTTTAATGGTAGCGATTGTTTTCGTTTCACCCGTGCAGGCTAAAACGATTGCCCAGGAAGAGATCCCTGCGGCGGTATTAGCAGGATTAAAAAAGCATCATCAGGATGTGGGTGCGATTACGGTGGATAAAGAGACGCATTTTGGCCTGACCTTGTATGAGGTTAAGTTTGAGACTCACGGTAATCAGCATCAAGCGTTATTTGACCAACAAGGGCGCTCTTTTGCGCATGAGGAGGCCATTAATATTCAGCAATTACCCACGTCATTGCAATTAGCCGTCAAGAAATTATTTAATCAGTCCACCGTTAAAGATGCGGAATCGATTCAGCATCCGGACGGACGTATTGAGTATGAAATAGATGTCCTGGGCGATGGCGTAGCTTGGGAATTAATTTTAGATAATCAAGCCAAATTATTGTCAAAGGAACGTGACTAAGGTGGTGCGTTGTTTTTAATTAAGCGGCTGTGACCGTTATTTATTTTTTGGGTTGTGCCAGAGGCGAGCTATGAACAAATATACCATCGGATTATCGGTGACCTACCATGATTCGGCGCTTGCCATTGTTGATGAGCAAGGGCGAGTATTGTTTGCAGAAGCCACAGAACGCTTTTTGCAGAATAAGCGGGCGCTAAATTGTGAGCCTGATCAACTGGCACTCATATCGAGTTTACTGGAACAGTATTGTCCCGACCCGGATGAAATCACGATCGCTATTAATTGGCAAAAAAACCGTCCTCTTTATGAAACCGTCGTCAATCAACTCGGTTGTTTATCCGCGCCAGGGTTATTAAGGCAAGGTATTAAACGGCTCTGTTCTTTATTGGAGAATTATAAGTTACACCACATGATTGCCTGTCAGCGGCAATCTATTCATCTAGCGGGTATTAATTTGGTCCGTACGGTACGGCAAAGCTACCCGGCGTGTCGATTGTCTTTTGTCGATTTTGATCACCACTTAACCCATGCGGCAACGGCGTGTTTTACCAGTCCGTATCAGCAAGCCGCTTGTGCGGTGATTGATTCATTTGGTGAAAATGGGTCGATGGCTTTTTACCGTTACGAGCACGGTCAACTTCAGCGTATTCATGAAACGCGAGGAACGGGCAGTATCGGTTTTTATTATATGAAGATCACCGAGTTGTGTGGTTTTGATTGGCTTAAGGGTGAAGAGTGGAAAGTCATGGGCTTAGCGCCTTATGGACGATTAAATCCGGTGTTGTATGATTTGTTAAAAGCAACCGTGACGGTGGAAGGTTTTCAGTGTCGTCATCGTGGGGCTGATTTGTTCAAAGTCGTTGATCAGTTGCAAGATTTTAAGCGTGGTGTCGATGAACCGATAGAAACAGCTGCGGATCTGGCCTTTACCGGGCAGTTCTTTTTTGCGGAGTTGATGGCCCAGTTATTAGAACATCTGCATCAAGAGACCGGTTTAGAAAATCTAGCCTTGGCAGGCGGTTGTGGATTGAATTCAGCGTTTAATGGTCATATTACCCAAAGGACGGGTTTTAAATCGGTTTATATTCCATCGGCACCGGCGGATGATGGTACCGCGTTAGGCGCGGCTTTATTGGGTTGCTATGGCAAAAAACCGGCGCCTATTCGAAAGGAAGCGTTAAGTCCTTATTTAGGGTCCGTCATTACCGATCAGGCGGTAGAGCGTTTTAGAGAAATTAATCAGACCTTTATCATTGAACACCTTCCGGGGCGGATTGTGGTTGAAACCGCTCGACGGTTGTCCCAGGGTGCGTTAATTGCTTGGGTTCAAGGGCGTGCTGAGTTTGGGCCTAGAGCTTTAGGTAATCGCAGTATTCTGGCAGATCCACGGTGTGCTAAGACACAGGATGCAATTAATCGGCGCATTAAGTTCCGAGAAAAATACCGTCCTTTTGCACCGGCTATTTTAGCTGAATATGGTTCGGCGTATTTTGAACAGTATCAAGACTCGCCGTACATGGATAAAACCCTAACGATAAGGTCGGATAAACGCGCACAACTGGGTGCGGTGTGTCATGTTGATGGAACCGGTCGATTGCAATCGGTCACAGAGCAGCGTAATGCTCGTTTTTATGCTTTGCTCACAGCATTTTATGATTTAACGGATGTGCCGGTGTTATTGAATACCAGTTTTAATGTGATGGGTAAGCCGTTAGTTCATTCTTTAGAAGATTGCTTAACCGTATTGATGTCAACGGGGCTTGATGCCTTAGTGGTTAATGATTATCTGATTACTAAAAATAAAGATGAAAGCGCGTAACGTCTTTGACTTAAGTGCCGAACCCTTGTCGGTGAGTGATTCTTTTTATCAACGCTCTTGTGGCTATCCAGCGAATGGCCGTCATTTATTTTATGACCTGATCCATCTTTCAGATCACCGTGCGGTTTTGCCGGCTGCTTATCAATTTATAAAAGATCATTTGGCGTTAACGCCCGCGCACTATTATCCGTCAAGACGGTATCTGGATAACGGTGAGTCGGTTGTCTTATGGGGCGAATCTTCACGGTTATCTTTTTCAGAAAAAATTGATTTAAAGGCCTGCATTGAACAGGTCGCACCGTTGTTACAAACAGCGCCTCGGTGGTTGGATAATATATCTACAGCGGCAACCGGTGAGAATGAAATGGCGATGGATTTATTTAAAATCAGTGAGCATTTAAATCAGCGCGATGGTATCTTGAATAATCAGAAACCGGTTATGGTTTCAAAGGCGTACAGCCAAAATCCAGAGCGAGTTTCTCCTGTTTTTGATCTAGCCGCGGTGCAATTAGGACTGGCGCAATTTCCTAGGATTCTGTTGCCTGAGCTTTTAGGGTTTACCTTAGCGTATTGCCAGCAACCGTCAGTGCTGGAGCTTTTGACTTCTGGCCTTGCGGATAAGACGGGCCAAGGTTCCGGTGCTTCTTTACCCAGGGAGGCGGCGATAAGAGCGGGGCAAGTGAGCGCGCTTCAGGGGGTTATTAACCGTTATGACACAGATGTTAAAGCGCAGGGCGGTGTGGCGATTTGGCCCCGTATTCAACAAGGCTATGGGTTGTATAGTCAGTTGACTGAGCATTGTGTTAAAGCGATTAGTGAACGTTGGGGTCGGCCGAAAACAGATGAGCAATTAGTCGAGCACTTATTTCAAAAAATAGCGGCATCGGCACAAGGTCATCACGGTCAGGCCATGTTGGCCGGTAAAAAGATCGATCAGTGGTTTGGCGAACAGCCCTTTAATAGCCGAGCGTTTATGGCCGCTATCAGGGGCTCTTCTTATGTGAACTTAAAGGCTGTTGAGCGCAGTCCGTTATTGGCGCTATTTGCGTTTAAAGGGCCTATGTTTGGCGTTTTAAATGATCAGGAAATAGCACGCTTAAAATGTTGGCTTGCGCAGGACGTGGAACAAAAATCTGTTTCTGCTTTAAGCGGGGTATCGGGCACAGATTCGATGTCCCGCTATCCTCAGGCGTTGTGTCGTCCTGCGATTGATTTTAGTCGCTTATCGAATCGGCATTTTTTTTATTATTTAGTGAATAGC
>DUCI01000040.1:285-2058 GCA_012959905.1 Methylococcaceae bacterium | reverse complement strand
TGGATGGCTGCTGGCTTCAAGGGGTCAGCCAGTTACAGTTCTCACCTTATCAGGCCGTTGGTGATCTGTTGCAAAAGATTTACAGCGACGAAATGGGCAATGGTGATGTGTTTAAGAATCATCCCTGTATTTACCGGCGCTTATTGGCCAGTTTAACTATCGAACTGCCGCTCGTGCATAGCCGTGAATTTTGTGAACACCGTGATTTTCTGAACAGTGCTTTTGATATACCGGTTTTTTTAACGGCGCTTTCTTTGTGTGGGAATCGTTTTTTACCTGAATTGTTAGGCGTTAATCTGGCAATAGAGCTGAGCGGGCTGGGTAAGCAGTATATGACGCTACGCGATGAATTAAAGTATTGGCAGATTGATTCAACGATTGTTGATGTTCATATTTCAATTGATAATGTAGCAACCGGTCACACCGCTCTGGCGCGCGAAGCGATTACGCTTTATTTAGATCAGGTTCAGATGATGCAGGGCTCTGAGGTCATGAATCAGCATTGGCGCCGTATTTATCAGGGCTATTGTGCGTTAAATATAGCCAGTGCTCGATTTAAGGGCGCATTGTTTTTTCAGTATATCAAGCAACGATTTTAGTGGGTCAGGTTGTGATTAATGAAGCGTAAGGTTCATCAAAGAGCGTTAATATAAGTGGGGTAGTTAGTGATAGCGATTAAAAGGGGGGCAAGGTTGTGATTCGTTTTTTAAGCGCTTTAGTGTGCTTTGTTTACCCCGGTGCGGTGTTGATTTTTTTGTTGCAAGGGCCGCATGCTATTTTGCAGGCAGTGGCTTGGACTTTTGCGCTCTGGGCGATGGTTTTTGCTGACTGGCTGAGTTCACGGTTGGCCAAAAAGCCGCCACCGGTCTTATCAGAGCAGTTTCCAGCGCCAGTTCATGACGGTATTTTAGGCTTGTTAGCCTTGATTCAGTTTGCCAATGTGGGTTTTTTATTGGTTTACGCCAGTCAACTGCGTTGGGGTTCGGGCTTTGAAATCCTGACTAGTCTGGTTAATTTAGTGGTCTTGCGTATTTTGGTGGGCACCAGTTCAGGCAGTTCGGGCATTATTGTCGCCCATGAGCTGATTCACCGCCCCCAATTGAGCTATCAATGGTTGGGGCGATTGTTGATGTGTTCAGTGTGTTATGAACACTTTATTATTGTCCATAAGCGTAGTCACCATATCCATGTGGCGCAACCGGTCGACGGTACGACGGCGCGGCGTGGCGAAGGGTATGAGGGCTATTGTAAACGCGTTTACTTTGAGCATTTTGTCGCGTCCTGGAATTTTGAGTGTCAGCGTTTAGGGCTTTCAACGGCTCTCTTTCAAGTTCAAATGATAAAAAACCGGGTGTTACACGGCGTTTTAATTGAGGCGCTAGTAGTGCTTTGGGCAGCGATAACCTTTGGTTGGGTGGCGCTAGTGATCTATCTTTATCATTGTTATTCGGCCGTCAGGCTATTAGAAGCGATTAATTATTTTCAGCATTGGGGATTGAGTGAGCAAGGCGAACATCGCGCGGTAGCATGGGTTAATGACTCTTGGGTGACGCGTTATGCGTTGTTGGGTTTATCCAATCATATCGATCACCATGAAAATGCCAGTAAGCCCTATTCAGAAATACATTATTCAGCCAATGGGCCCAAAATGCCGTACGGTTATTTTGTGACCAATTTATGGGTCAAGGTTAATAATGGCTCTTATCAGCGCAGGGCTTTGCAGGAACTGGCACGATTTGAAAAGTCCCAACCCTAATACCCTCCGTTGGGGGC
>DUCI01000040.1:0-264 GCA_012959905.1 Methylococcaceae bacterium | reverse complement strand
ACCGGTTTTTGGGTTTATCTTCGTTCGTAACCGAATTTTAGAATGACCGTATCGCCTTGATTAAAAATGGTCACTTCTTTGTCGAATATGTCGCCGGTGGGCTCTGTGACCTCTGTTTTAACCGATGAGGGTGCTGTGACCTCCGTTTTAACCGATGAAGGTGCTGTGACCTCCTCCGTTTGAATCGATGAGGGCGCCGCTGTGAGTGGGTGGTGATGAGTGGGGGTTTCAGTCGCGGTGTGTTGATGGCTGGGGCCGCTGCTC
>DUCI01000039.1:28908-29688 GCA_012959905.1 Methylococcaceae bacterium | reverse complement strand
TAACTTGCGCTTAGCGTAAGAGAACAACAAGCATTGAGTGTTATGAAAGATACTTGTGGCTAGAGCTAATACTTTAATTTAAGCCCATTCAAAAACAACATAAAAATGTCTTAGGGTATTATATAGTTGGTTGCATGCTAATTCCCCCGCTAGGCCTATTGCTTAGGGGTAACGATAATAAAGGAAAAGGCAGAGAATATTGTAGTAAACCTTGTAGTAAATGATGTAGTAACCAGGGATTGAGATACTCTATAAGCTGTTGATTATAAAGTATTTTATAGTGCCGTCAATGAATGGCGGAGAGAGAGGGATTCGAACCCTCGATACGTTGCCGTATACACACTTTCCAGGCGTGCGCCTTCGGCCACTCGGCCATCTCTCCTTTGCAAGTCGTGCATTATACGCATTTTTAGTTAAAAACACGATTTCTGGTCATTTTTAACAAAGTCTGTTTTAGAAAACTTGCGCATTGGGTTAAAGCGAATTATTGTTAGCCTCTTTTTCTAGAAAAAATTGATTATGAATGATTTGCCCAATATTGACCCTGAATTATTAAATCTGATTGATAACGATAAACTTTTTTCGTCGTCAGAAAATAACCATAAACCGAAAATATTATTATTGTACGGTTCACTGCGAGAACGTTCTTTCAGTCGATTGCTCACAGAAGAAGCGGCAAGGTTATTGGAATACTTTGGTGCGGAAACGAAAACCTTTGACCCTTCAGGGTTGCCGTTGCCAGATGATACCGATGCTAATCACCCTAAAGTTCAGGAATTG
>DUCI01000039.1:22312-28771 GCA_012959905.1 Methylococcaceae bacterium | reverse complement strand
CCGTTATGCAGGTGTGTGGCGGGTCGCAATCATTTAATGCAGTGAATCAAATGCGTGTTTTGGGACGTTGGATGCGTATGGTAACTATTCCTAATCAGTCTTCAGTGCCTAAGGCCTGGCTTGAGTTTGATGATGATAATCGCATGAAACCTTCAGCGTTATACGACCGTGTGGTTGATGTTATGGAGGAGTTGGTCAAATTCACATTGCTCTTGCGTGATAAACAGGATTATTTTCTGGATCGATATTCTGAACGTAAAGAGTCTGCTGAAGAATTGCTAAAACGAGTGGGTCAGCGTAGTAGTTAAGGTAGAATTTTTTAGTGTAAGGCCTTAAATGTAAGGATTATTAAACATCGTATTGAAAGAAAAGCTGCCCTGACGCTTGATTGCTGGCAGGCTCATAATAGAGTGTTGACAGCTTCAAATTTAATGGCGGACTAAGGGCTTTTCCTGACATTAGAGTATGGAAGTCGTTGCCGCCTAGTAGTTGCTGTGACTGCGTATGGTAGAGACGAGACAGTTGCCGGTCTTCTAACATGGTGTGAAGGATCATGGGGCCTGCAATTAAATAAATGCTTTTATAACCCCGTTGGCTGAGTTGGTCGGTTAAGGGCCTTCCTTGAACCAGTTTATTGGCACCGGCTATTAAGACTTGAAAGCCTTTTTTTTGCCACGCGTTGATGCGTTCAGGCGGGGCGTTTTTTCCGGTTGCAATAAAAATAGACTCTTTTCGTGACTCAAGTTCTTTAGGAATGGGGAAGTCGAGGCTTGCGCTTACAATAACCAGAGCCGGTTGCTTTGAGAGGTTGTTCTGTTGGCGCCAATGGATTAAATCAGCATGCTCAGTATGGTCATTAAGGCTAAGAATATTACCCAGACGTTTTTCCGATAAGGCACGCATGTATCCGCCATGGGTAATTAAACAATCAGCCTGAGCATGAAGTTCCAAAAATAATCTGAAATCGCTGGGCGTGGTTAGTGTCTTAGGGGTTACTGATTGTCCGCTGATAGGATTGGTTAGTGCAATCCGCCCGTCAAGGCTGGAAAGAAAATTGGCATAAACAAAGGGTTTTTGTGAGCTGCCTAGGGTGTGGAGTTGTTGCTGTAAGTAAATGCCAGTTAGAGAAACTTCTTGGTGCGGGCCGGGATGAAGTTGTAACAAGGGGTTAGTCATTAGTGGCGGGTAGAGTATTTTAATAAGAGGCTGGGTTTTCAGGTGCAACTGGACAAGGTGATGTCGTAAAGGCTTAAAAGAAAGTTGGGTTTTGGCGTAAATGTGTTGTTTTGAGGGCTCTAAAAGGCATGTTGTTGATTCTAATTTGTTTTTTAGGGTACAATGTTCGGTTATATTGGTTTATTGGTCCATTCAGACTGGTTATCAATGTCAAGAATAACATCTTACAAGCAAGAGGTATGAGAAATGTGTTGGAGTGGTGAAGCATCAGCAGTCTTAGCGACAATTGGTCTGGGGACAGCCGTATATGTTGCTAGAAAAGGCGAATCGAAAGAATTATATGTTCCATTAGTTTATTTTGCATTAATGGAATTGTTGCAAGCGTTTACGTATGTGTATATTGATTTATGTGGGAATCTCAATAATCAGATATTAACGCTGTTTGGCTATGTTCATATAGCCTTTCAGCCGTTCTTCGTTAATATGATTGCAATGTACTTTATTCCTAAAGAAGTTAAAGAGAAAATTTTCGTTTACGTTTATGCGGTTTGTGCCGTTACGGCATTGATGATGGTCGTTAAAATGTATCCGTTTGCAAATACCGGTGCTTGTGATTACGGCTTGGAAGTTTTCTGTGGACCGGAGCTTTGTTCAGTATCAGGCGATTGGCATATTGCATGGATGATGCCTTTGAACGATATTTGGTCAGATCCTATGGCTTATGGAATCGCTAATACGCGTGGTTTACATGGGGTCGGCTATATTGTCGGTGGTTTCTTATTACCGTTTTTATATGGTTCTTGGCGTTTTGTAACGTTTCATCTGTTTGCAGGGCCTATCATCTCGTTGGCAACAACGTCTGATCCTAATGAGTATGCGGCAGTTTGGTGTTTATTTTCGATAGCTTTATGTGTATCGGTTATTAAAACACCTATCAGAGCACAACTTCATGTCAGTAGATGGCCTTTTTATAAGCAATTGATGGCATCAAAAGAAGATGATGACGACTCGTTAACACCGAGTCGTGAGGCCATGTAATGTTTTAAACAAAGCATTATGTTGGTTGAAAAACGGATTAGGCTGAGATAGCTAATCCGTTTTTTTTTGTTCTGAATATTAGTTACGCTGACCGAATAATGCCGTGCCGACACGGACTATGGTGGCACCTTCGTGGACGGCTGCTGTCATATCGCCACTCATCCCAAAGGAAAAGTGATTTAAGCTAGGGTCCTTTAATTGTTGTATAGCCTGATAAATATCGCGATAAGGCCTGCATTGCGCTTTATAGTCGGCTTGTTTTTCAGGAATAGCCATGACCCCCCTAAGTGAAAGATTTTTAAGCGCTCTAATTTCACTGACTAAGGTAGGCAGTTGATCAAGAGTAACGCCTGATTTACTTTGTTCGCCACTGATGTTGACTTGTAAAAAGATGTTGAGTGGAGGCAGGTGTGGCGCGCGTTGTTCATTTAAACGTTTGGCTATTTTTAAGCGATCAACGCTGTGTACCCAGGAAAAATTATTAGCGATGGCGCGAGTTTTATTGGATTGAATAGGGCCAATGAAATGCCAAGTGATAGCAAAATGGGCCAGTTGGTCCTGTTTACCCAGTGCTTCTTGTAAATAACTTTCTCCAAAATGACGAAGTCCAGCTTGATAAGCTAAGCTAAGATCACGGCTTGGCTTCGTTTTACTGACAGCCAGTAATTGTATGGCTTGTTCTGGGTTAGGGCTGCCTAGATTTGCTGTTGCAATGGTTTGTTGTATTTGGCTAATCCGATCACTATAAGGGTTCATAAAAGCAATAATAATAAATAGGTCCTCTATTAAACAATAGTTCTGTTAAAAAAAGAATCGTCAACTAGATTTGAAAGGTGTATTTCTTTTAAAGGTTGCTGGGTTTTATGGAACTTTCTGAATTGTTAACTTTTTCAGTGCAACAAAAAGCGTCTGACTTACATCTTTCGTCGGGTCTGCCGCCGATGATTAGGGTGGATGGCGATATACGTAAAATAGATTTACCGAGTCTGGATCATAAAGAGGTTCATGGGTTAATTTATGACATTATGACCGACCGACAGCGCCGGGATTTTGAACAATTCATGGAAACAGATTTTTCCTTTGAACTTCCCGGTCTTGCACGGTTTAGAGTCAATGCCTTTAATCAAAACCGCGGTGCAGCAGCGGTATTTAGAACGATTCCTTCAGAGGTGTTGAGTCTGGAAACCTTGAAGGCACCCCCAATTTTTGAAGAACTAACCAAGAAAACACGCGGTCTAGTGTTGGTAACAGGTCCGACAGGATCTGGAAAGTCAACAACATTGGCCGCTATGGTGAATCATATTAATGTCAATGCCTATACGCATATTTTATCCATTGAAGACCCGATTGAATTTGTTCATGTGAGCCAGAAATCACTGATTAACCAGCGTGAAGTTCATCGTAATACCTTGGGGTTCCAAGAAGCGTTAAGATCCGCTTTGCGTGAAGATCCAGATATTATTTTGGTGGGTGAGTTAAGAGATTTAGAAACGATTCGGTTGGCAATGACGGCTGCAGAAACAGGGCATTTGGTTTTTGCAACCTTACATACCACGTCAGCGGCTAAAACAATTGACCGGATTATTGATGTATTTCCAGCCGCTGAAAAAGATATGGTCAGGGCGATGTTGTCTGAATCTCTTCAGGCGGTGATCTCGCAGATCTTGCTAAAGAAAATTGGTGGGGGTCGTATTGCCGCACATGAAGTCATGATAGGCACTGCAGCTATAAGAAATTTGATTAGAGAGGCCAAAGTAGCACAAATGTATTCAGCCATTCAAACCGGTAAAAAAGAGGGTATGTGGACCTTAGATCAAAATTTAAAAGAGTTAGTGGCAGCGGGTAAAGTAACTACACAGGTTGCATTAGCTAAGGCTGTGAATAAGAAATTATTTGGGTAGGAGGCGTTATGAGTCAAGATCTTAAGCATCTTCTTGAAATTATGGTGCAAAAAAAAGCCTCTGATTTTTTTATTACGGCGGGGCGCCCACCCGCTATAAAAGTAGAAAATGAATTAGTTGATTTATCTGATAATAAGTTCCAGTCTGAAATGACGATGGCTTGGGTGGAAAGTTTGATGGATGATAATCAACGGCTTGATTTTGAGCGTACAGGAGAATGTAATTTTGCATTTTCAGTGGCAGGGTTAGCGCGTTTCAGGGTCAGTGCTTTTATGCAACAAGGTCAGGCCGGGATGGTGATTAGGCGGATTGAGTCGAAAATTCCTGATTTATCTGATTTAAATTTACCCGCCTACTTGCCTCAGTTAATTATGGAAAATAGAGGGTTGATTTTGGTGGTGGGTGGGACAGGGTCGGGTAAATCAACCACATTGGCTGCAATGATTAAATACCGTAATCAGAATGTAAGTGGCCATATTATTACCATCGAAGATCCTATCGAGTTTGTGCATAGTCATCAGAAAAGCATTATTACGCAGCGTGAAGTGGGTATTGATACCCAATCTTTTGAGGTAGCATTAAAAAATACCTTACGGCAGGCACCGGACGTCATTTTGATCGGTGAAATAAGAACGCGGGAAACCATGCAGCATGCTTTAGCTTTTGCTGAGACAGGGCATTTATGTTTAGCGACGTTACATGCTAATAATGCTAATCAGGCTTTAGATCGGGTCTTGGGGTTTTTTCCAGAAGAATTGCATGGACAGGTTTTAAAAGAGTTGTCGTTAAATTTAAAAGGGGTTGTTGCGCAGCAGCTAGTGAAACGAAATAGTGGTAAAGGGGTGTGCCCAGCTGTTGAAGTGTTGCTGAATACACCACTCATGAGTGACTTGATTGCTAAGGGTTCGATCGATGAAATTAAGGAATTAATTAAACGTTCGCAAGAACAGGGAATGCAGACGTTTGATCAGGCATTGTTTCAACTATATGAAGCCAATAAAATCAGTTATGAAAATGCCTTGGCTTTGGCAGATTCGAGTAATGAAGTGCGATTAATGATTAAGTTAGGCTCAGGCGGTAAAACGAAATCGTCAACAGATGCGGTAAAAATGATGAAGTTAGCCGAATCAAAGGATGCGTTTGGAGGAATTAAAAGGGAGTAGTTGTTTGAGTCAGTCAGGATCTTTTTCTTTTATTTTATCGTACCAAAGGTCGTGATGCTGCTTGGCCCATGTTGAGTCAACATAGCCGTTTTTCATTCCTTCAAGGGCGCCTTCAGTGCCTAAAGTGCCAATGTAAATGTGACCGATAGCACCGATCATTAACAGGCAGGCGGAAAGTGTGTGTAGCAGATGGCAGACCTGCATAATAAAACGGTCTTGACCAAAGTTAGCAAAGTCTAAAATAAGTCCACTACAGCTTACGATAATACCGGCTATGGCTAAAAGCCAAAACCAGCTTTTTTCGCCGGCATTCATGCGCTCAGCCGAAGGGTGTTGGGTGCCAATTAGACCACCAAATGCCTTGAACCAGGCGATATCAATACGATTGGGAATGTTGTCTTTTACCCACATGAAAAACATAAAAAGTAATCCAACGAGAAAGAAGGGTCCTGAAAGGTTATGCGTGAGCTTTGCGTAGGCGGCAAGGGTAGAGAAAAGGTCATGACCGATAAGTGGAATTAAAAGGCTGCGACCATACAATAAGATAAGTCCGGTTAGGGTTAATAAGAGAAAAATAAGTGCGGTATACCAATGTATAACACGTTCGAAGGTTGACCAGCGTAAAAGCATTTTACCGGATCGTGATTTTGCGAGTTTAATAGGGCCCTTAAAGAGATAGAATAGCGTAAAAAATAGTAAAGTAATGGAAACAAGAATACCGAGATAACGGGCGATAACGCCGTTACGAAGTTGGCGCCAATTTTGACCGGAGCCTTGAATCAGAACGTTTGCTTCTTGACCTTTAACGGCGCTATAACCTGCGATGCCTTCGCGAATTTGGCGCCAAGAGTCGGCATCGGAAACTTCAGCGCTATTAGCCGTTGATAGGGTAAAAGCCAGAAGCAGCATTAAGAGAAATAGGACTAGTGATTTAAGTGATTTAGTCATCAATATTATTTAGCGGTCTGTCTGGGTTTGTTTGAAGCGATGATCTAGTGTATTTTCTCTTGCACTGTGTGGGTCCTTTTTACCTTTGTATACATGTGCCTCATGGTAGACGATGGGGCTTTGCTCTGAGCAACCTATAAGTCCGAGTAAGATAATTAAGCCGATTGGCGATACTGTGGTGCGCAGGGGTTTAGTCATTTTTATAGGCTGTGTTCCAGCCCCAAGCATCATCA
>DUCI01000039.1:18647-22267 GCA_012959905.1 Methylococcaceae bacterium | reverse complement strand
GGCGGACGATACGTTCGCGGAATAAGTCGGCTACGATGTTGCCATCACCGGCTAATAGGGCCTTGGTTGCGCACATTTCAGCACACAGAGGAAGTTTACCTTCTGCGATTCGGTTGCGGCCATAATGATCAAATTCAGCATCGCTGTGGTCAGGTTCGGGGCCGCCTGCACAAAAAGTACATTTATCCATTTTACCGCGTGCGCCAAATTGACCATCTTGGGGGAACTGAGGGGCGCCAAAGGGGCAGGCATAAAAACAATAGCCACAGCCAATACATAAGTCTTTGTCGTGTAAGACAATACCATCCTCAGTCGTGTAAAAACAATCCACTGGACAAACGGCAGCACAGGGGGCATCAGTACAGTGCATGCAAGCAACAGAGATGCTTTTTTCTCCAGGTTGTCCATCGTCCAGAGTCACAACACGTCGACGGTTAATACCCCAAGGTACTTCGTGTTCATTTTTACAAGCAGTCACACAAGCATTGCATTCAATGCAGCGTTCATCATCACAAAGAAATTTCATTCGGGCCATATCAGATTGTCCTGTTAGGCGCTAAGGATAAGGGCTTTGGATTTGGCTTTCCAATAGGGTGTAGCCGTCTAGGCGTTAAGAAGGTTTTCATCATGTTTGAGTGGCTTTTTTAATGCGACAAAGGGAGACTTTAGTTTCTTGCATGGCTGTGACTGAATCATAACCATAAGTAAAGATGGTATTACAGGACTCTCCTAAAATATAAGGGGCGCTGCCGGAGGGATATTTTGAGTGTAAATTCTCCCCTTGGTAATGACCGCCAAAATGAAAAGGCATAAAAATTAAACCACGGGGTACGCGTACGGTAATAAAAGCCTGAACTTTTATACGGCCGCCTTCAGGACCCTCAATCCAAATTTCTTCTTGGTGCTTAATGCCCGCATTGTTAGCGTCAGCGGGGTTGATTTCAGCAAACATCTCTTGTTGAAGTTCAGCTAACCAAGGGTTGGATCGAGTTTCATCGCCGCCACCTTCGTATTCTACGAGTCGACCACTTGTCATGGTGAGTGGATAGTCTTTGCTGAAATCAGTTTTTTGGATGGAGGCATAGCGAGTGGGTAAACGATAAAATGATTTTCTATCATCATAAGTCGGGAAGCGCTTAACCATATCACGGCGGTTGGTATAGAGGGGTTCTCGGTGAATGGGCACAGGATCTGGAAATTGCCAAACAATACAGCGGGCTTTAGCATTTCCAAAGGGGGCACAGCCATGTTTTATGGCAACCCGTTGAATGCCACCGGAAAGGTCTGTTTTCCAGTTTTTGCCCTCAGCACTTTGTTTTTCTTGATCGCTGAGATCATGCCACCAGCCCAGTTCTTTAAGCAGCAGGTCGTTAAATTCTGGGTAGCCATTTTTGATTGCGGAATCCTTGGAGAAGGATTCGTTGGCCAGTAAGCTTACCCCGTCACGTTCGATGCCAAATCGGGCGCGGAAGGTCAGTCCGCCCTCAGCGATCGATTTGCTGGTGTCGTATAAGAGCGGTGTGCCGGGGTGTTTCATGTCGGCAGTTCCCCAGCAGGGCCAAGGCAATCCGAAATACTCTTGATCACAATCTCCTCCTTGAGCCAGTAGCGAGGTTGTGTTGAAAGTGTGCCAGTTTTTTTGGTGTAATTTTAATCGTTCAGGGGTTTGTCCGGTATAACCAATAGTCCACATACCTTTATTGAATTCCCGGGTAACATCTTCTATGAGTGGCTGATTATCGGTCACACTGATGTGTTTAAACATTTGCTCAGAAAAATTAAATTTCTTGGCAAATCGATATAATATTTCATGATCAGGTTTTGACTCAAACAGCGGGTCAATGACTTGGTCGCGCCATTGAATAGAGCGATTCGATGAGGTTACCGAACCATAGGTTTCAAATTGCGTGCAGGCGGGTAGTAGATAGGTGTTTTCGGTGCGGTTATGAAGAACAGATGCAACGGTAGGGTAGGGGTCGACAACGACTAATAAGTCCAGTTTCTCCATAGCCTCTTTCATTTCCGGGTTACGGGTTTGGCTGTTGGGTGCATGACCCCAAAAAATCATCGCCCGTATATTGTCATTTTGAGCAATTAAATCTTTTTCTTCGAGAACGCCATCGATCCAGCGGGAGACAGGAATGCCACTGGTGTTCATCGTGCGCTTTTTAAGCCCTGTTCCATCGTCATAAAGGTTGCTATCAAAGCGGTTAGCTAGCCAGTCGTAATCAGTATCCCAGACTTTAGCCCAGTGTCGCCACGCGCCTTCGCTGAGGCCGTAATAGCCTGGAAGAGTGTGGCTGTTAGGGCCAAGATCGGTAGCACCTTGGACATTATCATGACCACGAAATATATTGGTACCACCCCCTGCAACGCCCATGTTTCCTAAGGCTAGTTGGAAAATACAGTAGGCGCGGGTATTGTTATTGCCGTTGGTGTGTTGCGTTCCACCCATACACCAGATAAAGGTTCCCGGTTTATTGTGCGCCATAGTTTTTGCCGCTAGATAAAGCTCTTCTTCACCGGCGCCAGTAACTTCTTCGGTTTGTTTGGGATTCCAGTGGGCGACTTCTTTTCGAATTTCATCCATGCCATATACGCGCTGTTCAATGAATGACTTATCTTCCCATTGGTTTTCAAAAACATGCCAAAGGAGACCCCAAATCAGAGGGACATCGGTGCCCGGGCGTAATTTAATATGTTGGTGGGCGTGTGCTGCTGTGCGAGTAAATCGAGGGTCAATGACAATAATGGGTGCGCCGCGCTCTTTAGCTCGAAAAATATGTTGCATCGAGATGGGGTGTGCTTCGGCTGGATTTCCGCCAATAATTAAAATGGCTTTTGCATTATGAATGTCATTAAATGAGTTTGTCATCGCACCATAACCCCAGGTGTTAGCAACGCCGGCAACGGTCGTCGAGTGACAAATTCGAGCTTGATGATCAATGTTGTTGGAGCCCCAAAAGGCCGCAAATTTTCTAAAAAGGTAGGCTTGTTCGTTGTTGTGTTTGGAGGAGCCTAGCCAGTAGGTAGAGTCGGGGCCTGATTGTTCTCGAATCGATAGAATTTGGTCGCCAATTTCTTCGATAGCTGTTTCCCATGAAATTTTGCGCCACTCGCCATCGACCATTTTCATCGGATATTTGAGTCGGCGTTCACCGTGACCATGTTCTCTGACAGAGGCGCCTTTAGCGCAGTGCGCACCTAAATTAAAAGGGTGGTCGAAAGCCGGTTCCTGGCCGACCCAAATGCCATTTTGTACTTCTGCAATAACACCACAACCGACTGAGCAATGGGTGCAGACGCTACGTATCTTTTTTAGGGTATTTTTTTTTGCGGCAACAACTTTTGTTTCAGCGTTAGCTTCTTGCATCAGTGTTAGCGGAAAGGCGCTGGCAATAGCCGCGCCTCCAACGGCAAGACCCGAGTGCTGTAAGAATGTGCGCCGGTCAAGCAGGGGGCTTTCAGAAATTGCTGGCGAGGGTGTCGATGATTTTTTAGCGCTGCGTTTTATTAGTTTCATAACACCATCAATAATAATTTAAAAATAAAGTATTAGAAGCGTGCTTTTTGGTAGTAGGTTTTGATGTGTTCCGTTTCATGATAGCCCTGGCCTGAGG
>DUCI01000039.1:0-18603 GCA_012959905.1 Methylococcaceae bacterium | reverse complement strand
AATGGCAATAGACCTGCACTGATGCTGATAAGTGTATTTTTGAGGAAATGTCTTCTCGACGGACGGGTATGAATAGCCATGAGGTTGATGTTATTTGTTTTATAAAGGGATTATTTTTTTCGGTATTCGCGGATAAGATCGTATGCTTTGGCTATTTTTTGCGTTTTCTTTTTGGCAATAGTCATCATTTCTTCAGGGAGTCCTTTAGCGACGAGTTTGTCGGGGTGGTTTTGGCTCATTAACCGGCGATAAGATTTTTTGATTTCGATATCGCTCGCATTTTCGCTAACGCCAAGAACAGAGTAAGCGTCTGCAAGATTGTCTTGAGAGTGTCCAGAATGTGGTTGTCCTTGTTGATGAAAGCGTTGTTGCGCCTGAGCTTGCATTTTAATCTGTTGAAATTCGAGTCGGGAAATTTTTAGAATTTGACAGATTTTTAATAAAACATTTTCTTCTTCGGGGGCAAGTGTGCCATCGGCAAAGGCGGCTTGAACCTGAATATCGAGAAACATTCGGATCAGGTTATTGCGCCGTGAACATTCTTTACGGAATTGAGTTAGCGCCTCGGTAAGAGGAAAGTCAGAGGCTTTGCCTTGGTCAAAAAGTTTTATTGCGGCTTCTCGGAGTTCACCCGAAAGCATCATTTCATCCATGACGCGTCGAGCAAGTTTTATTTCAGAGGGTGAAACGGTGCCATCAGCTTTGGCAATGTGACCCATGACGGAGAAAGTTGCCGTGAAAAAGGCCATCTGAACGCGGTGTTGGTCGCCAGGGTTAAAGCCTTGGTTAACACCCCCTTCAAGGCTACCCATGCCCATATCTAATTGATGCCCTAAAGAGGCGCCTAGAATAGCACCGAGAGGGCCGCCCATCATAAAACCAAAGGTACCGCCTAAAAATTTCCCTAACCAGCTCATTGTTTAATCTATTTTAATTTGTAAAATGTTAAACTTACACCTTTATAACCTTTTAATAAAGTTTAACAGCGATATTTATGCCATCACCTGAAGCATTATTTGAATCTTCTATAACCAGTTTAACGTTACGCGCACGGGGTAAAGTGCGTGATATTTATGATATTGACGAGCAACATATGTTGATCGTTACGACGGATCGAATTTCTGCATTTGATGTGGTCTTGCCTGATCCCATTCCGGGTAAAGGACGAGTGCTGACAGAGGTTTCTAATTTTTGGTTTGATAAAACCCAATCATTGGTGCCGAATCATTTGGTTGATATGGCCTTATCAGATGTTCTTCCGGATCCTCGTGAACGTGAAGAGGTTGAAGGTAGAGCTATTGTGGTAAAAAAATTAAAACCATTGCCCGTTGAGGCCATCGTTAGAGGGTATTTAATTGGTTCGGGTTGGAAGGATTATCAACAAACAGGAGCGGTTTGTGGAATAACCTTGCCGACTGGATTACAACAAGGCCAGCGATTGCCGAAACCGATTTATACACCATCAACGAAAGCCGTTATAGGTGATCACGATGAAAATATTTCTTTTTCTGAAACCATCGCTCTTTTGGGTGAGTCGTTAGCGCAGCAAGTGAAAGATGTGAGTTTATTGCTGTATCAAGAGGCGGCTGATTTCGCGCTGGAACGCGGTATTATAATTGCTGATACCAAGTTTGAATTTGGTTTGGATGAGGCGCAAATACTTTTTTTGATTGATGAAGCATTGACGCCAGATTCATCGCGATTTTGGCCGGCTGACCAGTATCGAGTGGGTATTAGTCCGCCGAGCTTTGATAAACAATATATTCGTGATTATTTAGAAACACTTGATTGGGACAAAACGGCTCCTGGACCTTCATTGCCTGACGATATTGCGCTTAAAAGTAGTGAGAAATATCGAGAAGCAAAATTCATATTAACCGGTTTAGCCGACTAATAACGATTATCCTAAGTGAACTATGATTGTTTTGACCGAGAGAGTTATGACAGGAGTCAGGTATTACTAAGCGAATTTTATTAGGGATTTGTGGTGGTATAGCGGCTTACAAATCGGCTGAATTAGTCCGGTTGTTTCGTAAGCAGGGTGTCGATGTCAGAGTGATAATGACTGATGCGGCCATGGAGTTTGTTACGCCGTTAACATTTCAGGCGCTATCAGGACATTCGGTTCATTCGAAATTATTGGATAGTGATGAAGAAAATGCGATGGGCCATATTAATTTAGCCCGATGGGCTGATGAAATTATTATTGCGCCCGCTTCCGCGAATAGTATTGCCAAATTTGCACATGGTATTGCGGATGATTTATTAAGCACCGTGGTCTTGGCAACACAATGTAAGGTTACGTTAGCACCCAGCATGAATCAAGCGATGTGGCTTAATTTGGCTGTTCAAGAAAATATTACTGCATTGCGTGCACGGGGTATGGTTATTTTGAATCCTGAACACGGTAGTCAGGCCTGTGGAGAAACGGGTCCAGGTCGAATGGTTGAGCCGGGACATATTTGTCAAGAAATACTGCAGACTGAAGTAGGGCCTCTAAGCGGGGTTTCTGTGCTAATTAGCGCAGGACCGACGCGAGAGCCTATTGATCCGGTTCGGTATATTACGAACCGAAGTTCTGGAAAAATGGGCTATGCCTTAGCAGAGATGGCTAAAAGTGCGGGTGCTGATGTGACCTTAGTCAGTGGCCCGGTGGCCTTAGTTCCGCCGGCCGGTGTTAAATTACTTGCGGTGGAAACAGCGCAGCAAATGTATGAACAAGTATTGGACTGTTCGGCTAACGCTAATATTTATATTGGATCAGCAGCGGTTGCAGACTACAGCCCTATCGCTGAAGAAAACAAGATAAAAAAGGACGGTGCGAATAAAACGTTACTATTACTAAAAACACGCGATATATTAGCCTCAGTGGCCGAGTCGAATGATGCTTTGTTTACGGTTGGTTTTGCCGCTGAAACAGAGCATCTCGAGGCGTATGCAAAAGATAAATTAGCGCGCAAGAAAGTTGATATGGTTGCTGCAAATTGGGTCGGCCGTGCAGACGGTGGCTTTGATAAAGAAAATAATGCGGTCACTGTCTATTGGCGCGGCGGGCAACAAGACTTTCCGATGACAGCTAAGCGACATTTAGCACAACAACTGATTAAATTAATAGCACAACACTATTATGAAAAAAATTAAATTTAAAATTCTCGATAATCGTTTGGGCAAGGAAATATCGCTACCTGAATATGCAACCGATGGTTCTGCAGGTATAGATCTGAAAGCTTGTCTTGATGCTACAGTTGTCTTGAATCCTGGGGAGACCCTATTGATCCCGACAGGTTTTGCTATTCATATCGATGATCCTAGTTTGGCTGCAGTATTATTGCCGCGATCAGGATTAGGGCATAAGCACGGTATTGTATTGGGGAATTTGGTCGGTTTGATTGATTCTGATTATCAAGGACAAGTCTTTGTGTCCTGTTGGAATCGAGGCGATAAAGCATTTTCTATTGAAGTGGGTGAGCGGATTGCACAAATGATTTTTGTACCCGTTGTTCAAGCTGAGTTGGTTCAAGTTGACGATTTTGATTTAAGTGAACGTGCTGACGGTGGCTTCGGTCATACCGGTCGGCAATAGTAAAAATATATTTTAAATTTAAGTAAACGTTGGGAGTTTTTGTGGTGAGTCAAATTGCACACACATTGATAGAGGCATTGCCTTACATTCAGAAGTTTTCTGGAAAAACGGTTGTCATTAAATTTGGCGGCAATGCAATGGTGGATAACGCCTTAAAAAACAGTTTTGCTAAAGATATTGTTCTGATGAAGTTGGTTGGTATTAATCCTGTTGTGGTTCATGGTGGTGGGCCGCAGATTGGTGGAGTTTTAGAGAAATTTGGTAAAACGACAAAATTTGTTGATGGCCTGCGGGTGACTGACAGTGAAACAATGGATATTGTGGAAATGGTTTTAGGTGGTTTAGTTAATAAAGATATTGTTAATTTAATTAATCAGAATGGTGGCCGTGCTGTTGGTTTAACGGGTAAAGACGGTGATTTTATTCGGGCTAAAAAGATTGAGGTTAAGAGGTCTTCACCAGAAACCAGTGTGCCGGAAATCATTGATTTAGGGCATGTGGGTGATGTTGAAAGTATTGATCCAGCTGTTGTCCATATGTTGGCGAGCAGTGACTTTATTCCCGTGATTGCCCCGATAGGGGTGGGTCATGACGGTCGCTCATATAATATTAATGCGGATTTTGTGGCCGGGAAAGTCGCTGAAGTTTTAGGTGCGGAGAAATTAATCTTATTAACTAATACCGCGGGGATATTGGATGCGGACCAAAAGTCGATGACTGGGTTGTCGGTGACTGATATTGATGATCTCATTGCTGAAGGAACTATTCACGGCGGTATGATCCCTAAGGTCAAATGCGCCACCGATGCGATTAAAGGTGGCGTTCCACGGGTACACATTGTTGATGGCCGTGTGGAACACTCGGTACTGCTTGAGTTGTTTACGGATAAAGGCGTAGGGACCTTGTTGCTTTAAACTTTCTTCTTGAACGTCACGGTATAATTTACCCGAGTAAGGCAATCATTTGTTCTATGGGCGGTAAAATCAGCATTTTTGCTAATTGTAGGGCAATAATGGCAACTAATGGCGACAAGTCAATGCCCGATATCGCTGGAATCATTCTGCGGCAAATTTTGAGTAAAGGCTCGGTTAGGCTCTGTAGCAGTGTTGCTGCAGGATTGCTGTAGCCGTGTGAAAACCAACTGAGTATGGCGCGGGCAAAGATGGCAAAGACAAAGATGTTTAAGAGGGTGGTTATGAGCTGTGATACCGTTAATAAAAATAATGCAGTGACGGATAGGGAAACGCCTTTGAGCATAAGAATCGTGTAAGTAGACGATATTTGGATGATCAATGCCAAGAGAATGCATGACGTGTCAGCTCTGCCAATTGAGGGGATGACTCGTCGTAGGTGCTTGAGTGGTGGATGGGTGATTTTAACCAATAACTGGATGTATGGGTTATAGAAGTCAGCATTAACCCACTGTAATAAGAATCGTAAAAGGATCGCGAGGACATACAAAGAAATAAAGGTATCGATAAGGAAAATAACGGGGTTGGTCATGTAAGTAGAGTCCATTATTTTTCTCCTAGTTCGGTGGACATTTCTATGGATCGATCAAAGGCAGCATGCACGGCTTGATTGACCAATGTTTCAAGGCCGCCATTTTGAAAAGTGCTGATGGCCTGTTGTGTGGTGCCCCCTGGGGAGGTGACCTTAGTACGGAGTGATTCGGGTGATTCACCTGATTCTAGGGCGATTTTGGCCGCGCCTAGAGCAGTTTGCTGGATTAATAGACGTGCGGTTTGTTCCGGTAGGCCGAGTTCGATCGCTGATTTTTCCATGGCTTCCATGAGTAGAAAGAAATAGGCGGGGCCACTGCCTGAAATTGCAGTTACCGTATCCATGAGGCCTTCTTTATCAATCCAAAGCGCTATCCCTACAGCGCGTAAAATATTTTCAGTTAAGTCGCGTTGTTGAGGGCTTACATTATTGTTAGCGTGTAAGGCCGTAGCCCCAGTCTGAACTAAAGCAGGTGTGTTAGGCATACAACGCACAATAGCCTGCTGTTTTCCTAACCAATGACTTAGGCTGGATTGATTAATCCCCGCGGCAATAGAAATGAATAAAGGATTCTTGGGGCCGAGAGCAGTGAGAATATTTTCACAGACACTTTTCATTATTTGTGGCTTAACGGCTAAAACAATAATATCTGAGTGTTGCGCCAACCCTTCTAAGGTTGAGTGTGTATTAATATTAAATGTGGCGCGGAGTGATTGTAATTGCGTATTGTCAATATCATAAACATGGATATGGCTACACGGGTGTTTGCTGGCAATGAGTCCACTAATGAGACTGGTTGCCATATTTCCACCGCCAATAAAGCCGATTGCTTGTGTTTGCATAGGGTGTCGCTAAATTAATAAAAGATAGGGTTTATTTTACCCTATCTTTTCGATTGGGTAATGAGGTATAAAAAAATCTTAAAGTTTAACATCGGTTGATTGTATGTAGAGACTATTTTCTATTTAATAGAGGGTCGTTAATAAGCAAAAATTATGATTGAAACAATATATATAGAAGAGGCCGTCAGAGAGCACCCTCGAGTACAGCATATTCTGAGTCGCTTCCCAAAGGCTAGGGTTGTTGATTGTGCACGCTATGGCGAGGTGTTTAATCCTAAAGCACAGAACTTTCGTTTGCAAAAGATTAAGCCAGCATTGATTTTGGCAGAGAAATATAAAAATTTTGTTTTGGAAGCGCCGTCTGGGTATGGCATTGGTGCCAAAAAAAATTATTATTTTTCGCATATGCTGAATTGTTTGTATGACTGTCGGTATTGTTTCTTACAGGGTATGTTTCAGTCCGCTAACTATATTTTGTTTGTTAATTATGAAGAGTTTCAATCGGAAATAAAGCAGTATAGTCGGGCGTACCCGGAGCAACCGGTTCATTTTTTTTCAGGGTATGACTGTGATAGTTTGGCTATGGAACCGGTCACTGGGTTTGTCGATGAGTTTTTACCATTTTTTGATACGATACCTAATGCCTGGATAGAATTACGAACCAAAAGCACTCAGGTCAGGCGTCTGCTGAGTCAAACCCCCATTGAGCGTTGTGTGGTAGCGTTTAGTTTTACCCCAAAAGAGGTCGCTGAATTGCTTGAAGCGAAAACACCGTCGGTAGAACGGCGTATTGATGCAATGTGTAAGTTACAAGAAAGCGGTTGGCTGATCGGTTTGCGCTTTGATCCGATTATTTACCATGTTGATTATCAACAACAGTATCAGCAGTTGTTTGAACAAATATTTAAACGGATTAATGTAGCGCAATTGCACTCAGTCAGTATGGGTGCATTTCGATTGCCGGATAATTTTTTTAAAAAGATTCAACGTTTATATCCAGAAGAAAAATTGTTTGCAGGCCCCTTCGAAAGTCAGCGTAAGATGGTTTCCTATCAAGTAGATATAGAGCAAGAAATGATGACATTTTGTAGTGAGTTATTGGCGCGTTATGTATCGCAAGATAAGTTCTTCCCATGTCTGGTTTAAAGCGGTCAGTTTTAGTTACCGGTGCGAGTTCTGGTATTGGGCGGGCTGTGGCAAAAGAATTGTTACGGCAAGGTTATTTTGTGTTTGGAACGTCAAGAGAGTGTAATCAATTTGAGACCAGCCATAGTCATTTTTTACCGGTTAAAATGGATTTCTCGAAGGTAGCGCTTTTGGCCGAACAGGCTAAACAGTTACAAGTAGAGCATCCTGATATTTCTGTGATTGTTTTTTGTGCAGGTTATGGGCGCTTTGGTTCGCTTGAGCAATTTTCCTATCAACAAATTAATTCATTAATGACGGTTAATTTTACTGCTCAGGCCGTATTGGCACGCGCTTTTGTTCCGAGTTTTAAAAAGAAAGGGCGGGCTGATTTAATTTTTATGGGTTCTGAAAGTGCATTGCAAGGACGGCGCCAAGGTGCAGTGTATTGCGCCAGTAAGTTTGCGGTCCGTGGATTCTCTCAGGCACTGAGAGAAGAGTGTGCCAAGAGTCAGGTTAAGGTGACATTGATAAATCCAGGGATGGTGAAATCTGAATTTTTTGATCAATTGGATTTTGAGCCCGGCGATGATGACAATAATTATATTTTGCCAGAAGATTTGGCGGCAGCGGTTAATTATATTTTAATGACGCGACCAGGCATATTAATAGATGAGTTGGTTATCAACCCAGTCAATAAGAGGGTTAAATTTAAGTGAGTAATTATGAAACAATTACATAATGCGTCGTTGTACTGTTGGTCAGTTTTTGATGAGCAGCGTAATTTAGATTTTCACAGCTTTTTATGGCTTCGTGAAGAAGGTAATGTGGTGATTGATCCGCTGCCATTGTCAGTTCATGATCAGGAGCATTTAGACGCTTTGGGTGGTGTGAGTATCGTGGTGGTTACGAATAGTGATCATTGCCGTGATGCTGAAAATATTGCCCAACGCTATCAGGCTCAACTTTGTGGTCCGTTAGCAGAACAAGAAACATTTCCAATCAATTGTGATCGCTGGCTTACAGATAATGACGTGGTGGTGCCTGAATTGATCGTTTTCGCGCTTGATGGGTCTAAAACACCCGGTGAACTAGCCTTATTGTTGGCAGAAGACACGCTGATCACCGGTGATTTGATTCGTTGTCATCGGGCCGGTCGTCTTTGCTTATTGCCAGTGGCTAAATTAGCCGATAAAAATAAGGCACAGGATTCGGTAAGACGATTAATTGACCGCTGTAATGTGGAGGTAATTTTAACCGGTGATGGGTGGCCTATTTTTCAATTGGGTTCGGAAGCATTACGAAATTTGGTTGCTTCGTTTTAAATGATGAGGAGAAATTAAACAGTCTTAGAAAGGGAATGACATGACGAGAGTCCGAGTTATATTTTTATTAGGGTTTATGGGATGCTTTGCCTTATTGCTGGTGGCGGCTTATTTTCAGTTTATTGAAGAACTTGAGCCTTGTCCTTTATGTGTTTCTCAGCGAATTATTATTTTAGCGGTGGGTGTTATTTTTTTGGTGGCGGCAGTTCATAATCCTAGGCAACTAGGGCGGAGAATTTATTCCGGTTTTATTATCGGTGTTGCGCTGATTGGGGTAAGTGTTTCAGCGCGGCATGTGTGGTTGCAGAATTTGCCCGCTGACGAAGTGCCTGAATGTAGCCCTGGGTTAGCCTATGTCTTTGAAAATTTCCCATTGGCAGAAACATTAAAATTGATGTTGAATGGAACCGGAGAGTGTGCCGATATTGCATGGATTTTTTTAGGGCTTACTATCCCAGGATGGACCTTAGTTGCATTTTTGGTGTTGGGTTTAGTGGGGCTTTTTCCATCGTTGACAAGAATGGGAGGTAAGTTGTGAGGCGAGTTAGTCACTATTTTGTTTTAGGGTTGTTCTTGAGTTGTTTTTTAGTGATGCCGGTAGCTTATGGGGTTACTTTGACGGAGGTGATTGCGGGTGATCATCGTCAGGAGAATAATAAATCGCGAGATCAATACCGTCATCCGTTACAAACATTAACCTTTTTTGATGTTAAGGAAAATATGACGGTTGTCGAGATTTGGCCCGGTTCGGGATGGTATAGCGAGATTTTGGCGCCTTTTCTTAAAGATCAGGGAACCTTATATTTAGCTCATTTTTCACCGGATTCAAAAGTACCGTATTTTAAAAAAAGTGTAGCGACATTTAAAATGAAAATAGCGGCTGATCCATTGACCTATGGTGCCTCACAGGTGACTGTTCTTGAGCCGCCAGGAGCATTACAGATTGCGCCTACAGGCACAGTTGATCGCGTGTTAACTTTTAGGAATATTCATAATTGGATGAAGTCAGGGCATCTACCTGCTGTATTGGCTGCAATTTTTGAGGTATTAAAACCGGGAGGTGTTTTAGGTGTTGTTGAACATCGTCAGGCGGCGGGGCAGCCATTGGATCTACAGGCTAAAACGGGTTATGTCTCAGAGCGTTATCTAAGAATTTGCGCTGAAGCGGCGGGGTTCAAGTTTCTGAATAGTTCAACGATCAATGCTAACCCTAAAGATAACCATGACCATCCCGCAGGCGTTTGGACTTTGCCGCCACGGTTAAAGTTGCAAGAAAGAGATCGAGAGAAATATTTGTCAATAGGTGAAAGTGACCGAATGACGATTTCTTTCATAAAACCCTGAGGCGTTGATGTAGAGGGCTTTCTTGGGGAAAGTGAGAGCGTAGGAATTGCATTTGGTCGGCTAAGATATTGCGTCCTTGTAAAAATATATATTCGGCATAAGTGGGCGTAAATGGAATGGCGAGTAATTCTAAGCCTGAGTTTTCGAGACTGCGATCAGCTTTAGCATTATTGCAACGTTTACAGGCGGTGACAACATTGTTCCAGTGGTCTTTGCCGTTTAGACTTAATGGCGTGATATGGTCTCTTGATAACTCACTTCGAGGATGGCGAATACCGCAATATAAACAGATGTGGTTATCACGCTTAAATAACGTGGCATTATTAAGTGTGGGAACAAACTTTTTTGAAAGGTTTTTACTCTTGTGGTGTAGGCTCTGTGTTGCCAAGATGGAATTAACCTGAATGTTGCTTTGAAGGCCGGTTCGGCTGTTTATGCCTCCATGTATAGTGTAAAGCGGAGAGCCTAAAGTATAGACTACGTGATTTAAGGTATACAGTTTTGCAGCAGTTTCAAAGCCAATCCATTCTAGTGGTATGCCTGCAATATCAGTGCGTAGAGCTTGTTGTCGGAATATGGACATATCTACCTTCGGGATCATAGGAGCAAGAAGTTATTATTCTTTTGTGTAAAGAAACAGTTCACCATATTTATTTTTTTAAATAAATTACATGATTAAGTCAAGTAAAAATAGCAGTAATATCCTTCGGGTTGCCGTTATGGTGCCGTTATATCGACTTTTTGATTATAAAGTGGCGGAGGATTTTGATCGTGATTCGTTAAGACCGGGAGTTCGGCTGCGTGTTCCTTTTGGTGGCGGGAGTAAGGTGGGTGTGTTGCTAGAAGTTTGTTCGGAAAGCGAATGGGCATTAGAAAAGTTAAAAGTGGTCGAGGAGGTTCTTGATACAGAGCCTGTCTTGTCAGTCGATGATTTAGACGTTTTGGTGTGGGTAAGTCGTTATTATCATTATCCGATAGGAGAGGTTGTGAGTTATGCCTTGCCGGTATTGCTGCGGCAAGGTAAGCAAGTACGGTTTAAGAAAGATCTGTTGTATAGGCTGACTAACTTAGGGGAGGATGTTTCGAGCTCAGTCTTGGCGAGGTCGCCTCGCCAAAAAGCATTGTTTAGTTTTATAAAGCAAGAAGAGGGGCGGATTACTGAGGCAGCAGTGCGGTCATGGCACAAGGACGGTAAGAAGTTTATAGCGGAGTTGATGGCTAAAGGCTACGTGGAGTTGTATGATTTGCCGGTCATACGGTCTAAGGTATCAGCGGTTGGTTCCAGCGATACTCAACTGCCTTTAACTATTGAGCAACGGCAGGCTGTGGACCGTGTCAATGATAGTCTTGATGCGTACAATGCGTTTTTGTTAGAAGGTATCACCGGTAGTGGTAAAACAGAAGTTTATATGCGTGTGATTGATTCTGTTATCAGTCAGGGTCGACAGGTGCTTGTGTTATTGCCCGAGATTAGTTTAACGCCGCAAATTGAGAGTCGTTTCAGGCAACGATTTGGTATCCGTATTGCGGTTTCACACTCAAGCCTGACCGATGCTCAGCGTTGTCAATCTTGGCTTAGTGTACAACAAGGTCATGCAAGTGTTTTGTTGGGTACTCGTTCGGCGTTATTTCATTCAATACCGCGATTAGGTTTAATTATTGTCGATGAAGAGCATGATAGTTCTTTTAAGCAACAAGAGCGGTTACGGTTTTCTGCTCGGGATATGGCCTTATTAAAAGCAAAGAAAGGGAATATCCCGATTATTCTCGGTTCAGCGACACCCTCTTTGGAGAGTTTAAGTAATGTGGCGAATGGTCGATTTCAAAAGCTGAGCTTAACTCAGCGTATTGGGGCGGCTGTATTACCAAAAGTAAAATTACTGGATATTCGTAACCAGCGGTTAGAAGATGGATTATCTGGGCAGTTAATGGATGCCATAAGCAAAACAGTGGCGCGGGATGAGCAAGTCATTTTGTTTTTAAACAGGCGTGGGTTTTCACCTGCTTTAATGTGTCATGCTTGTGGCTGGGTTGCCCGGTGTAAGCATTGTGATGTTAATTTGGTCGTGCATGAGAAGGCAGGATTATTACGTTGTCATCATTGTGATTATCAGCACAAAAAAATTAAACAGTGTGGCCGTTGTGGGTGTGTCGAGTTAGTGTCGTTGGGGGTTGGGACCGAGCGTGTTGAGAGAGCGCTGGTTGCCGTATTTGGCCGCAATCAGGTTATTCGTATCGATAGGGACAGTGTTCGCCATCGAGGTGATTTGGATTTAGCATTGCAGGCCATTCATTCTGGTCAAGCAAAGGTTATTTTGGGGACGCAAATGCTCTCAAAAGGTCATCATTTTGAGAATGTGACATTAGTCGGCATTATTGATATTGATAGTGGTCTGTTTAGTGTTGATTATCATGCGCCCGAAAAGTTGGCGCAATTGATCATTCAGGTTTCAGGTCGAGCGGGGCGGTCTCATAAAAAGGGTTTGGTGCTCTTGCAGACACGGCAACCAGAGCATTTACTGTTAAGAACGCTAATTGAAAAAGGTTTTGCGGCATTTGCTGCGGCAAGTTTGTTGGAAAGGAAAGTTGCGGGATTACCGCCTTTTAGTTTTCAGGCATTGTTTCGAGTGAATGCAATGTCAGAATCGTTGGCAGTAGCCTTTTTGCAGCAAGTACAGTCTTTGCTGCTACCTCATGTTGAGAGCGGTGTGCAAGTTTTAGGGCCTGTTCCTGCGCCTATTGTTAGACGTGCACAGCGTTTCCATTATCAATTATTGATACAGGCGGAGCAGCGAAAACAATTGCATCAGTTGTTGGATTTTTTAGTGAAGGACGTGGGGTTAATTAAAATAGCTCGAAAAGTGCGCTGGTCTATTGATGTAGATCCAGTGGACTTATACTGAGGGGTTAGGTGCGTTTTAAACTATTTGCAAGTGATAGCGGTCTGTTGCTAGATAATCCGAGATAGTTGTTGGATAATAGCTCATTATTTTTGAACTGATAGAAGTCGTCTATATGAAACAAAAGGTGGTGGCCTTGTTACAAAAGGCCGTAGAAGTGTTAATTGAGCAATCGGTTCTACAGTCAGAGTGGATTCCAGATATTAGTGTAGAGCGAACGCGTGATGCTCAGCACGGTGATTTTGCATGTAATTTGGCGATGATGTTGGCAAAGTCTGCCAAAAAATCGCCAAGACAATTAGCGGAAGTCATTATTGCTGCCTTACCGGAAGATGCTAACGTAGAAAAGGTAGAGATTGCCGGCCCGGGATTTATTAACTTTTTTGTTAACCCCAATGCTCAGCACGAGATAATTGCTGATGTTTTGCGGTTAGGGTCATCTTTTGGAAAAAGTGATGTTGGAGCGGGTCAGAAAATACAGGTTGAGTTTGTTTCTGCGAATCCAACAGGTCCCTTGCATGTAGGGCATGGCCGTGGTGCCGTCTATGGTTCGGTTATCAGTGAATTATTGCGAGCGGTAGGCTATGACGTGGCTAATGAATATTATGTGAATGATGCGGGTCGTCAAATGGATATTTTGGCGACCAGTGTTTGGTTGCGTTATTTGGAGTGTTGTGGACAAACGTTTCAGTTCCCGAGCAACGGTTACAAGGGCGCTTATGTTAAGGATATTGCGCGCCAGTTTTTTGATCGGATCAATCGGGATTTTTGTTTTGTAGCGACCGAGGTTTTTGACGGCGTCCCAGTTGATGAGCCTCAAGGGGGCGACAAAGAGCAGCATATTGATGGTCTCATTACTAAGGCGCAGGCGTTATTAGGACGCGAGCGTTATGCACAAATATTTCAAGAAGGATTAACAGCCATTCTGGCTGATATTAGAGAAGATTTATCTGCTTTTGGTGTTGATTATCAGCACTGGTTTTTTGAAAGTTTATTGGTTGAAGATGGCTCCATTGAAGATGCATTAGGGCGTTTGGATAAAGCAGGGCATCTTTATCAGAAAGAGGGGGCAACTTGGTTTGCCTCTAGCGCGTTGGGAGATGAAAAAGATCGTGTTGTGGTTAGAGAAAACGGCCAAACAACCTATTTTGCATCGGATATCGCCTATCATATGAATAAATTGGATCGAGGTTTTGAGCGTATTATTAATGTTTGGGGGGCCGATCATCATGGCTATATCCCAAGGGTTAGGGCGGCAATGACAGCTTTAGGTGCTGATTCAGCTAAATTAGACGTTTTATTGGTGCAGTTTGCCGTTTTATACCGTGGTGATGAAAAAGTACAGATGTCAACGCGCTCAGGTGACTTTGTTACGTTGCGTCATTTATGTGATGAAGTGGGTCTTGATGCAGCACGTTTTTTCTATGTGATGCGAAAGTCAGATCAACATATGGATTTTGATTTGAAGTTGGCGACAAGCAAGACCAATGACAATCCTGTTTTTTATGTGCAGTATGCTTACGCTCGGATTTGTAGTGTTTTACGGCAACTGGAAGAGAAGGGGTTGTCAAGGAATAGTCAGCAGGGATTAGACAATAGTGCGCTGTTGTCAACGGATCATGAAGTTTCCTTGGTTGGTTTATTGGCGCAATACCCCGAGGTGGTTGAACGCTCAGCCTTGAAATATGAACCGCATCATTTGGTGCATTTTTTAAGGGATTTAGCTAATTATTTTCATACTTATTACAATGCTGAGCAGTTTTTAGTTGAGGATGCCAAATTGCGTGATGCGCGAGTGAGCCTTATAGAGGCCGTTCAGCAGTGTCTTACGAATGGCTTGGTTTTATTGGGTGTTAGTAGTCCAGAGATAATGTGATGGTGAAAGATTTTAAAAATAGAGTTCGCCCTAGGCGCAAAAAGTACAATAAAAGGCTTTCTGTTGGAAGGGTTTTTTTGGTTGTCTTGTTATTGTTAGGGTTTGGTTATTTTTTAAATAGTCTTCGTCAATCCAGTGAAAGTATTTCTGGGCAGTTGAGTTCCGCAACGCCTAAGCAGGCGCAGCAGGAGATAGTGGTGTCAGCAGCTAAGCAAAGCAAGCCGATGAAGGCGAGTGCACCCAGCAAGAAAAAACAAGTGCAGGTGCCGCGCTATGATTTTTTTACCCTGCTCCCTGAAAAAGAAGTGGTTGTTCCTGATTATGAGATAAAAACACGAAACCGTGAGGAAAAAGCAGGTAAGAGCAGGGCTGTTCGTTACATGATGCAGGCAGGTTCATTTAGAAATAATAAAGATGCAGACCGGCTTAAAGCGAAGTTGGCACTCATAGGTATTGAGTCAAAAATAGAATTAGCACGGATCGGTGATGTCAATTGGCACCGAGTAAAACTGGGGCCGTTTTTAAATATGTCTGCGACAGAAGTCGTTCGTCAGCGATTACGGAAAAATTTTATTGATGTCGTGGTAACGGAGAAGTAGTCTTCTGCAAGCGACTCATGGATGAAATGAGGTCGGTGCAGCGTCGAGTGACTTAGTTTGAGAGCGGGTTAATAGTTTCGTTGTACTGAAAAAATAGCCAGTTCTACCATGGCCTGTTTATAAGGAGAGTCTGGTATTAAATCTAGGGCGTTAATGGCCTTGTGTGCTTCTTCGTCAGCACGTTTTTCCGTGTAAGTAATTGCCCCGGTTTCTTTTACGATTTTGTAAACGTCGTTGAATGCGTTGCGGTCACCTTCTTTAATGGCATTGATGATAATTTGAGCGTCGTGTTCGTTGGCATGCTCAATGGCATGGATGAGCGGGAGAGTGGGTTTTCCTTCGGCAAGGTCATCGCCTAGGTTTTTACCGAGATCTTCAGCATTCGCTTTATAGTCTAAGGCGTCATCAATGAGTTGGAAAGCATTGCCTAAGTGCATACCGTAAGCAGCCATTTGGGCTTCAGTTTCTGCAGGCGCATTTACCAGTACAGCGCTTAGGCGTGTTGCAGCACTAAAAAGGATCGCTGTTTTTCTAGAGATAACTTCCAGGTAGCTGGCTTCTGTGGTGGTCGGGTTGTTGCAGTTAAGGAGTTGCAATACTTCCCCTTCTGCGATTGCGGTTGTTGTTTTAGAAAGGATTTCCATGACCCGCATCTTGTCAGCCCTAACCATCATTTCAAAGGCTTTGGAATAAAGGAAGTCACCGACGAGAACGCTGGCAGCATTACCCCACACAGCATTAGCAGAACCTTTGCCGCGTCTTAAATCAGATTCATCGACGACATCATCGTGTAATAAGGTGGCGGTATGAATAAATTCAATAACGGCAGCAAGTGTTAAATGTTGCTGGCCATCATAATTCAGTGCTTTGGCCGCAAGAAGCAATAGCATGGGGCGTAATCTTTTACCCCCACTGCCGACAATATAGTGGCCGATCTGATTAATCAGAACAACATCGGAGTTGAGTTCATTTAAAATGAGTTGGTCCGTTGCTTGACTGTCATCAAGGGTGAGCATTTTGAGGGCGTCAAAATCAATAGGCTGATTCATGTCAAATGGTGTTTGTTCTTGGTTTTGTGCAGGCATGATGCTTTTTTCTGATAAAATATACCGTGTATTTTACATAAAAGTTGTGTTCTGCGTTGGGATTTCTGTTTCTTTAAGGGGGTCTGGTAGAGGAATAATGAATTTTGGGTTGACGGTATTGGTTTTTATGATTAAAATTGCTGATTAATTTAAATAACCATGTTACGTGGAGATTAACCAGATGTATGCGGTAATTCAAACAGGCGGTAAACAATATCGCGTTGAAGAAGGGTCAGTCCTTAAAATAGAGAAGCTGGATGTAGATTCAGGTGAAAATGTAGAGTTCGACAAGGTGCTTTTGGTACAGTCGGATGATGCGATTAAGGTTGGTCAGCCTTTTGTTGACGGCGGTAAGGTAACTGGAAAAGTTACTTCACAAGGGCGGCATAAGAAAATTAAGATCATTAAATTTAAAAGACGTAAGCACCAGATGAAGCAAATGGGGCATCGTCAATATTACACGGAAGTCCAAATTACTGGAATTTCTGCATAATTAATATTTAGGTGGGATTAGAAGATGGCTCATAAAAAGGCAGGCGGTAGTACTCGGAACGGTCGCGATTCGGAATCGAAGCGATTAGGCGTTAAACGTTATGGTGGAGAGGCAGTTGCTGCGGGTAATATTCTCGTTCGTCAGCGCGGTACGCGGTTTCATCCGGGATTGAATGTAGGTTGCGGGAAGGATCATACGCTTTTTGCAAAAGCAGAAGGGCGTGTTGTTTTTGAGGTTAAAGGACCTAAAAAACGCAGTTATGTGAGCGTTGTAGCGGCATAATTTAAGCGCAGATAAGCGGTGACGCTTTAAGTGCTAGATAGTTTATTAAAGCCTCACCTTATTAGGTGGGGCTTTTTTGTTTGTAGTGGTAGCTGGTGTGATTTTACTGAAGGCTCTGTTTTGATAAGGGAGCTATTCTTTATGGGGCAGAAGGAAAAAAATGAAGTTTGTTGACGAGGCGCGAATTCGGGTTGAGGCCGGTGACGGTGGAAATGGGGCAATTGGTTTTCGCCGCGAGAAATATATTCCATTAGGAGGTCCTGACGGCGGTGATGGGGGTGATGGGGGCAACGTCTTTTTGGTGGCCACTGAAAATGTAAATACCTTGGTTGATTTTCGTTATCATTCTGTTCATCGGGCCCAGCGTGGTCAAAATGGTATGGGGCGCAGTTGTACGGGAGGCATGGGGGTTGATTGTCATGTGGCCGTACCGCCGGGAACGATTGTTTATGATGCTGAAACCGATGAAAAAATTGGTGACTTGACTGCGCCCGGCGATATGCTATTGGTCGCTAAAGGGGGGTTTCATGGCTTAGGTAATATGCGCTTTAAAAGCAGCACTAATCGGGCGCCGCGTAAGGCAACTAAGGGAACACCTGGGGAGCGACGGTTTTTAAATTTAGAGCTTAAATTAATTGCTGATGTCGGTTTGCTGGGTATGCCAAATGCAGGAAAATCCAGTTTAATTCGGCAGGTCTCTTCGGCCCGCCCTAAGGTGGCGGACTATCCTTTTACGACCTTGCATCCCAATTTAGGCGTGGTTAGGGTTGATGATTTGCGTAGTTTCGTCATTGCAGATATACCCGGTGTTATTGAAGGCGCATCAGAAGGTGCCGGTTTGGGATTACAGTTTTTGAAGCATTTGTCTAGAACGCGGTTGTTGTTGCATATTGTTGATGTTGAGCCCTATGAATCAGATTTAACACCGGTTGAAGCGGCTGAAAAAATTGTAACGGAGCTTGCTTTGTGGAGTGATGAGTTGGCTAAAAAGACTCGGTGGTTGGTGTTAAATAAAATAGATAGACTGCAATCTGATGAGGTAGACGCGCATTGTCAAGCCATTGTAGATGCTTTGGATTGGTCAGGTCCGGTGTTTGAGATTTCTGCCATCAAGAAGAACGGAGTGGCTGGTTTGATGTTCGCTATTATGGATTTCTTAGAGCAAAGTCGAGAGCGTGAACGTGAAGAGGCCTGATTTTCTTCGGTCGCAGCGTATTGTTGTTAAGATCGGTAGTTCTTTACTTACCAAGGGGGGGCAGGGGCTTGATGTTTCGGCTATCACTGATTGGGTTGCGCAGATTGCCGATTTGCGTCAGCGTGGTTTGGACGTTTTATTGGTTTCATCGGGATCGGTTGCTGAGGGTGTTTGCCGTCTTAACTTAGCTGAAAGGCCGCATTCTCTGCATGAGTTACAGGCGGCGGCTTCAGTGGGTCAAATGGGTCTTATTCAGGCTTATGAGAATAGTTTTCAAAAGCATCGTTTGCATACCGCTCAAGTATTGTTGACGCACGATGACTTGTCAGATCGCCAGCGTTATTTAAATGCCCGCAGTACTTTGTTAACCCTGCTGGGTTATGGTGTTGTGCCGATTATAAATGAAAATGACGCGGTTGCGACCGAGGAGATACGTTTTGGCGACAATGAT
>DUCI01000038.1:4042-30271 GCA_012959905.1 Methylococcaceae bacterium | reverse complement strand
GCCGACTTGTGTTTCATCGCCGGCATTGCCATCAAGGTTAATATCTAAAGAAAACGATTGGCCCTCTTCAAGAATAACTTTGTTATCCTTGAAGCGTTCAATACGAATTTTAGGGCCTTGTAAGTCTACAAGAATGCCAACATGTCGACCAGTCTGTGCGCTTAACTTGCGGACAGCGTTGGCGCGCTCAATTTGTGTTTCAGCATCGCCGTGAGAGAAGTTGAGTCGGACCACATCGAGTCCGGCTTCAAACATTCCTTCAAGGACGCCGGGTGCATCAGTTGCAGGACCTAGCGTGGCCAGTATTTTCGTGCGTCTAAGATTTTTCATGAACTAAGGGCCTAAGTTAAATTATTTAGCGTTGTATAGTGCAATAGTGGTATCAAGCATTCTGTTAGAGAATCCCCACTCATTGTCATACCATGAAAGAACTTTAACAAAGTTACCTTCAAGTACTTTGGTCAGTGACGACTCGTAAATAGAAGAAGCCGGGTTATGGTTGAAATCAATAGAAACCAGTGGTTTATCATTGAACTCCAAAATACCTTTTAGCGAAGTTTCAGAAGCTGTTTTTAAGATAGCGTCCACTTCTTCTTTGGTTGTTTCTCTTGATGCTTGGAAGGTTAAATCAACAACAGAAACATTGATAGTGGGAACGCGCATGGCGAAACCGTCAAGTTTTCCAGCTAATTCAGGTAACACTAAGCCAACAGCTGCAGCAGCCCCAGTTTTAGTTGGGATCATCGATTGGGTTGCCGATCTAGCGCGACGTAAGTCAGGGTGAAAAACATCGGTCAAAACTTGATCGTTAGTGTAGGAATGGATTGTGGTCATTAAACCGTGATTAAACCCTAAGGTATCAGCCAGTGGTTTAACTAAAGGCGCTAAACAATTTGTGGTACAAGAGGCATTTGAAATGATTGTATCTGAAGCGGTTAATATGTTGTCATTGACACCGTAAACAATGGTTGCATCGACATCGCTACCGCCTGGTGCGGAAATGATAACTTTTTTAGCGCCGGCAGCAATATGCGCAGAAGCTTTCTCTTTGCTAGCAAAAAAAC
The DNA here is from genome assembly GCA_012959905.1 of Methylococcaceae bacterium. Lineage (GTDB taxonomy): Bacteria > Pseudomonadota > Gammaproteobacteria > Methylococcales > Methylomonadaceae > OPU3-GD-OMZ. The sequence continues at coordinate 29,207 of DUCI01000038.1, read as the reverse complement.
CGGTTGATTCATGAACAACATCAATGCCTAATTCTCCCCAAGGAAGTTTAGAAGGGTCTCTTTCAGCAAAAACTCTGATGCGATCACCATTAACAACCATAGCGTCACCGTCAACAGTTACTTCACCTGGGAATTTTCCATGCGCAGTATCATATTGGGTAAGATGAGCGTTTGTGTTTGCGTCGCCTAAGTCATTGATTGCAACAATTTGAATGTCGTTGGTCCGGTTTGATTCGTAAAGTGCGCGTAAAATGTTTCGTCCAATACGGCCATAACCGTTAATTGCAACTTTAATTGCCATTGATGTATCTCCTGGGTAATCGTTAGAAATTTTCTGCTGAAGCCTTGCTGTTATTCACTAAGGCTTAAGATTGAATGCGTTCTTATAAACCCCCAAATTATAAAGGGTTTTCGTTATAAAGTCCATGTAGGATAGCGGGGTATTGTGACAGGAAGATGACAAAATACTGAAAATATTGCATCGAAGTAAACTTTAATGCGATTGAAGAAGGTGTTATTTAAGGGTGGCCACGCGTAATAGGGTTGGTAATATCGTGGATTCTATTTTATTCTTTCAGAACATAGGCTGTTTATGTTTGAGACAAGAGACAAGGTGAGTTGATGAAAAGAAGAAGTTTTATGGTCGCAGCCGGGGCTAGCCCTTTGTTGGCTGCTATGCCAACAGTGACTAATGCCAAGGCGGAATTTCGTTGGAAAATGGTCACGGCTTGGCCTAAGAATTTCCCGGGGCTGGGAACAAATGCAAATTTGTTGGCCCAGATGATCAATACCATGAGTGGGGGGCGAATTAAAATTAAGGTTTATGGTGCTAAAGAATTAGTGCCTGCCTTTGAGGTATTTGATGCGGTTTCTAACGGGGTTGCGGAGTTGGGTCATTCAGGAGCGTATTACTGGAAAGGAAAATCGGCAACTACGCAGTTCTTTTCGGCCGTGCCTTTTGGGCTAACGGCTCAAGAAATGAATAGTTGGTTGTATTATGGCGGTGGGATGGAGTTGTGGCGTGAATTATATCAACCTTTTGGTATTATTCCTGCTGCGACTGGGAATTCAGGTGTCCAGATGGCAGGCTGGTTTAATCGAGAAATAAATTCATTTGAAGATCTTAGCGGTTTAAAAATGCGTATGCCAGGTTTGGGTGGAGAGGTGCTGAGACGAGCTGGCGGTACGACGGTTAACATTCCAGGCGGGGAGTTATTTACAGCATTGCAAACAGGGACCTTGGATGCCACAGAGTGGGTGGGTCCTTATAACGATCTGGCTTTTGGGTTACACAAGGTGGCAAAATATTATTATTACCCGGGCTGGCATGAACCCGGATCAACCATGGAGTGTCTGATTAATGAGGAGGCATTTAATTCCTTACCTAAGGATTTGCAGGAAATTATTTTGGTTGCTTGTAAAGCCGCTAATTTAGATATGTTATCAGAGTATACGGCGCGAAATAATCAGGCGCTAAAAACACTCGTTGATAAACATGGAGTCAAGGTCATGGCTTTGCCAGATGATGTGCTTAAAAGGCTGCGGGTGCTTTCTGATGATGTTGTTGCTGAGTTAGCTGATAGCGATGCGATGGCCCGGCGCGTGTATGATTCAGTGATGGGTTTTAAGGAACAGGTTAGTGCCTGGCATGAATTGTCTGAGCGGGCCTTTTTGAGGGCTAGAGCGTTATAAGTTATTCACCTTACGTTTGTAAGGTGAATAAAATACAGCGATTAGGGTGTATTACATTTGTTTTCTAGCGTTTTCAATTGCTTTTTTAACGGTGTTAGGTGCGGTGCCACCGATATGATTTCGAGCAGCTACAGAGCCTTCTAAGGTCAGGATGTTGAAAACCTCGTTATCTATTTCACCAGAAAATTGTTGTAATTCTTCGAGCGTGAGTTCTGAGAGATCGCGATGGGTTTCAATACCGAGTCGAACGGCGAGACCCACTATCTCGTGGGCGTCTCGGAACGGGATGTTTTTTCCAACCAGGTAGTCAGCTAAATCAGTGGCTGTTGAGAAGCCTTGTTTAGCCGCTTGATACATGTTTTGGCGCTTTGCTTTAACGTGAGGAATCATATCGGCAAAAGCGCGTAAGGAATTAATAACGGTATCTGCTGAGTCAAATAACGGCTCCTTATCTTCCTGATTATCTTTGTTATAGGCTAAGGGTTGACCCTTCATTAGCATCAGTAGGGCAATTAAATTGCCACTAACACGACCGGTTTTGCCTCGAACTAACTCGGGGACATCAGGGTTCTTCTTTTGTGGCATGATTGATGAGCCGGTACAAAAAGTGTCTGGGATGTCAATAAAGTCAAATTGAGTGCTGGCCCATAAAACTAATTCTTCAGAGAATCGGGACAGATGTATCATGATAAGGCTGGCCGCAGACGCAAATTCGATGGCAAAATCACGATCACTAACAGAGTCCAGTGAGTTATCAGAAGGTCGGTCGAAACCCAGAAGTTCAGCTGTCATGAATCGGTCAATCGGGTAGCTGGTGCCAGCAAGTGCAGCAGAACCTAGGGGCATAATATTGATTCTTTTTAGGCAGTCCTGCAGTCTTTCTTGGTCGCGTTTGAGCATTTCAAACCAGGCCATTAAGTGGTGCCCAAAAGTGATGGGCTGGGCGACTTGAAGATGAGTGAACCCAGGCATGATGGTGTCGTGTTCTTGTTCGGCTAGATCTAATAAGCCTGTTTTAAGACGATGTAGTTCAGCGCAAATATGACTGATTTCTTCGCGTAGATAAAGACGTATGTCTGTGGCAACCTGATCGTTTCGTGAACGGCCCGTATGAAGTTTTTTGCCAGCAGGACCAATCGCTGCTGTGAGCTGGGCTTCAATGTTCATGTGGACGTCTTCTAACGCGACTGACCAGTTGAAATCACCATTATTGATGTCAATTAAAATTGCTTCGAGACCGGTAAGAATACTGTCAAGTTCAAGGTCGGTTAGGATGCCTATTTTGTGAAGCATTTTAGCATGCGCGATAGAGCCTTGAATGTCATGTGCGGCCAGGCGTTGGTCAAAATTAACCGAAGCGGTAAAAGCTTCAACGAAGCTGTCTGTCGCTTGTGTGAAACGGCCGCCCCAGAGTTTATCTTTGTTTGATGTAGTCATATTCAGGTAATAACGTAAAAGGTATTAAGAACTTAAGCCCCTATGATACAGTTTTTTTATCTTTATGGGGTGCCTGGAGGTATTGATGGAATGGTGAGAAGTGCGCCAGTTGCGGCTATAAGTAAGGCAAGGGGGCTGATTTACTGATTTTTGTGTTTGTAAAATAAAGGTACAATAACCGCTATTACTCTTAAATTAAGGACCTTATTCAGTGAATGACCAGTTGATCAGGATTGCTACACGAAATAGCCCTTTGGCACTTTGGCAAGCTAATTACATTGCAGAACAATTACGACGAATTCATCCTGGGCTAAAAACTGAATTGGTAAAAATGACCACGCGTGGGGATAAGATTCTTGATGCACCACTGGCAAAGATAGGTGGGAAAGGTTTGTTTGTTAAGGAGTTGGAGCAGGGGTTGTTAGCGGGGCAGGCCGATATCGCTGTTCACTCGATGAAGGATGTTCCAGTTGATTTTCCTGAAGGGCTGGAGTTAAAGGTTATCTTAGCGCGTGAAGATCCCTGTGACGCATTGGTTTCGAATCGTTATAGTTGCTTAGAAGAATTGCCTGAAGATGCTCGTATTGGTACCTCTAGCCTACGGCGTCAGTCGCAAATATTGCAGGTAATTCCTAAGGGTCGTATTTTACCGTTACGCGGTAACGTTAATACTCGGCTTGCTAAGCTAGATGCTGGCGACTTTGATGCTATTATTTTGGCCGCAGCTGGATTAAAAAGATTAGCGATGGTTGATCGGATAAAGCAAATTATTCCTACCTCAGTGAGTTTACCGGCTGTGGGTCAAGGCGCCCTGGGTATTGAGTGCCGTGTAGGCGATGCCCGTGTTGCTGATGTTATTAATGCGTTGCATGATCATGAAACGCAGCAATGTGTCCTTGCAGAGCGCGCTATGAACGAGCGTTTAGAGGGTGGCTGTCAAGTGCCGATTGCTGGATTTGCTCAGTTACGGGATGGAGGCTTATTTATGCAGGGCTTGGTTGGAATGCCGAATGGTCAGAAAATCATCCGTGCGCAAAGTCAGGGCGAAGTCCATCAGGCAAAAGCCATTGGTTACGAGATCGCTGAAGAATTGTTAGCAAAGGGTGCTAAGAAAATATTACAAGCAGTTTATTCATAGAATCTTTGAGTTTGATGATGAATGTCTGTGTGTTAGTAACCCGGCCGAAAAATCAGGCAGAGGTGCTCTGTCGTTTGTTAGAACAAGCGGGGTGTTTGTCTAGGCGATTGCCTGTGATTGAGATCGAAGCATTACAGCAGCCGAAGAATACGTTTTTCTTAGAAAAAGTAGCCGGTTATGATTGGCTGGTCTTTGTCAGTGTCAATGCCGTTAAATTTAGTTTGGCGGTTTGGCCGCAAGCACAACAAATATTATGCAAGCAAAACATAGCCGCTGTTGGATTGGCAACGGCCCAGGCAATAGAGGCTGTCGGTATGGATGTCGATGTTATTCCTGAGTCAGGGTTTAATAGTGAGGCTTTGTTGGTTGCGCTTAGTGAACAACAAGTTTCAGGGCAGAAAATCCTTATTGTGAGAGGGCAAGGCGGTCGAGAGTGGTTGGCGGAGCATTTGCGATCTTTAGGTGCCGAGGTTGATTATTACGAGGTTTATCGACGAATAAAACCCCCAATATCTCATCAGGTTATGATAGGGTTAGATATAAAAAATACGGTTGATATTGTTACAATAACGAGTAATGAAGCGCTGGAAAATTTGTTGGATATGGTCGATGACGATGTGCAAAAGGTTTTGAAGTTAAAACCATTGGTGGTTATCAGTGAAAGAATTAGAAAAAAAGCATTGGGTTTAGGGTTTCAAAAGATTGTAGTCACCCAAACTCCTGCGAATAAAGATATTGTGACGGCAGTTAAAAGCATTTCGAATGGAGAGCGTTGTGGCTGAAGAAATACAAGATAAAGCTGATGAATCTACGAGTAGTGAAAACAACACGGTAAGTCCTGTGGTGGCAAACGCTAAAGGCGGTTCTCAACAAGGTCTTTGGTTGGGCTTATTGAATATTTTTTTGGTGTTGTCAGTTGCGGGAATTGGTTTCTATCTGTTTGAAATTCAACGTGATGATTTGAAAGGGCTAACCAATGAAATTCATAAGGAAGACTTACAGTTAATTGAAATATCTGGGCAGGTGACGGAATACCAGAAACAGTTAGCGGCTATGCAATCACAGTTTGCAACGATCCAAACGCAATTTGCAACCATGGAAGCTGAAATTACGAATAAAGATCAGGTTGTTAATCTGGCGTTAGAGAACTTTTCAGGATTAAATGATGAAAAGTTAGCAGCGAATAAGAAAGAGTTGAGTATCTCTATAGAACAGATTAAAAGGCAATTAGGGAAAACACGTGGAGATTGGTTAATTGCTGATGCAGAATATTTATTGACTGTTGCTAATCAGCGGTTACATCTTGTCGGCGATGTCAATGCGGCAATCAAAGCGCTCACTGCTGCAGATCAGCGTCTTAGAGAAAGCGGCGGAGGGGGTGTTTTTAAAGTGCGTGAAGAAATTGCAACAGAAATTTCTTTGTTAAAGAAAGTTCAAGTTCCTGATGTTGTCGGTATTTATTCAAAGCTAAAGTTGATTGCTAAGGACTCAGAGACGTTAACGCTTCGATTCCCTTACACGGGGAAGAAAATTGCCGTTGACTTGGCGAGTAATATTGAATCTGAAACGGGTGAGGACCAATGGTTTGTAGATTTATTGGCGGATCTAAATGGTTTGGTGAGTATACGCCGTGTCGAACAACCGGTCCGTGCAATTATTTCCCAGGGAGATGCGCATTTTATTAAGCAACAATTAAAACTTAGAATTGAAGTTGCTATGCTCTCGTTGTTACAACACCAAGATGACCTTTTTAAACAAGATCTTGAAGATTCAAAACTTTGGATAAAAAGTAATTATGAGGCTAATCAACAAGCAACACAGATTATTTTAGATATTAAAGAGCTACAAAATACACCGATCCATAGTGATATACCCGATGTGAGTAAGTCACTGACTATGTTGAGGAATATTACTAAATTGAGAGTCGAAGCCGATAAAGCCTTGTAATTGTGGGTTAAGGTATATTGAGGGGTTTTTAACGTGAAAAGAATTTTTTATTTTTTAGTTTCCTTGATGCTGTTGATTATAGCGGTCTATTACGCATGGGAAACGCTCGTTGATCATGATGATCCAGGTTATGTCATTCTTGGGATCGGTCGCTGGTCGCTGGAAAGTACCTTAGCTTTTTTTACCGTTGTTTTATGGTTTAGTTTTACTGTTTTCTATTTAGTAGTACGGTGGTTAGGTTGGTGCATTCGGTTACCTAATAAAATAAAATCGAAGGGTCAGGATGTTACCTTAAATCGCTCTAAAGAAGCGCTTGTTTCTGGTCTGGTAGATTATGCTGAAGGGAATTGGGAGCGTTCTGAGAAGATTCTAATTAAGCATGCGCCCAGTAGTTCGGCACCTTTGGTTTATTACTTAACGGCCGCTAGAGCGGCTCATTTACGCGGTGCATTTGATAGTCGGGATAGTTATCTGAATATGGCGGCAGACCAGTCTCCTGGTTCAGAGTTTGCTATTGGCCTAACAAAGGCAGAGCTTGAGTTGTCGCGAGATCATTATGCTGAAGCCCAAGAAACCTTGTTGCACTTACAGGGCCTAGATGCGTCACATTCAGGACTTATTAAATTACTCTATCAGGCTTATTTAAAGCAGGATGATTGGCAGTCTCTAGTTGAATTATTTCCGGTTCTAGATAAGAGCAAGGTATTACTCGGAACTGAACGAAAAACCTTAGCGCTCAATGTGTACGGTGGATTATTAGTGCAACAAGGGGAAAAGGGCGATGCGCAAGATGTCGAGAGGTTATGGACAGATATCCCCGGCGATATTAAAGGTGTTAAAGCGATCGCGGTTGGTTATTTTACCGCTATGATTCAATGCGGTGCAGGTGCTAGGGTTGAAGCCCAGCTTGTTGAGCATTTAATGGTTGATAAGGAAGATGCATTACTTGAACTTTATGGGGATATTGTATCGGATGATGGGGCGCGACAAATACAGGTCGCAGAACAGTGGGCTCAATTGTACCCTCGAAATGCAGTGCTGCTTCGGGTTGTCGGTAAATTATTTTATGTGGCCGAAAATTGGGAACAAGCCCAAGTTTTTTTAACCAGAAGTATCGAATTAAATCCGGCAGCATCGGCCTATCATATGTTAGCTGAGATCATGACGATGAAAGGAGATTTTGAGAAAGCGGCAGAATTTTTTAAGCAAGGGCTAGTCATGCACCCCAATCAATTAGTAAAGACGATTGATCGTAGGCCTGATGAGCCCTTAGTGATAGCTGAAGATACCGCTAACGAAGTAACAGAACCCGTTAGCAGTAGTGACGAAAAGCTTATAAGCTAGACCATATTTCATCTACTTGTTTGATGATTTCAGCTGATTGCACTATCGGTTCGCCCCACTCTCGTGTCGTTTCTCCAGGCCATTTGTTAGTCGCATCAAAACCGGCTTTTGAGCCTAAGCCGGAGACGGGTGATGCAAAATCTAAATAGTCAATTGGTGTGTTTTCTAGCAGGGTAATATCTCGAGCCGGATCCATGCGGGTTGTCATGGCCCAAATGACATCTTCCCAATTACGAGCATCGACATCATCGTCAACCACGACAACAAATTTTGTATACATGAATTGACGCAAGTATGACCAGGTACCAAACATGACCCTTTTGGCGTGACCGGCGTACTGTTTTTTTATACTAATCACGGCCATGCGGTAGGAGCACCCTTCAGGTGGCAGATAAAAATCAATAATTTCAGGGAATTGTTTTTGCAAAATAGGTATAAATACCTCATTAAGTGCGACCCCTAAAATAGCGGGTTCATCGGGGGGGCGACCGGTATAAGTGCTATGGTAGATTGGTTTTTCTCGTTGCGTAATCTTTTCAATAGTGAAAATAGGAAATTCTTCGACTTCATTGTAATAGCCGGTATGATCGCCGAAGGGTCCTTCTGGCGCCATCTCATCCGGGTAAATAAATCCTTCTAAAACAATTTCAGCAGAGGCAGGTACTTGTAGGTCATGGCTAAGGCATTGGGTGACTTCAGTTTTATTACCCCTTAATAAGCCAGAGAAGGCATATTCAGATAGGCTATCAGGAATGGGCGTAACGGCTCCTAGGATAGTGGCCGGATCAGCGCCTAAAGCAACAGCAATGGGGAAGGGTTCTCCAGGGTGGGTTTCTTGCCATTCTTTGAAGTCGAGAGCGCCTCCTCGATGGGCCAGCCAGCGCATAATAACCTTATTTTTTTCTAAAACTTGTAGTCGGTAGATGCCGAGGTTTTGCCGTTCTTTATTAGGTCCTTTAGTAATGACTAATGCCCAAGTAATCAGTGGCCCGATATCTTTTGGCCAACAAGTCTGTATAGGGTAGTTCGATAGGTCAACGTCACTGCTTTCAATAATTGTTTCTTGGCACTTAGGGTTTTTAATGATTTTAGGGGCCATGTGCAGAACTTTCTTGAAGATGGGCAGTTTTTTGACGGCATCTTTCATGCCTTTCGGTGGTTCTGGTTCTTTAAGGTAAGCGAGTAACTTACCGACTTCGCGTAATTCGGTAATTGATTGTGCTCCCATCCCCAAGGCAACACGGTGTGGTGTGCCGAATAAATTGCCTAATAAGGGCATAGTAGAGTTTTTGGGTGTTTCAAACAATAAAGCAGGGCCCTTTTGCTTTAACGTACGGTCGCATATCTCGGTAATTTCTAAATAAGGGTCGGCAGGGTATTGTATTCTTTTCAGTTCCCCAGAGGCTTCAAGTAATGTTAAGAAACCTCGTAAGTCTTTATAACTCATACCATTATTCCATTATGTTGTAGTAGTGCATCAATAGTGGGTTCTCGGCCTCTGAAATCAATAAATAAATCCATAGCATCAATGCTGCCCCCTTTTTCTAAAATGTGGGTTAAAAAGTCATGGCCCGTTTGAGGGTTGAAAATACCTTCTTCCTCAAATCGTGAGAAGGCATCACAGGATAATAATTCAGCCCATTTATAACTGTAATAACCAGCGGCATAACCGCCGGCAAAGATGTGTGAGAAGCTGTGAGCGAAACGGTTAAACGTTGGTGGAATCACGACTGAAAATTGATCACGAATTGCGGATAAGGTGTCATAAATATGACCGGGTTCGCGAGGGCTGAAATTAAGATGAATTTGGAAATCAAATAAACTAAATTCCAGTTGTCGAATCATGAACATACCGGATTGAAAGTTTTTAGCGGCTAACATTTTGTCTAACAATGATTCAGGGAGAGGGTTGCCGGACTTATAGTGCCCGGAAATAATTTCTAGAGCAGATTTTTGCCAGCACCAGTTTTCCATAAATTGACTGGGCAATTCTACGGCATCCCATTGAACACCATTGATTCCTGAGACGGATAGTGCATCTACTTGGGTTAACATATGATGTAACCCATGACCAAACTCATGAAATAAGGTGATGACTTCATCGTGACTCAGTAGAGCAGGGTCATCGCTGGAGGGAGGGGTGAAGTTACAGGTTAGATAGGCGACCGGTGTTTGTAGACCCTCAGGACCATTTTTGCGTGAGACGCAGTCGTCCATCCAGGCGCCGCCACGTTTATTGGGGCGCGCGTATAAGTCCAAGTAGAATTTACCTCGCAAGGCCTTGTTTTTGTCGTGTATTTCAAAAAAACGAACATCGGTATGCCAACGATCAAAGTCATGAATTTCACTAATGGTTAAGCCGTATAGTTTGTTGACGATAGTGAATAAGCCAGGGAGGACGCGGGTAATGGGGAAGTAGTTACGTATTTCTTCTTGTGATAACTCAAGGTGTTGTTGGCGCATTTTTTCTGAGAAATAATTGATATCCCAAGCGTCTAATTGTTTTACCTTATATTCCTGCCGAGCAAATTGTTGTAGCGCATCAAAATCTTTTTGTGCTTGCTCTTTTGATTTATTTGCGAGGTCTTCTAAGAAATCGATGACTTGCTGAGGATTGTCAGCCATTTTAGTGGCCAGTGATAATTCAGCATAATTATTAAAGCCTAAAAGTTGCGCTTTTTCATGCCGTAGTGCTAACAGATCATTCATGATCTGAGTGTTGTCCCATTGCGCTGTTTCGGGATTAACCGCCGATGCTCGTGTGGCAAAGGCCGTATAGATTTCTTGGCGCAGTGCTGGATTATCAGCATAAGTCATAACGGCAAGATAGCAGGGAAAATCTAAGGTTAAGACCCAGCCTGAAAGGCCATCTGTTTCAGCGGTTGTTTTTGCCAAGGTGCGGGTTGATTCAGGGAGCCCAGTAAGCACCGTTTCATCTAGGATATGTTTTTTCCAAGCATGTGTTGCATCGAGAACATTTTCCTCAAATTTACTGGCTAATTTAGTCAATTCTTGGCTGATTTCACGGTAACGAACTTGTTGGTCTGGGGTAAGGCTGATGCCAGAGAGTTCAAAATCACGCAATGCATTTTGGATAGTTTTTTGTTGGCCTTGACTTAAGGTTGAGAAATCAGGGCTATTAGCAATTTGATTGTAGGCATTGTAAAGCGCCTTATTCTGGCCCATTTCAGTGGAATACTGACTAAGTTTAGGTAGGCAAGCATTATAAGCTTCACGAATGTCTTTGTTGTTAACAACTGAATTGATATGGCTGATAGGAGACCAAGCCTTGTTGAGCCGGTCTTCGACTTTTTCAATGGGGTCAACAAAGTTTTCCCAGCTAAAGGGTTCTGTCAATTGTGTTTTTATGTTGACCAGCGCGCGACATTGTTCAAGCAAGTAATCGATAGCAGGCTCAATGTGCTCGGGCTCTATTTTTGAAAATGGAGGTAATGTCTCTGCAGTCAGTAACGGGTTGTTCATTATTTTATTATGCGTTAATTAGTGTAGGGGGCGAGATTTAATGATGTTCTTATTAGGGGTGGATATTAATAGTTAGCAATTTATCGTATCATTAATTTTACTTGTTTCAAGCGCATTCTTGTTAATTAGCAACAAAGATCATGTCAGTTTTAAGAAGGGTTTCATTTTATGGTAACACTAAAAAGTTTTAAGGGTTTGCAGCCACGAGTCGGGGAAGGTGTGTTTATTGATACAACGGCTCGGGTTATTGGGGATGTTGTTTTATCGGACCATGTATCCATTTGGCCCATGGCTGTCGTACGTGGTGATGTGCAACAAATTACGATAGGGGAGGTTTGTAATATACAGGATGGGGCGATTCTTCATGTTTCTCATGATAGCCCTTATGCGCCGGGTGGATTTTCATTAACCTTAGGTGTCGGTGTCACGGTTGGGCATCGTGCGGTCTTGCATGCTTGTACCATTGGTGATTATTGTTTAATTGGTATCGGCGCTATTGTGATGGATGGAGCCGTGTTAGATGACTTTGTGATGCTGGGTGCAGGTGCCTTAGTGCCACCGGGAAAGCATTTGGAGAGTGGTTTTTTATATCACGGCTCACCGGTGCGTAAGGTCAGAGTGTTAACGGCAACAGAGAAGGACTACCTTGCCTATTCGTGTAATCATTATAGACAGTTAAAGGACCAATATTTATCCGAGCAAGAACCATCGTTGTAAGGTCTTTCTGGGGTTCACAATAAAGCGAATAGTCAGTTAAAGGCGGGCGTTCATTAAGTCTTGAATGACGGCCTGCGTTACAGGGCGAACCCCACGCCATAAGTAAAAAGCTTCAGCCGCTTGTTCAACGAGCATACCGAGACCGTCAAGGCTTTTATCGGTAAATTGTTGTCCCCAGCGCACAAAAGGGGTCGGTTTATTACTGTAGGCTAAATCATAGCAAGTTGAGTGCTTGTTCAGTAGACCATCGGGTAACGGCGGTACTTGGTTGCTAAGACTCGCAGATGTTGCATTTAATATGAGGTCAAACGGTTGTGTGGGTAGGTCTGAAAAACCACAGCCAGTAATTGGAATCTGACGGGAAAATTCAAGTGCTAATTGTTGTGCTTTTGAGGGTGTGCGGTTAGCGATAGTAATTTGTTTGGGTGCTTGCGCTAATAACGGGGCAAGAATACCTCGGGTAGCGCCTCCGGCCCCGAGTATCAAGATATTACTCGTTTCAAGCGTGACATGATGATTTATAGTAATATCCTGAACGAGCCCAACACCATCGGTGTTATCTCCTAAGAGTGAGCCATCTGGTCGTTGAATAATGGTATTAACGGCTTTGGCATATTCGGCGCGATCGGTTAAATGACTGACGGCTTTATAGGCAATTTCCTTGAGTGGAACCGTACAATTAATACCTTTTCCACCCTGGGCAAAGAAATCAGTAAGTTGTGTATTGAATTGTTGGGCAGAGACTTGTTGTGCACTATAGTGGATTTTTTGATTGGTTTGTTCGGCAAAATGATGGTGAATAAGAGGTGATTTGCTGTGATTAATAGGGTCTCCAAAAACTGCGTAATGATCAATGTTAGTCATGTTCTTTCAGCCACAGGGCGATGTTTTTGGCATAATAAGTCAGTACCGCATCAGCGCCGGCCCTTTTGAATCCTAACATTGTCTCCATCACCGTGTTTTTTTCATTAATCCAGCCGTTTTGTGCGGCCGCTTTTAACATGGCATATTCACCGCTGACATGGTAAGCAAAAGTAGGGGTCTTAAATTCTTGTTTGATACGATAGATAATATCTAGATAGGGTGTGCCAGGTTTCACCATAACGATATCAGCCCCTTCGCTTAAGTCTAGTGCGATTTCTTTTAAGGCTTCAAGGCTGTTAGCTGGATCCATTTGATAACTGTTTTTATCAGTGCTCCCAAGGGCAGCATTGGAGCCGACAGCATCTCGAAATGGGCCGTAAAAACTAGAAGCATATTTAGCGGAGTAGGCGAGAAGTTGGGTGTTGGTATAGTGGTTGTTTTCAAGAGCCTGACGAATGACGCCAATGCGACCATCCATCATATCTGACGGTGCGAGGATATCTGCACCTGCTTGCGCATGAGAGAGCGCTTGTTTGACTAAAATGGCAATGGTTTCATCATTGAGCACGTAGTTCTTTTCATTAATAAGGCCGTCTTGTCCGTGTACAGTGTAGGGGTCTAGGGCGATGTCAGAAATGATGCCTAAGTCAGGGCACTGTGATTTTAACGCTCGGATAGCACGTTGGATCAGGCCGTCTGGATTATAGGCTTGTTCGGCATTTTCTGATTTATCGGCGCTATTAGGGACAGGGAATAAGGCTACCGCTGGAATACCTAGTTTGAAAATTTCTTGCGCTTCATTAACCAAGAGATCAATGGATAGCCGGTTAATTCCCGGCATGGACGGGATGGGTTCAGCGGTATTGTGACCCTCAATGATAAACAAGGGGTAAATTAAGTCATCAGTCGTGATCTGTGATTCACGCACCAAGCGCCTTGAAAAATCACGGCTACGTATACGACGCATACGGGTTGTGGGGAAATGAATGTTATTTTCCATGGTTTAAAGATAAAATACACAGTTGAATTTTATTAAATTGCATTGTATCAGGGATTTATAAAAAAAATTTATTGATAATAATATGAAGTGTGCTTAATTAAACTTTAATGAGACTATAACGGAGTTAATACAAAATGGGTAACAACATAAGGATCTTGCTTTTAGCGTTATTGCTAATGCCTTTGAAACCAGTCTTAGCCGCTGATTTACAGGCGCCCCAACAGGTTTTAAATGAAGCCTCTATTCGGTTTAAAGCCACCTTAGAAGATGAAAATATGAGTAAAGATTTTCCCGTAGTTTTCAAAAACGTCACAACAATTATTGAGCCGTTTGTTAATTTTGAGCGTATTTCAATGTTGGTTCTGGGAAAGCAGTGGAAAAAAGCGACCCCTGAGCAGCGGGATGAGTTTACAGAAGCATTTAAGGTGAAATTAATTCGTACCTATGCGCGGGCATTTTTGGAATTTAAAGAATGGTCAATTCGTTATTTACCCTTGAGATTGGCCGACGATGCTAAAAAGACAATTGTCAAAACAGAAGTTTTACAGCCGGGAATACAACCTATTTCTGTAAATTACCGGATGCATCTGAAAAAAGGGCGTTGGCTGGTTTACGATATTATTATTGAGGGTGTCAGTCTGGTTACTAATTATAGAAGTAGTTTTAATGGACAGGTTAAGAAGATTGGTTCCTTACAAAAAATGATTGATAAGCTACATAAAAATAATGTAGCGGCTTTGGCGCCTTGAGAAAAACTGGACTGTGATTGTAAATAATGGCATCTAGTGTAGATTCAATATTTTCTAAGCCTCTTGCAGAGGTAGCTGATTTTAAATTTGATGCCTCTGTCGTAACTGTTTTTCCGGATATGATTCAGCGCTCTGTGCCCGGCTATAGAGCTATGATATCGGCGATAGGACTTCTGTCTGAGCGTTTTGTGCAACCGGACAGTCTTTGTTATGATTTGGGTTGTTCATTAGGTGCCGCTACGTTATCCATGCGGCACCAGATCACTGAGAGAGCTTGCGAAATTATTGCAGTGGATAATTCAGCAGCAATGGTTGAGCAGTGTCAGCGACTAGTGAATGAAGATGATGGCGTAATCCCGGTTCAAGTGATTGAAGCAGACGTACGTGAAATAGTCATTGAGAAAGCCTCTGTCGTGGTGCTTAATTTTACCTTGCAATTTTTACCACGCCATGACCGTTTAGCCTTATTGACCCATGTTTTTCAAGGGTTGTTGCCGGGTGGTATTCTGATTCTGTCTGAGAAGTTGCGATTTTCTGACGATCGCCAGAATGAATTGCATACTGATATGCACCATATTTTCAAGAAGGCTAATGGCTATAGTGACCTTGAGATCAGTCAAAAACGTTTGGCGCTTGATAATATCTTATTACCTGAAACCTTAGTCGAACATCAGGAACGGCTTCGAGGTATTGGTTTTGAAAGTAGTGAAGTGTGGTTCCAATATTTCAATTTTGCCTCTATTTTGGCCTTGAAATGATTGATTACGACCCGTTATATAGAGCGTTGACTGAAGCCAATGCAGATCAATGGGTGAAAATCATACCGACTCAACTAGCGGAAGCATTTGATCAGAAAAGACACGGTAGCTTGAGTGTTTGGAAAAATATTGTTGAAGCATTACCTGAAGGTTTTGGTTCTCTGGATGGCTTGCGTGAGAGTTCTATCGTTATTGGTGGCGCCACTGATATTACGCTGGAGTTTCAGAAGGAGTTGAGGGACAAGTTAAAAGTTTTTCATCCATGGCGCAAAGGTCCTTTCACGCTATTAGGGGTTCCCATTGATACAGAATGGCGTTCTGACTGGAAATGGGACAGATTGAAAGCAGCTATAGAACCACTGCGAAACCGTTTGGTGTTGGATGTTGGTTGTGGTAATGGTTATCATTGTTGGCGTATGCTCGGTGAACAAGCCAGAATGGTTGTTGGTGTTGATCCTACCATGGTTAATGTGATGCAATTTCAGGCGATTAGAAAGCTTTATGGTGAAGCGCCGATTTATGTATTGCCGCTGACATTAGAACAGATTCCACAACCGTTGGCGTTATTTGATACTGTTTTTTCGATGGGTGTTTTATACCATCGACGCTCACCGATTGATCATTTGCAGGATTTGCATCGTTGTTTGCGTCCGGGGGGTGAATTGGTTTTGGAAACGTTAGTCACTGAAGGCGACTGTCATCATGTGCTGATGCCCGGTGAGCGTTACGCTAAAATGCGTAATGTTTGGTTTTTGCCCAGTTGCGATGCTTTGATTCATTGGTTAAAACGTTGTGGATTTAAAAATATTCGGTTAATTGATGTGAGCAAGACGACCCCAAATGAACAACGCCAAACCGAGTGGATGACTTTTAATTCACTACCAGATTTCTTAGATCCTGATAATCAGGACTTAACTTGCGAAGGACTGCCTGCACCCATGCGGGCCATTGTTATTGCACATAAACCATAAAAAAGAGATGAGTATGAAAGACCCTACAGTAGGATTTATTAGTTTAGGTTGCCCTAAGGCTTTGGTTGATAGCGAGCGTATTTTGACAAGACTGCGAACCGATGGGTATCAGGTTGTTGCTAATTATGATCGGGCTGATTTAGTGGTCGTCAATACCTGTGGTTTTATTGATGCGGCTGTTGAGGAATCACTGGACAGTATTGGAGAAGCGATTGCGGAGAATGGTAAGGTTATTGTGACCGGCTGTTTAGGGTCTAGAGAAGATGAAATACGTGCTAAGTACCCACAAGTTTTGAGTGTGACAGGTGCGCATGCATATGATCAAGTCGTTGCTGCCGTTCATGATCACCTGCCTATTGAAGTTGATCCTTATAAAAATTTAGTGCCTCCTCAGGGTGTGAAGTTGACACCCAGTCATTATGCTTATTTGAAAATATCGGAAGGCTGTAATCACCGCTGTACATTTTGTATTATTCCTTCAATGCGAGGTGATTTGGTTAGTCGACCTATTGACGATGTTTTGGTCGAGGCTGAAAAACTTGTGGCTGCCGGTGTCAAGGAATTGTTGGTTGTCTCTCAAGATACCAGCGCTTACGGTGTAGATATTAAATATCGGGAAAGTACTTGGCGTGGACAGGCATGGAAAGCACAGTTTTATGATTTAGCACGGGCTTTGGGTGAATTAGGCGTGTGGGTGCGGATGCATTATGTTTATCCTTATCCACACGTTGATAATATAGTTCCGTTAATGGCTGAGGGTAAAGTTCTGCCTTATTTGGATATACCTTTTCAACATGCTAGTCCCAGGATCCTAAAGTTAATGAAACGTCCTGCGGCGACAGAAAATAATTTAGAACGGATTCAGGCTTGGCGTAACATTTGTCCTGAGATAGTTATACGCAGTACTTTTATTGTTGGTTTTCCGGGGGAAACGGAAGCAGAGTTTGAGTTGTTATTGGAATTTTTGACAGCTGCGCAATTAGATCGTGTCGGTTGTTTTACCTATTCGCCCGTTAAGGGAGCCGTTGCGAATACATTGGCCGATCCCGTTCCTGAAGCAGTAAAAGAAGATCGTTTAGCACGTTTTATGGCACATCAAGCTAAGATTAGTACGGCTAAAATGAAAAATCGTATCGGTACCATTGAGCAAGTGTTGGTTGATGAGGTGGTCGCTGAAGGGGCGGTAGCCCGAAGTCGTTTTGATGCCCCTGAAATTGATGGTCAGGTATTTATTGATGGAGCAACGCATTTAAAGGTAGGCGACTGGGTCAAGGTCGAAATAGAAGATGCAGATGAACATGATTTATGGGGTAAATTAATTTAACAGTGTGGCTCGGCCACAGTCTTTTTAAGGTCACTCAATGGGGCCTCAGTTAATGTTGCTGTATCCATTCACTGGTTTTTTCAGTGAGTTCAGCCATAACAGTCTCAGGACTTTTATTGAGTTTTTTTAACAACTTGAATGAATGATCGCCGCCGTTAATAATCGTTAACGTGGCGGGTTCAGGTACTTTCAAGAGCGATGATTCCAAGAGCTCTATTTTTCCTAAAGTATCGCGTGTTCCTTGAAAAACTAATAAAGGACAGGTGATTTGAGGAAAATGCTCATTCTTTAATCGATCCGTCTTTCCGGGAGCATGTAGCGGGTAACCATAGACAATGACGCCGCCTATCGCTAATTCAGTGTTAGCCGCGACCAGTGTCGCGTATCGCCCACCCATACTTTTTCCTGAAATATATAATTGTTCAAGGCGACTCTGGGTTTTTTCCAAAACCAAATGAATGACAGCTTCCCAAGTAGCTTCAAGAAGGGGGGCGCGGTCGGGGGCTTTTCGACCCCTTTCGATATAAGGGAAATTAAATTTAATGGTAAGGATACCTTTTTCAGCAATACCTTCATGGAGTTGACTAATAAAGCTTGAGAGCATGCCTTGACCTGCACCGTGGGCAATAATTAATATTTTCGAATAACAATCAGGCGTGTGCCAAACGGACGAGATTGAGATTTTGTCATTGATGCGAATAGTGATATTTTCTTTTTTCATAGGGAGCATGTATTGTGATTAATATAAGGAGAGTTATTGTCAATGAAGTTTAATCTCAGTGCAGGTTAAAAAAAGGTTCAGGAAGAAGAGTCTTGTGGTTTGTTGTTTTAAAGGGTCAGGCGGGATTCTGGCTATTGAAAAACATGCATTCAACCTCAAATTCACGCTGAGTTTTTTCGAGTAAGGCCTGAATACCGAATTGTTCGGTCGCATGATGGCCGCCAGCAAACATATGGATTCCTGATTCTTGACTTTCATGCCAGTCATGCTCACTGATTTCACCGGTGATATAACCGTCTAGACCTTGTTCTGCCGCGAGTTTCCAATCACTGTTCGCCCCGCCGGTAATAATCCCAATGGAACGAAGGACAGCAGATCTGTTGGGGGAAGCAAGAATGACTGAATGATTCAAGATATGGGCCAAATTATCGGCTAATTGCTGGGCAGTTAAAGGCGCACTAAATTGGCCTTTGATGCCGGTTGGGCAATTTTTGTAGTTACCAAAAGGTTCGATGTTTTGTAAAGACAGCCGTTGACCAATTTCGGCTGCATTGCCGATTGCTACATGGGCATCAAGCGGAAGATGATAGCCTAACAAATTTATTTTATTTTGAACGAGTGGAAAAATGCGCTTAGCAAAGGGGCCTGTTAATGTTCTTGGCCCATGAAAAGACCAGAAAAGACCGTGGTGAACAACGAGAGCATCGGCTTGAAAGTTAATGGCTTGTGAAATGGATTCTACCGTTGCAGAAACGGCAAAGGCAATTTTATGGATCTCATGGGTGCCTTCAATTTGTAGTCCATTGGGCCCGTAGTCTTGAAAGTCGTCGACCTTTAGTAAGGTGCTATAAAATTGGATTAATTGGCTGCGAGAAATAGACATGACTATTTTTTTAATAGGTTTTAGATAAAGTAATAAAGGATTTCCAGATCGATTTAAACGTCGATGTTAAAGGCAGTGTATCTTCAGAAACCAGTTGGGATATTTCAGTGATTGAAAACCACTGGCCTCGGTCAACCTCCTCGGTGCAGAGTGTAAAAGGGCCATTATGTTGGCTGCGGTATACCTTAATGAATTCCATACCGTTTTCATCAGACGGGCTAAGTTTAAATAAGAATTCTGGCTGCTGGTTTAGTTGTATGCCTAATTCTTCAGAAACTTCTCGGATAACACAATTATCATAATCTTCCCCCGCATCGACATGGCCTGCAGCAGAACTATCCCATAAACCAGCATTAATATCTTTTTGATGTGAACGTTTTTGTAAGAACAGTTCTTGCTTTTGGTTGAAGATCAGAATATGGACGGCGCGGTGGCGTAGGGCTAATCGGTGTACTTCATCGCGATCCCGAATTTCAATGATCTTATCGTGCGCATTAACGACAGCGAGTTTTTCTTTTATCATGAGTGTGGCAATTATTTTTCATTGGGGGTTTGTGACTTATTGTTACTTACGGGCGGTGTCGTGTTCTTAGCAAAGCCTAAGAATATCAGGGTTGTACAAAATAGAATATTACCACCTAAAATGATCATCGCATGGTCAGGGGATAACGATAAAGAGGTCGATAAGGCATACAGGCCGATAGCACAAAGCATGGCCGTATTTTGGAAGAACCCCTGTAGTGCAACGGCTCGACCACTGCCGATACCCTGATGGCCAAGGGCTTGTAGGGTGGTATTGATAGGGACGATATAAAGCCCACCCATTAAGCCGATAAGCAACAGTGTAATACGTGCGGGCAGTAGCGTAGACAGTAAGCTTAAAAAGATGATTAACAGCCCCATTAAATAGGCCGGTATGAGTATGCGGCGCAATTTTTCAAAGGGGATAAGCTGGGGGACTAGTGAAGAACCTAAAATTATTCCGATGGCAAGAAAAAAGGTTAATTCGGCAATTTCGGTGGCATTGGTTAATTGTAGGGTTAACGGTGCCCAAGCAATTAAGATGACTCGAAGTGTTGCTGCTGTTGCCCAGAATATAGCCGCATTTATTAAGGCAAACCGACAAGTTGGGTGGTTAAAGAACGCTTTAAATTGTAGGTAGAAGGTTGCAATGCCTATTTTTAATGTTTGTTTGGGTGGTTTTTTTTGCGGTAAGAGTAGGGTGATGGCCGCGGATGCTATAAATAAGAAAAGAACAGTTAGCAACGCTTGTTCAGTGGAGTGGTCGGCAATTTTAGCACCAATTACCATGCCGGATAAAACGGCAAGAATAGTTGATCCTTCAACCCAACTGTTGGCTTTAAGCAGGGCTTGTTGCTGGCTGTACTCGGGTAATATCCCGTATTTTGCAGGACTGTATAAGGCAGCACCCACGCCAATGATGCCGTAGGCAATGAGAGGCTCAATGGCGAAAAATAATAACAGTGCTCCGGTTGCTTTAATGAGATTTGCCAAGATCAATATTCTAGGTTTTGGGTAGCGGTCTGCTATTGCACCCACCCAAGGTGCGAGCAAAACAAAAGCAATGAGAAAGATGGCTTGTAGCGCCGGAATGTACCAGCTGGGAACCATTGGGCTTTGTAACGTTATAGCGATAACGGTAAATAAAATGGCATTATCTGCAAAAGCCGATAAAAACTGTACGATCAGTAAAATTAGAATATTTTTGTTCATGAGATTAGCTGACAGTATCGTTGTTGATTAGTTGCTGAGTGTGACCTGTTTTGTAATTGCCGGGTAATCGGTCTTGCCGGTAGCAAGGGTAGGTATTTCATTGATGACGATGATTTTCTTAGGTAGATTAAGGGTGCTTAATCCTTGTGTTTTAAGTGTTAGGGTTAATGCTGTCAGTGTGGCTTCTTTCTGTGTGGTTAGTAATATGATTTTCTCGCCTTTTTTAAGGTCAGGAATTGTTGTGGCAGCATGCTTTGAGTCCGGCCACGTTGTACTGGCTAGTTTTTCAACAACTGACAGAGAAACCATTTCACCGCCGATTTTTGCAAAGCGTTTCTTGCGGCCACAAATAGTTATGAATCCGGCTTTGTCGATGGAAACGATGTCACCGGTGTTGTACCAGCCAGAGCCAAAAATAGAAGCGGGAGGAACCAATTCCCCGGGGGCATCAGGTAAGAGATAACCGAGCATGATATTACTACCGGAAACGTGGAGTTGTTGGCCGGGGCTAATTCCTGGGATGGTTTCGAGTTGATAATCGATTCCGGGTAAAAACTGTCCTACAGAGCCGGCTTGATAGTGTTGAGGGCTATTGACAGAAAGTACCGGGCTGGTTTCAGTGGCACCATAACCTTCAAAAATACGAATACCGAATTTTTCTGACCAGAGTTCGTGGGTATTACGTTGTAAAGCTTCTGCACCTGCAAAAACATAACGAATACTTTGAAAGTCGTACGGGTGGGCGGCCTGACCATAGGCGGATAAAAAGGTGTTAGTGCCGAACAGGACAGTGGCATTTAATTCGTAGGCAAGCTCAGGAATAATATTGAAATGTAATGGGGTGGGGTAAAGAAAGGTTTTCATACCATTCAATACCGGTAATAGTGTACCGATAGTAAAACTAAATGAATGAAACATGGGTAATACATTTAAGACAATATCTTGAGGCGTAAAGCTGATAATGGCGGCTAGTTGGCTATGGTTCGCTAAGATATTTTGGTGTGATAATACAACGCCTTTGGGCTTTGCTTCTGACCCTGAAGTAAATAAGATAATGGCCCTATCTGTTGGTTGGGGGGTAATTTTATTATAAATAGATTGGGCAAAGTAACATTGATATAAGGCTAAAAGTTTGTCTGTAATAGTAAGGTTTTCAATGAGATCTTCCAGAAAAATAACGTTAACGGAGACCGTTAATTTTTCAATATCATCCTCTAGTTGTGCCAGTGAAATAAATCGGCGTGAAGTGATGACAGTTTTGATAACGGCGGTTTCGCAAACAGAAATCATTCCGGCAGAACCCATGGAAAAATTGATCATTGCAGGGACGCGGTTATACAGTTGTAACCCAAGAACAACATTCAATGTTTTTGTTGACGTGGGCAGTAGTATGCCGATGGTTTCAGTTTCTCGGGTAAATTGTTTGAGCAGGTTTCCGACGATAAAGGTACGGGTAATCAGTGCGTTGTAGTGTAAAGGTTGCCGGTCTGTATCTTCTACGATGCTGTGTGAGCCACCATGGCGACGGCGAGCTTCGAGTAGCGCAGAAAAAACAGTCTGTTGGTATCGGGAACTGGCAAACATCATGCGGTTCATTAAAGTCATTATTTGTTGGCTACTGTAGGCATGTCTTGCTCGGCCGGTCAGGTGATCAGGCGGGGTAATAAAGCTATGGGGTTGGATATGAATGGTTATTTTGGGGAATAGTTGTAGGCGATGTGTTTTTTTAAGACGGGAAAAGTAACTGTATTGGGCGCCATCAAGGCGTATAGGGAGTACGGCGGCTTGGGTTTTATTGGCAATCATGCCGGTGCCGTTATAAATTTTCATCAAAGAGCCGGTAGTGGTAATTCGACCCTCGGGGAAAACAACTGTTTTTTGGTCTGTTTTTAAGAAGTTGACTAAAGATTTTAGCGATAACGGATTGGTGTTATCCATGACAAAAACCTGAGCCAAACCGAGAAATGATTTAATGAATTGGTTTTTGGCAATATGGGTGTTAATGGCAAAGGTTATGTTATCAGGTAAAAAAACACCTAAGAGTAAAGGGTCTAGAAAAGAGGTGTGATTAGCAACAATTAAAACGCGTTTTCCAGCTTTATGGTAATTTTCCAGTCCATGAACTTCTACCTTAAAAAGCCAGGTTAAAAGCGAGTGTAAAATGGTTTTTAAGACGGCTTTCATGTTTACTCCTGTTTTTTTTATGATAACAGAAACTTTATGAGCCCCACTACAAGTGGTTTAGTGTATGTTGAAGCTATAAAGATCATGTTTTACCGTTGTTTAAGGTCTATTGCTAGGCTCAAATTGAGCGAAACTCATTTATCGGTAGTATAATCGATACTATTATCCAATATTTAAAGCCGTCATTAAGGCGATAGGTTTATGAAAATAGATTCAATTCGTTTCAAGAACATTAACTCGCTTAAAGGTCAGTGGCAGGTTGATTTTAATGAATCACCCCTTTCTGATGCCGGTGTGTTTGCCATTACTGGGCCCAATGGCTCGGGTAAGAGTAGTATTCTCGATGTAATCACTTTAGGGTTGTATGGCGAAACAATCAAGTTTGATCAGCCTTCAAATTTTGTAGTGACTCGGCAAGAGGATGAAAGTTTTTGTGAGGTTTCTTTTTCTTTAGGAGAGGAGCAATTTCAATCTCGATGGTCCGTTAAATGTATTGAGGGTCAAGTAAGAACGCCTGAAATGCAAGTGAGTCGTATGAATGGTACACAAGAAATAATTGAAAGTCAGCCTGCAAAAGTACGGGCATTTATTGCAGATTTAACGGGTATGGATTTTCGAAGGTTTACCCGTTGCATTGTTTTGGCACAAGGTGAGTTTTCAGCTTTTTTGAAGGCGCTTGATAATGAGCGTATGGATATTCTTGAGAAAATCCTTGGATCAGAAATTTATACCGATTATAAACAACGCATTGGTTCTGATGCTAAACAGCAGCAAGATAGCTTAGATCAATTTCGAGTCCAGTTGAATGAAATAAAATTATTAACACCGGTTGAATTAGAGGCCAGTCGTTTTGATTTGGCAGACTTTAAAGCGCAGGTTGTTGATTTTATTAATGAGAAAAAAGTATTTGAGCAGCAGTTAGAGCAACTGGTTGACGTTGAGCGGATTGAAGAATTTATTCAGCAGACTGATAAGGCTATCGCGAATAAACAAGTGGAAATCGATCAGTTAAACCGTACGTTGTTAACAGTAGAGGAATTTGCTGAGATTGATGAAGTCATGACTCAATTGACAGCATCTGATCAAATGGAGCAGCAGATCAGTCAATCTCAAAAGGAATTAGCCGCTGAAGAAGTCGAGGTTACGGCGCTTAAAAATGAGTTAGAGCAGCGTGGCGCAGTGGATCGTTTGGAGATGGCGCCGAATGCGCAGACGCTTTCAAGACCGATTGAAGATATTGAAAAATTAAAATCTCAATTAGGGCAGATTCGATTAGATAAAGGCTCAGAAGAAACGTTATTACAAACTTTATCTGATCAAATGGGAGAGAAAAAAGCTATCTTGGAGACGGTGGATACATGGCTAAAAAATCGTTCAATGGATAAAACATTGATTGATAATATGCCTGATGTTTTAGCGTTGAAAAAAAGTCGAGTAGAGATTGATGGGCTTAGGGAAAAAAAGAAAACAGCAGAAAAGGATATCAAGCAAAATTTAGCGGCTAATAAAAAGCGGCAGAATGAAATAAAGCGACTGACCCGTTCCAGCGAACAGTTAGCGGCTACCATTACTAAGTCAGAGCATAAACGTGATCATTTTATGGATGGCAAAAGTCTTAAGGAGGTCATAGGTTTAGAAGAAGACCAAGCTAATCGCGACCAAGTTATTAAGTCCTTAGAAGCACTTTCGCTAAAATTTAAGGTATTTAATCTAGGTGGAGCAGGAGGGTGGTTTCGCTCAGCGCCTGTTAAGATCGAGATCCCACCAGGATTGGCGAACGATTATGAACAATTTTTGATTGAATTAGAACAAGAGCAAAAAATTCTGAATGCTTTGCAGAAAACGGCTTCTTGGGAGCTTCAACTTCGAAAGCATTATCAAGATAGAGCGGCTTTGTTAGACGGCGAGCCGTGTGGCTTATGCGGAGCAGTAGACCATCCTTTTGTCCATTCATTCCCGGAAATAGGAGATTCTAGGCAATTAGTTGCCGACCAGAAAAGTAAGGTCGATTATCTTCGCGATCGTACGGATCATATGAAAAGCCAGTTAAAAGAATATCAAGATTTCCAAGAACAATGTCGGGAAGAGGAGCGTGAGCGTGCAGTGATGCGGTCCGAATGGTCTCATTTGTGCACCCGCTTGAATATTGTTAGTAGTGAGTTGACGATTGATAATTTGAAGGCGTTAAAGAAATTAAAAGATCAGGAAAAAAAGAGCTT
>DUCI01000038.1:0-4017 GCA_012959905.1 Methylococcaceae bacterium | reverse complement strand
AAAAAATTATAATGTTTTGGCGCCAAAGCTAGAGAAACAGTCTCAACAATTGGAGGCCTATAGAGCAGAACTAAAAACCCTAGGCGACCAGGATGTTAGCTTACCCGTTCATTATGATTCGGCAGGTGAGATTCAAGCATCGCCCGTTAAAACTATAGAAACAGCCTTACAAAATACGATAGAAGTAGAGCAGGATTTATTAGGGAACCTGATAGACACACTCAAAGTATTAGGCGATAAAATACCGCCTAAAGGACGTGAAGATAAATTAATTAAGCGTTTAAATCAGCGCCGACAGGATTTTCAAGTTTATGCTTTACGTAGGACTGAACTCACTAATGAGTTGGCGGATTTAGGGCAGAAACATGATCACTGTCAGGAAGAAAATATACTACTGTCTGAAAAACTAGAAGGCTATACCCAGCAGCTTAATGTGGCTGAGACTATGCGGTTGCATGTTAAGTTGTATGAGAAACAAGAAGAAGTCACGACCATTGATAATAAAATTCAAGTCTTTAAAGGTGATCGTGATCGGTTGATTAAAGAAGCCATGACTCGGTTAACTGAAAAGGGCATTGCGACGCCAGAGGAAGCACGCGTCCTTGCTAACCAAAAAGAAAATATGCCTCAATTGCAATCAACGCTGCTTGAATTAGATGCCGGCAAAGTTGATTTAGAATCTAAGCAGTTGGAGCAGCGGGCTGAATTAGCACAATTACCAGGTATTTTGAGTCGACAAGAGATAGAGCCTGAGTTGGATGCCCTAGAGAATAAGTTAACTATAGCCGAGCAAGAGGTTCATCATGTGGAAAGTGTTTTAGCGCAGCAAGTTAATTTGGTCCGTAATATTGATGAGATTAACCAGAAAATAGAACAACAACAGCAGCGCGTCGATGAAGCAAATAAAATACTTTCTGAGTTCGAGTCGGAAGACAGCCAGTCGTTTAAGCGACGAATTCAGCAAGATGTGGCCAGTAATCTATTGAATATTAGTAATGATTACTTAGAGAAAATAAGTGGTCGTTATCGGTTAAGTCAAATTAAAGAAAAACAGGGTTTGGCGTTGGAAATCACGGATTCGTTCCAAGCCAATAAAAAACGCTCGATAAAAACATTATCCGGTGGTGAAACTTTCGTCATTAGTTTGTCATTAGCATTGGGGCTTTCTGAGATAGCGAATTATGGTCGAGCTGTTGATTCGCTCTTTATTGATGAAGGGTTTGGTACTTTAGACGAAGAATCTTTATACGTAGTCTTAAGTACACTTGAGAATTTGCGTCACGAAGGAAAATTAGTCGGTGTTATCTCTCATATTCAGGAATTACAAGAGCGGGTTAAAACACAAATCAAAATGAGTCGAGAACAGGGCGGTTTTAGTCGTTTAGACGTTGTTGCCTAGATCTTTTGATATGGTCAATAGAGGTAAAAACCAGGGTGCCTTGAATTTATATTTCAGCCGGTTGTGTTGTTATCAGTGTATTGTTTGATGCTGATCTTGAATCTTCATGGTCAATTGGATTCTTTTTCGGCTAGGATCCACGTTTAAAACACATACGGTCACGATGTTACCGGTTTTAACAATTTGCCTTGGATCCTTTACAAAAGTATGCGCTAATTCTGAAATATGGACTAAGCCATCTTGGTGTACACCGATATCAACAAAAGCACCAAAATTTGCAACATTGGTGACAACGCCCTCCAGTACCATACCCGGTATTAAATCAGCTAGTTTCTCAATACCTGTTTTAAATTTTGCATTTTTGAATTCAGGACGAGGGTCTCGACCTGGTTTCTTGAGTTCAGAAATAATATCTATAATCGTGGGTAAGCCAAAATCTTGGGTCAGTAATGTCTTGGGGTCAACGGAAGAAAGAATTTGTTCATTATGGATAAGTTGCGTCAAGGACACGTTTGTTTTTTGGGCGATATTTTTAACAATCGGGTAGCACTCAGGGTGAACGGCAGAGGCATCTAAGGGGTTTGTGCCATTGACAATCCTTAGAAATCCAGCGGCTTGTTCATAGGCCTTATCACCGAGGCGAGGGACTTTCTTGAGTTGCGAGCGACTTTGGAATGGCCCTTTTTCATTGCGATAATTAACAATATTTTGGCTAACACTTTCGGTGAGTCCTGAGACTTGTTTTAATAAGGCAACAGAAGCGGTATTCACATCGACACCTACGGCATTGACGCAATCTTCAACAACAGCATTAAGGCTTCGTGACAGGTTACTTTGGTTTACATCATGTTGGTATTGACCCACACCAATTGCTTTTGCTTCAATCTTAACCAATTCCGCCAGTGGATCTTGTAAACGACGGGCAATAGATACAGCGCCTCGAAGCGAAACATCAAGGTTAGGAAATTCATGGGCGGCTAATTCAGAGGCGGAATAAATCGATGCACCTGCCTCAGAGACGATAATTGAACTGAGGGTTAAATCGGGGTTTTCTGTTAACAAATCGGTGATCATTTTTTCTGTTTCTCGTGAACCGGTTCCGTTTCCTATACTAATCAGTTCGACAGCGTGTTTTTTAATGAGTGCGGTCATTTTGTTGATACTCTGAGACCACTGTTTCTTGGGCGGGTGGGGGTAGATGGTCTCGGTGGTAATGATTTTTCCCGTACCGTCGATCAAGGCAAGTTTTACACCTGTTCTAATGCCGGGGTCAAGTCCGATGGTAATTTTAGGGCCGGCGGGTGCGGCGAGCAGAAGGTCACGCAAGTTGTTGGCAAATACAGTAATGGCTTCGGTTTCTGCAAGATCACGGACTTTCAGACATAAATCAGTTTCTAGGCGAGGAAGTAATCTATTTGTCAGGGCATATTCGCCGACATTCTGTAGCCATTGATCCGTCAGGTTTTGGGGCTGGTTACAGTTGAGGTGTTGCCTGATTAACTGTTTGCCGTAAGTAAACTCAGTGGACTCTAGTGCAGTTGGGTTAATAGCTACTTTTAAGAAGCCTTCATTCCGGCCACGAAAAATAGCGAGGGCACGATGAGAAGGTATTTTTCGAATAGCTTCTTGATAGTTGAAGTAGTCTGAAAATTTTTGACCGGCATGTTCTTGGCGGCGTCTAACGGAAGATTTTAAACAGCCGTGGTTCCAGATATAATTTCTTAAGTTTTGGATTAATGTGGGTGTTTCAAAGAGTTGCTCTGAAATAATATGTTTTGCACCTTCTAGTGCAGTGACATTGTCAGGGACATTTTTACTTGGATTCAGAAACTGGTTGGCAAGGGTTAATGGCGGTGTCGAACGGTTTTTGAGTAGTGTTTCTGCAAGCGCATCAAGGCCAGCCTCGCGTGCTTTTTGTGCTTTGGTTTGACGTTTGGGCTTGTAGGGCAAGTAAAGGTCTTCTAGGTCTGTTTTTGTGCGACAGTCCTTAATGCATTGTTTAAGCTCGGGTGTTAACTTACCTTGATGGTCTATGCTGACAATAATTCGTTGTTGTCGATCGTACAGATGGCGAAGATATAACAAGCGTTCTGCAAGTTGTCGTAATTGGGTATCGTCTAAACCTTGTGTTATTTCTTTGCGGTAACGAGCGATAAAAGGAACGGTGGAACCTTGGTCTAATAAATCTATTGCAGCGATCACTTGTTTGGGGTTGATGGATAATTCTTCTGCAATACATTCGGGAATATTCATGGGTCAGGTAAAATAAATAAGAAAATATTATTGTAGCAGTTCTTTTTCATGAGAGGATTGAGCCGTTTCATGTATTTCAGTGTCTCGGATAAGTTAGCGTGGATATAGCTATCGGATTAGAGAATATATTAAAGGGGTGGTCAGACTGCAATGAAGCAAAGGGATAGAAGGAATGGGGTCGTATTGGTACATACCGGTGAGGGTAAGGGTAAGTCGTCGAGTGCTATTGGGATGGTGTTTCGCGCTGCCGGCTGGGGATTAAAGGTTTGTGTTATCCAATTCATAAAAGGGCAATGGCAAACGGGCGAGCAAAAAGCAGCGGCGCAGTTTGATAATATAGAATGGCATGCATTAGGCGACGGTTT
>DUCI01000037.1 GCA_012959905.1 Methylococcaceae bacterium | reverse complement strand
CGTTACCCATTCTTTGTTTATCTGACTGACAAATAAACGTCATCTGACTTGTGATCATTGTCATCATTGAGCCATCGAGTATTGTCAAGGTGTCCCAACGCAAACAGGGCGGCCAAAATTGATCGGAAATGCACGAAGATAACGCTACTGGCGACGACTAACCTCCGCCTTGCTCTTCATGACTGACAGCGTAATAGGGGATATTTTGCTTTCAACACCTTATAAAATCTAAAGTGTAAATGAGAGGTCGTACTGGAAAGTTAAATGCCCCTGATGGTGCATATTGAAAACTCTCAAAACTTGGCAGCGCTTGCGATTTAAAATTGATAATTCACAAAAACTATTTTTCTCGGACGCCATTAACTATTTGATGACGCATTTTTACTTACCACTACTTCTGCTCAAGCCATAGATTAATCAGTTCAAGTTCTTGATGGGTTATCATGCCACCGATATACATCAAATTAGTTTTATTAGAAATATATTGATATTTCGAGTCAAATAAATCCCGATTAGCTTTAGATACAAAACTTTGAGCTTCAAAAAGATCTGAGGCATCAACCACACCATACTTAAACCCTTTATCCATCGATTTATAATTTTTATTTGCAGAATCCAAAGCCGTTTTTGCCGCCTTTATTTTCTCAACACTTGCGTTAATTCCTGTCAAATAACCAATCAACTCTCGCCTTAACTTACGAAACTCCGTTTCATACTCTAATTTTGATGCTTCCAATCGATGAACGGCCTCTGAATGTAATGCTGATGTCTTACCACCGGAAAATAACGGCATATTTACATTAACACTCGCAGAAGTAATATTAGTAAGACCTATGGTTGAACTATTAAAGCCCATGTCAGTTCGCTGCACCATTAATTGAAAATCAACCACCGGAAGGTGGCCTGAACGCTGTTGTTTAATACCCAACTTTTCCGCCGCAATGGCATCATTTTTGGATAAAAGCTTCGGATTATTAGCTGTCAGTAATGCCAGCCATTTTTTAACATCGCCCTCTACCGGTTCAAATTCAAACCCTTTCCACAACGGCTTTAACGCTTTAACGGGACTCCCTGTTAATTCGGTTAATTGTTCTTTGGCGATGATAAGGGTTGTTTGTGCTTCTATCACCTGAGCATTAGCAAAATCACTTCTTGCCTGCGCGGCCATTAAATCGGTGATTTTAACTAATTGCTTTTCATATTGCCGCTTTAATTGTTTTAAAATACCTTGGGTAACCACTTTTTCATTTTCAGCAACGGTTAAATTATCTTGTGCTGACAACACCTCAAAATAGCCTAAAACAACATCCAGCATAATCTGCTGTTGAATTTCTAATTGATCATGACTGAACTGGTCGGTCATCTTTTGCTGACGTTGCCAATTATAAAACTTTGGCAAATCAAACAACGACTGACTTAAGACCGCACTGTATCTTTCACCCTTAAAACTATCTCGATCACTACGCCCACTAATAGCTGGATTATTTCCTTCAAGATCCTGCCTGACCGTTGAAATAGAAGATGAAACACTTAACTGGGGCAACAAGTCGGCCATCACTTGGCTTTCTCTATCCGCACCAATTTGAATATTGATTGCAGCTAAACGCACCCGTGGGTCGGCGGCTAAAACCTGTTGGTACACGTCCATTAAATCAGTCGCATTAGCCGAAGTTATAACGCCCAACCCAAATAAAACTAAACTAAATTTTTTAAACATTATTAATCTTCAATCAATGATCTGGCCATTACATTTGTTAATGGTTGCATTAAATACTCCACCAAGGTCCTGCTTCCAGTCTTTATCAACACTTCTGCAGGCATTCCGGGTAACAACTCAACATCCTTAAGCTTTGCAATACTCTCCGGTGTCAGTTCCACTCGAGCCAAATAATAAGGCATTCGTGTTCCCTCATCCATTAATCTATCGGCTGAAAAGGTCGTTAACTTACCCTCTATCGTGGGAATTTTTCCTCGGCTAAAGGCACTAAACCGGACTTCGGCTAATAAACCAACTGTTACCCGATCAATATCATTGGGAGATACTTGCGCTTCAACAATGAGAACCTCTTTTTGCGGTACAATTTCCATCACAGGTTCACCGGGTGAAATCACACCGCCGATCGTATTCATCTGCATCTGCATCACGATACCATCTACCGGGGCAATAACTTTCAGCCGTAATAAGCGATCATTTAAGGTAATCAGGTTTGATTTTATGTCTTCAATTTCACCGGTTGTCCGCAAATGACTTCGTTCGAGGTCGCGAATACGATTTTTATCGACATAGCCTTCACGCAATAGTTCCTTTAAGTCTATTAATTCTTCCTGTAACGATGCGAGCAAATCTAATTTGCTCTCCTTCATATGTTGAAGGCCAACTTTTCTAGCTTTAACCTGAGTGCTATCGAGTGTTAAAAGAATGTCACCTTTTTTAACAAGGTCACCGTCTTTCACCAACACCTTTTCAATAATACCCCCTTCAAAATGTTGTACGGTCTTTTTATTCGACTTAACCACAATAACGCCAGGGGCAAGTGCGGCACTACTTAACGGTGCCAGAGAAGCCCAACCGCCAAATACCACAAAGGTAATAAATATCACGGTTAAACCCAACATTCTTACTTGTCCGTCATCGGTATTTAATACCCCATCACTCTCTATCTCTGTTATATCTGTCACTTAAATTTACCTTTTATCACTATTTCATTTAAGGGTTATATTTTTTTTAGCTCTGGTTCGCAATTTTTTTCTGAGGTTGCAATTTAGCTAAAACATTGGCTGTTGTGCCATAATCCACTAAAACCCCCTCTTTCATTAAAATAATCTGATCCACAACCTTCAGCACTGAAGGTCTGTGACTGATAATTAAAACGGTCACCTGTTCCGACTTTAAGGTGATTAAGGCTTTCATCAAGGCCTGTTCACCCTGGTCATCTAAATTTGAATTAGGCTCATCCAAAACAACCAATCGAACATCGCCGTACAGTGCTCTTGCCAAACCGATTCGTTGCCTTTCTCCCCCCGATAAAACACCGCCCGACCCACTAATCACCGTGTCATAACCGGCAGGCATTCGAAGAATAAATTCATGGACATCGGCTTTCATCGCTGCCGCAATAACCTTATTCGGATCAACTGTTCCAAATCGGGCAATATTTTCGCTAATCGTCCCTTGAAACAATTCAACATCTTGCGGCAGATAACCGATAAAAGAACCTAAAGCCTCTCTGTCCCACTGCGCAATATCCGCTCCATCTAAACGAACCTTACCACTGTGGATAGGCCAAACGCCCAACAAGGCTCTTGCTAAAGTAGACTTACCTGCACCACTGGGGCCAATAACCCCAATTAATTGACCTTTTTCAACCGCAAAATTAACCCCCTTAACAACAGGAATCTTACCACCCGGCGGCACTACTAAAATATTTTCAACAAGAATATTACCCTCAGGATCCGGTAACTGCATCGGCTCCTCCTCTTGGGGTACTTTTTTTAATAATTCATTTAATCGGGTATATTGTCCCCGGGCAGCAATAAAACCTTTCCAGGTTCCAATCAACAAATCAATCGGGGCCAAGGCACGCCCTAAAAGAATAGAGCCGGCAATCATAATCCCCGGTGAGATCTCTTGCTGCAAAGCTAAATAAGCACCTAAACCCAGCACCAAAGATTGCGCGGTCATTCTAAAAACTTTAGATAACGAAACCCAAAAACCGGCATTAGTACTGGCCTTTGATTGTAAAAAAAGCACTTTATCGACTTGCTCAAGCCATCTAGCTTTAAGGTTACCCAACATCCCCATGGATTCGACAACCTCGGCATTCATTAGATTTTTTCCCAATATCGACCGGTTCTGCATCGCCAGAATATTAGCCCGTTGTAACCATTTACTGGTTGATTTTTCATTAAAAATAGCGAAAACCACAAGAATAATAGCCGTTGCAACCGCTAACCAACCAATCGCAGGATGAAACAGAAACAAAATAGCCATATAAATGGGTATCCAGGGCATATCAAAAAAAGCAAACAAGCCATTGCCTGTCATAAATTGACGCAGGGCGGTTAAATCTTCTAATGGCTGACCGTTACTATTTTGGCCTCCGGAATACAATGCTTGCTTAAACGAAACCGTAAATAACCGACTATTTAACAATGTTTCAAGT
Source organism: Methylococcaceae bacterium (assembly GCA_012959905.1). Lineage (GTDB taxonomy): Bacteria > Pseudomonadota > Gammaproteobacteria > Methylococcales > Methylomonadaceae > OPU3-GD-OMZ. The sequence goes on along the minus strand of DUCI01000037.1, from coordinate 1,014 downwards.
TTACTACTCACTCGGACTAGAATCAGCGATCTCATCCATTCCAACAAACCCATGGCAACAAATAAAAAAACCAACAACAAGGTAATAACCAAAAGTGTTGATTCACTGCCACTGGATAAGACCCGATCATAAACCTGCAACATGTAGATGGCCGGTGTTATCATCAGCAGATTAATAAATAAACTAAAAAAGGCCGCGGTATAAAAGGCGCTTCTGCAATAGTAGATCGCTTGTTCAAGTTCTGTTTTTTTACTGTTTACATTCATGATTAATCAAAAAAAGTGGCAATCCAAACTGTCTTTATTAACAGAATGGCAAATAATGAGTAAGGCGTCTATTTTCGAACGAATAAGGCGGTAAATAGGAAATAAAAAAACGCCCATCGGCCTGTCAATCTTAAATTATGACAAAAACGGATATTGTATTACAAAAAAGCCATCAATGCCTTACCTTTAAGGATTAAGCCGTTATAAATTGAACGCGTCAATAAAATAACTTAACCCCACCGCTTAAAATAGCGGCAGGGTTTTTATTTACTTAAAGTCCCATTAAAGAATCACTGCTTCAGGAACCCCATTGATTACTAACGGCTCAACCGGTAAAATTTCAACGGTTCGCATTTCGGTATGGGTTGAAACTAATGAATAGGCTAAAGAATGCGTGACTTCAGCATTAAAATTTGTAGCATCACTGCCAAAAATATCATGCGCTGTCATCTTTGAAAATGCATTTGCTACGTTTAAAACATACTCACCGCGTGCAGAAGGTACTTGTTCTAATTCGGTAATTAAATAAGTTTCAGCAAGCGTGGCTTTAATACCTGAAAGTCCAAGATTTTTCGTAAGAATTGCTGCCAAATCACTGTTTGAATTAAACCCTTCATTGTTGGATATTAAGCCATTAACAAAAGGATTTAAACCGACTTCAGCAATCTGGTTTTTAGCCAATGTCAAAATGTCATATCCTGGCTGAATATCATAAACAAACTCTGCAAAACGAACTATCTTGGTCTCT
>DUCI01000036.1 GCA_012959905.1 Methylococcaceae bacterium | reverse complement strand
ACATGGAAGGGATGATGAATGTGGTAATAGCGTTCCATATCCCGAATTTGGGCTTCAAAGTCGGCGCGGCTTAAAGGCTGTGGGTCGGTCATGCTTTTTTTCCGTTACAGTTCAATTTCAAGGCCGTCGTAGGATACTTCAATACCGGCTTGATCGAGAATTTGTCGTTGCTGTGAATCTTCGTCCAATATGGGGTTGGTATTATTGATATGAATCAATATTTTCCGAGTATTGTCGATCGTGTTAAGGGTTTCGATCATGCCGCCGGGGCCTGATTGGGCTAAATGACCCATATCTTGAGCGCGTTTAATACCGGCTTTTTGGCAGATCATTTCATCATCGGTCCAAAAAGTTCCGTCGACTAACAAGCAGTCAGCGGCTTCCATCGCACGCATCACATGGGGTTCAAATTCCCCTAAGCCCGGTGAATAGTACACTTTTTTCCCGGTTGAGATTTGTTCAATAATAACGCCGACATTGTCGCCGTCATGGGGGTCGTGGCGGTGCGGTGAATACGGCGGTGCTTTACTTTTTAAGGCGTGGGTGTAAAAACGTAAATCATCAATGCCGGCAATCTCAAGACCGGAATCGGGTGGTGATTCACGGTACAGTAATCAGCCAGCATATTAAAGAGCGGGAAGCCGGTGGTGAGATCTTGTTTGACCATTTCGCTACAGTAAATATCTAAAGGTTCGCCTTCGCGTAAGATCAGCAAGCCGGTGGTATGGTCAATCTGACTGTCCATGAGCATGATCGCTTTAATACCGGTGTCGCGGATACCTTTTTTAGGTTGTATTGCAGGAAAGGTTTCTAACTGTGCGCGAATATCCGGAGAAGCATTAATCAGCAGCCAGTTCGTGTTATCGGTACTGACAGCAATGGATGACTGGGTACGGGCTTTGGCGTTGATCTCGTTGTGCCTGAGCCTACGGCAATTATCGCAGTTGCAGTTCCATTGAGGAAAACCGCCGCCGGCGCCGGAACCTAATACTCTTATTTTCATATGTTAAATCCTAAATAAATGCGATGGGTCAGTCGATGTAGAGGCTGAATGATACTCGGGGTCGGTTAAAGAATAAAGAGAGCAATAAAAAAAGGGGCTCGAAGAGCCCCTTTTTTAAACAAGCCGCTAATCGATTAACGGTTGTTGATATACATAGTCACTTCGAAACCAAAACGAAGATCTGTGTAGTTTGGTGTTTCCCATTTCATGGTATATACCTCCAAATTTTTTATTATTTAAGCTAGCTTGATCAATAAAGCTGCCCGTGAGTATACGATGAACACAGGGATAACGCAATATCGATTGAGGGGATTGTTAGGCGTAAAGTGCCTTTGAAGGCTCTTTTTTTGTCTGTGTATCGGGGTAATGGCTTGTTTTTTAAGATATTACACTTGAATTGTTAGGGCAGTCACGTTATATTAGCGCGGTATTATTTTTTGGAGTTTGATAAATGTTTGCTGAGATTTTGTTTGTAACACTGGTGATGTTTGTAGTCGCTGTGTTTATTTGTATTCCGTTTAGTTATTTTATTTATACCTTTGATAAGGACCCCAAGCAACCCTTTGGCGAAGCGCATGGCGCTAGTCATGGCATGGGACCGATCCTGGCTAAGTGTGATCCTTTTTTACAAAAATGGTTGGCCCCAAAAAAAGCCAGCTAAATTAGAGGGTGGGTCTCATAGCGCGACTCACCGGTTAGTCCGACCTGCAGGTCGGGCACTGCGGGTTCTTCTTTAAGGTTAGGCTGTTCCATTCCATGGTTAAGCCATCCAGTAACAACAGTCGGCCCGTGACGGTTTTTCCAATTTGGGTAATCACTTTAAGGGCTTCTAAGGCCTGCATGGACCCGATAATGCCGGTGATGGGGGAAATCACCCCATGGGTGGCGCAATTTTGTTGTTCGTCGTCGCTTTCCTGATACAGGCAGTTATAACACGGGCTTTCAGCCTGGCCTGGGGTAAAGACTGACAATTGCCCTTCAAAACGAATAGCGGCGCCGGAAATAAGGGGTGTTTGGTGTTCGACACAAGCCTTGTTAATCGCAAAACGCGTTTTAAAGTTGTCGCTGCAATCCAGTACGACATCGGCTTGGCTTACTTCTTCAAAGAGTTGTTCCCCTTCCAAACGTTCGTTTTTTGCAATCACCTGTGTTTCAGGATTCAAACTTTTTAGTGTTTGTGCACTTGAAAAAACCTTATCAGTCCCAATATCTTCAGTATGGTGGGTAATTTGGCGCTGTAGATTGGATAGATCAACAACATCATCGTCATACAGGGTTATTTGGCCCACACCTGCGGCGGCTAGATAAAGGGTCGCCGGGCAACCGAGTCCGCCGGCACCAATGGTCAGTATACGGCTATTTAAGATGCGTTGCTGGCCGTCGATATCGATTTGCGGCAACATGATTTGGCGGCTATAGCGTAATAATTGCTGGTCGTTCATGGGGCATAGGTCAGTTAAATAGAGAGGCTAAATAATGCCAAAATACTTGACAGACTGCAAAAGATAGTTATTATTAGCACTCATTAGTGTCGAGTGCTAATAGCATTAGAGACTTAAGAAAGTAATTGTTTAATTTTTTAATTAGGAGAAGTTAATGGGAATACGTCCGTTACACGACAGAGTAATCGTCAAACGTGTTGAAGAAGAAACAACCTCAGCCGGTGGCATTGTGCTTCCAGGTTCAGCTGCAGAGAAACCCAGTGAAGGTACTGTGTTGGCTGTAGGCAATGGTAAAGTTCTTGATAATGGCGACGTTCGTGCAGTTGATGTCAAAGTTGGCGATAGAGTGTTGTTTGGAAAATATTCCGGTAACGAAGTCAAAGTTGATGGCGATGACCTGATTGTTATGCGTGAAGAAGACATCATGGGTGTTTTGGACTAAGTGTCGCGCTTGATTCACCTGATAAGAATATTAATTAATCGTTTATAGGATATAAAATGGCAGCAAAAGATGTAATTTTTGGCGATGAAGCCCGTACTAAAATCGCTACAGGTGTCAATATTTTGGCAAATGCAGTAAAAGTAACTTTAGGCCCTAAAGGTCGTAATGCCGTACTCGACAAGAGTTTTGGTGCGCCGACTATTACTAAAGACGGTGTTTCGGTCGCAAAAGAAATCGAATTAAAAGATAAATTCGAAAATATGGGCGCGCAAATGGTTAAAGAAGTCGCTTCTCATACTTCAGATGCAGCAGGCGATGGTACGACTACAGCCACTGTATTAGCACAAGCTATCGTTAATGAAGGTTTAAAAGCGGTTGCGGCTGGCATGAACCCAATGGATCTAAAGCGTGGTATTGACCAAGCGGTCATCGTCGCTGTGAAGTCCCTTGAAGAGTTAGCAGTACCGTGTACTGATGGCCATGCGATTGCTCAAGTCGGTACTATTTCAGCAAATTCAGATACTTCTGTGGGTCAGATTATTGCGGATGCGATGGAAAAAGTGGGTAAAGAAGGCGTGATCACTGTTGAAGAAGGCAGCGGTCTTGATAATGAGTTAGACGTGGTTGAAGGCATGCAGTTTGACCGTGGTTACCTCTCACCTTACTTCATTAACAATCAAGACAGCATGAGTGTTGAGTTAGAGAACCCATTCATTTTGATCTTCGACAAGAAAATTTCTAATATTAGAGATTTATTGCCTATTCTTGAAAATGTAGCTAAAGCCAGCCGTCCATTATTGCTTATTGCGGAAGATGTTGAAGGCGAAGCGCTTGCAACGCTAGTGGTTAATAACATGCGTGGTATCGTTAAAGTGGCTGCGGTTAAAGCACCGGGTTTTGGTGATCGTCGTAAAGCGATGTTGGAAGATATTGCTATTTTGACTGGCGGTGTCGTGATTTCTGAAGAAGTGGGTTTATCTTTAGAAAAAGCAGAGCTTGATCAATTGGGTACTGCGAAAAAAGTACAGATCACTAAAGACAATACAACCGTTATTGATGGCGCGGGTGCTGAAGACCAAATTACCGGTCGTGTAGCGCAAATTCGTGCACAAGCTGAAGATGCAACTTCAGACTATGACAAAGAAAAGCTACAAGAGCGTTTGGCTAAATTAGCCGGTGGTGTTGCCGTTATTAAAGTCGGTGCTGCGACTGAAATGGAAATGAAAGAGAAAAAAGCCCGTGTTGAAGATGCTTTACATTCAACAAGAGCGGCGGTTGAAGAAGGTGTTGTTCCGGGCGGTGGTACTGCTTTGGTTCGTGCTATCAGCAGCCTTGAAGACTTGGAAACTGCCAATAATGACCAGTCAGTCGGTGTTGCTATTTTACGTCGTGCCATGGAAGAGCCTTTACGTCAAATTGTGACTAATGCCGGTGCTGAAGCCTCGGTAGTCTTGAATGATGTGAAAAATGGTTCAGGTAACTACGGTTACAATGCTGCTTCGGGTGAATACGGTGATATGGTCGCTTCGGGTATTTTAGATCCGGCTAAAGTGACGCGTTCAGCATTACAGAATGCAGCCTCTATTGCGGGTTTAATGATTACCACCGAAGTTATGGTTGCAGATCAACCGGATGATGGCGCATCATCTGCTGCCATGCCTGATATGGGTGGCATGGGTGGTATGGGCGGTATGGGCGGCATGATGTAAGGCTAGCCATCTGTTTTTAGGTGCTTTTGAAGTGATCTAAAAAACAGACTGTTCAATACCAAAAGAAGCAGTGCCAGAGAATCTAACGATTTTTGGCGCTGCTTTTTTTTGCTTGGAGATTAGGGTCATCAATAAGTTCAGCACGAGAAAAAGAGCCAGGAGCGATTCTATTGAGGTCAGTAAAATAGACAAAATAGGTAGTAATTGTTATAAAGAAGAGGCAAAATAAAAAATACAAGCTTTATGTGCTTTTTTTCATATTTAGGGTGTAATTATTTTACAAAATAATGTTTAAATTTTTAATCAACAAGGAGTCATTTATGAGAAAACAATTGATAGTATTATTTACAGCAATGGCATTGTTGCTTCCTGTAGGAACGGCCTTTGCGGGGAGTGATTCTGAGGGTGTGACGTTTACAGGGAAAGAGGTTGTTCAATTCCCTTTTAAAGTGGTGGGTGGTGCACTTGGGTTTGTGGTCGGTGCAGTCGCCGGTAGTGCTTCAGGTGCTATAAATGAATGGTCTTCTGTAAATAAAAAATATGAAAAGCAAGAGCCTGTGTGGTTAAGAATACCAGTGGGAATTATTAGTGTTTTTTATGCAGTACCTGTTGGAGCTTACAAGCAAGCGCCATCAGAGGCATTAGCTACCGCAAAGGACTATTATAATTGGCTTGATTAATTG
>DUCI01000035.1 GCA_012959905.1 Methylococcaceae bacterium | reverse complement strand
GGGAACTCGATGGCTTTGTTGTGTTGTGGCATCGTAATGGTCATAAAAAACAAGAAGGTTACTTTCGACAAGGTGTTATGGATGGGCTAATAACGTTGTGGCATGCTAATGGGACGAAGTCTTGGGATGGTATGTATAAATTGGGGCAATATGATGGTTTGGTTCAGGAGTGGTATGACAATGGCCAACTGGAGTGGTCAGCAAACTATACCGCTGGACAGTTAGATGGGATAGTGACGCGCTGGGACCGAGAGGGTATGAAGGTTTTTGAATTAAATTATCTGAACGGTATAAGGGATGAGGCGTATCAAGCGATACCAGGCATATCATTGGCTCCCCCTGAAGCCTTTTCAAATAACGTCCAGGATTAATTAATTGCTAAATCGTTTTTAAAATCTTCAGGTCGCTTCAAGAAAATAAGTTCTGATTGGCCTTGTTGGAAGGGGTCTTTGATAGCGGGTAGTGACAACTTTGCAAGATTGCAGGTGGTCATTGTTTTATCTGTTTTTAATTGATCGGGTTGAGTTTCTGTTAGCCAGATGAGTAATTGTTCAAATCCAGGATTATGGCCAACCAATAGTACCCGTTGATAATGGGCTTCAATAGAAGCCAATACCGTTATAATATTTGAAACTGATGGAAGGTATAATCGTTCATCATTATGAATGAGTGCTGGAGGCATTAATGATTGTGTGGCTAGTTGGCTAGTCTCTATCGCACGTTTAGCGGGTGAGCAAAGGATATAATCAGGGTGACAGTCTGGGTTATTCTGGAGCCATTGATTTAATAATTTGGCATTAGTTTCGCCGCGTTGGTTCAGCGGACGATTTAGGTCTGAGCAATTGGAGGACCAGTCTGATTTTGCATGTCTGAGCAGTAATAATTGTTTCATTTCAGCCGTAGGTTATATTCAGTATAGTGTAAGTTTTTTTGCCGTATTCTGTGGAAATTGAAACGGTATCGTCAATAGATTTTCTTAGCAGTGCTTTAGCTAAGGGAGAGTCTAGACTGATGTTTCCAGAGCTTGATAGTTCATCTGGCCCCATTATTCGGTATTGTACTTTTTGGTTTTGATCATTTTGAAGCGTGACTTGAGCGCCAAAAAAAATACAGCTTAGGTCTGCGGGTTGGTCTCGGATGACGTTAAGATTCGGCAACCGTTTTTGTAGGTAGCGGATACGACGATCAATTTCACGCAATTCTTTTTTTCGATAAATATATTCAGCATTTTCAGAACGATCGCCTTCTGCAGCTGCGGCAGACAAGGCTTCGGTGACCCCTTTTCGTTTCTGCCAAAGATCTTTTAATTCAAGTTGTAATGTTTCAAAGCCTTTAGCACTAATGTAAGGCGAGGATTTTGGTGCGGGAGGTCTCCATCGGCCCATGACTTTAGTCCGGCTTAGGCGTGATGGGTTGAACCAGTAGCCAAGGTTTTACAACAACGGTCCACGTTGAAATATCATTGGCAAGCCATTCTTTGGCTTGCTCATCAGTGACCGGGTGAATGGTATTATTAGCGATGGCCTCTTCAAGGAAGACGTTATTGTCAGCGGCCATGTGCTGGGCCGTGCAAATGAGATCCAGGTTAGATGCAATAAAGATCGCTTGACCGGCTGCAAAGAAACGTTGTAATTCAGACCACTTTATTTTGGCGGTTTCTTGATTAATTTTTTCTAGTTCAATAGGGTTGTTCTGTTGGGGCGTGCTCATTGGGTGGCCGTTAATAGGATGAGTAGCGAGAGTGATTAATAGTTTATATTTTTTTAACCAGGAAGGCACGGTTTCGTCTGGATAATTCTTTAAAGGAGGGAAGACGGGTCATGCCAATGAGTAAGAAAAGGGGTCACAGAATTTTTGTGGTGGTGAAAAGGGTCGCAGCAAAGGTAAAATTAACGGGGCAATGCTAACAATTTAGTGCTAAAAAAGGTAAGATAAAGGGTTTATATACGGCTTAATGGCGCTAAATTAATTAGTTAAAACAATGGTAAAAATTGTAGAGAAAAAGCTAAATACTGACGATCTTCGTATTAGCGAAACAAAAGAGGTTATTGTTCCTGATGCGGTTCATCAAGAATTACCGATTACAGAGTCGGCGGCGAGAACAGTTTTGCAAGCAAGACAAGCGATTCATCAGGTTCTTAGGGGGGAAGACGATCGACTAGTTGTTGTTGTCGGTCCTTGCTCTATTCATGATCCGGTGGCGGCGTTGGCTTATGCTGAACGACTGACTCAGATTAAAAAAAGCCTGGGTGACGAGTTAATTATAATTATGCGGGTTTATTTTGAAAAACCCCGTACCACCGTGGGTTGGAAGGGGTTAATTAACGATCCTGATTTAGATGCCAGTTTTAATATCAATAAGGGTTTAGGTGTTGCGCGTAAATTGTTGGTGGACGTTAATAGTTTAGGTGTGCCCGCAGCGACTGAATATTTAGATTTAATCACCCCACAATATGTTTCTGATTTAATTTCTTGGGGGGCCATTGGCGCCAGAACGACGGAAAGTCAAGTGCACAGGGAGTTAGCGTCAGGCTTATCTTGTGCGGTTGGTTTTAAGAATGCAACCGACGGTACGGTTAAAATTGCGGTGGATGCGATTGGCTGTGCAAGGAGTCCGCATCATTTCTTATCATTAACGCACGCGGGGCATTCGGCTATTTTTTCGACCACAGGTAATGAAGACACGCATTTGATCTTAAGAGGCGGACATGCGGGCCCCAATTATGATGCGGTGGGTGTGGATCAAGCGGCTAAAGTATTAGAAAAAGCGCAATTAACGCCCAATATCATGATAGATTTTAGTCATGCTAATAGTATGAAGCAGTGTCACCGTCAACTTTTGGTAGGCGAGGACGTTGCCGGTCAGATTAGCGGAGGAGATGATCGTATTATCGGCGCGATGATTGAAAGTCATCTGGTCGCCGGTCGCCAAGATGTCACCAGCGGTATACCTTTAGTGTACGGGCAAAGCATAACGGACGCTTGTTTGGGCTGGGAAGATACCGTTAATTTGTTAGATGTATTAGCCAATGCAGTCAGACAACGTCGAAAAAGTAATTAGAATTAAAGGGTAACCGTATGGAAATTTATGTAAATGGTGAGATGAAGGTACTGCAAGATGGTTCAACTATTGCAGAGTTAGTCCGTACCTTAGGCTATAACAATAAGCGTATTGCTGTTGAGTTGAATAAAGAGATTTTACCCTTTGACCAGTATGTGAGTAAGACGTTGAGTGCTAATGATCGTTTAGAAATTGTGCATGCTATTGGTGGTGGGCAAACTGATGAGTTGATCATTGCCGGGCAAAGTTTTCATTCGCGGCTGTTGGTTGGAACCGGTAAGTATAAAGATCTAAATGAAACTTATTTAGCGATTGAAGCCAGTGGTGCGGAGATCGTAACCGTTGCTATACGACGTACAAATATTGGTCAGAATCCTGATGAGCCGAATTTGCTTGATATTATTTCACCGGATAATTTTACGCTTTTACCCAACACAGCGGGGTGTTATACCGTTGATGATGCTGTTCGTACGTGCAGGTTAGCCAGAGAGCTTTTGAACGGACATCGATTGGTTAAGCTAGAAGTATTAGGGGATGAAAAAACACTGTTCCCCGATATTGTCGCGACATTAGAGGCGGCTAAAATATTGGTTGCAGATGGTTTTGATGTCATGGTGTATACCAATGATGATCCTATTGTTGCGAAGCAATTGGAAGATATTGGTTGTGTTGCGGTTATGCCGTTGGCGGCACCGATCGGGTCGGGCTTGGGAATACGTAATCCTTATAATATTTTAACAATTGTTGAGAATGCCAGTGTACCTATCTTAGTCGATGCAGGCGTGGGTACGGCATCAGATGCAGCTGTGGCGATGGAGTTAGGGTGTGATGGTGTACTTATGAATACCGCTATTGCAGAGGCTAGAGATCCTGTTTTAATGGCCTCGGCAATGAGAAAAGGGATTGAAGCGGGCAGAGAAGCGTATCGAGCGGGGCGTATGCCACGGAAGCGATTTGCATCGGCATCTTCGCCTATAGACGGGCTGTTTTTGTAAATTAAAGCCTTACTATTTTCTCTTCGGATTATCTAAGGACCGATTGATAGTGTTAGAGCATTTGAAAACCAAAACGCCAGCCATTCGTAGCTTTATCCGGCGACAGGGGCGGATTACTTTAGGACAACAATTTGCACTGGAACAATGGTGGGATAGGTACGGGTTATCTTATGAAAAACCGTTAGAGACCGTATCCACTTTTGGACGGGAAGCGCCGTTGATTGTTGAGATAGGTTTTGGTAATGGTCAGGCGCTTGCGGAAATGGCGCGTGCAAATTCAGGAAATGATTACATTGGTATCGAGGTTCATCGACCCGGTATTGGGCATTTATTATTGAACCTTGATAATCATCAAACCGATAATGTCAGGGTCTACTGTCATGATGCGATAGAAATTTTGTCGGAAAAAATTAGTGATAATAGCCTAGCAGGATTACAGCTTTATTTCCCGGATCCGTGGCCGAAAAACCGGCATCATAAAAGGCGTATTGTTGACAGTTATTTTATGGCGTTGGTGAGTCAAAAACTAAAGCCAGGCGGTTATTTACACATGGCAACAGATTGGCAGGCGTATGCTAAGGTGATGTTAAGCGTTGCCGGGGAAAATAAATCATTAGTCAATGAAAGCCCAGACAGTACTTTTTGTCCGCGGCCAGATTATCGACCACTGACAAAATTTGAGCGTCGTGGTATTCAATTAGGACACGGTGTTTGGGATCTTATTTTTCGTAAAGCCTAAGAGGTTACCCCGTAGGTGTTTCGGTATTCAGTGATGATAGCCAATTTATCTTTAAATTGGGGTTGCTGAGACAGGTAGCTAATAATGGTCTCTAGATTAATTATAGAGACAACGGGGATGTTGAATTCTTCTTCTACTTCGGCGATCGCTGAACGGTTATTAGGACCTTTCTCTTGTCGGTCCAAAGCAATTAAGACACCGCAAGGGGAAGCGCCGGCTTGGGTGATTATTTCAACAGACTCACGGACAGACGTGCCGGCAGTAATAACATCATCTAAAATTAGAATTTGTCCGTGCAAGGGGGCCCCAACGAGCGCGCCGCCTTCGCCATGGTCTTTGGCCTCTTTACGGTTAAAGGTAAAGGGAGTCTCTTTATTGAAAAGGCGGCTACAGGCAATGGATGTGGTGCTCACTAATGGAATACCTTTATAGGCCGGACCATACAGAACGTCAGGGTTTAATGTCGATTGTTGCAAGGCCAGCGCATAGAATTCACCTAATTTTCCAAGTTGTTCACCGGTGTTAAATAACCCAGTATTAAAAAAATAGGGG
>DUCI01000034.1:2181-5508 GCA_012959905.1 Methylococcaceae bacterium | reverse complement strand
ATGGTGATGGGCAGTATTATTTAGGGTATATGTACCATTATCGGAAGGGTGTTTTTAGAGATTACCAAAAGGCACGGGAATGGTATGTCAAAGCAGCCAGTCAGAACCATGCCGGTGCACAGCATCAATTGGGTGTGATGTTTGAATTCGGTCAAGGGGTGCTGTTAAATTATAACAAAGCAAAAGATTGGTATTTATTAGCCGCACAGCAAGGCGATATTAATGGGCAAATAAGTTTGGGCTGGTTATTTCAGTACGGGAAAGGTGTGGGCTTCGATGAGAAAGAAGCCGCGCGATGGTATTTAAGTGCGGCGAATCAAGGCAGTGCTAAAGGGCAATACAATCTCGGTGCGTTGTATCAGTTTTCAACCCGAGGGAATAAAGATATTGCTGAAGCGTTGCAATGGTATTTAAAAGCAGCCAATCAAGGTGATGCGGATGCTTACTTGCGGTTAAGTGAGCTTTACCAGTATGGGGGCGATATTCCTAAAGACAATGTAAAAGCCTATCAATGGGCTTTTCTTGCCGCTAATAAAGAGGGTTTTTCAGAAGGAAAGGCAGACCGTTTAATCAACGGGTCTTTGATTGAGGCGGAGCGACAAGCAGGTCGGTCTTTAGCGGAACGTTGGCTCGAAGGGCATTGAAACGATATTGTAAGTGCACACCCTCTTGGTTAAAGAAGGTGTGCATTTTTTAAGTTTGAAGGGTAGCGTTGATTAGTTGGTATTTCGCGTATCCAGTAAATAGTCGAGCCATTTATTAGAGAGTTTTTCTTGCACCGAGTTTTGCCGTAATCGGGCGTCAAGGTGGTCGAAATCAACGCGGTCTAGATCTTGATCTTGGTTATTACACGAATAGACAAAATATTCTTCACCGGTTTTCGGGTCGGTATGTCGGCACATGCATTGTGCGCAAATACCCTTCATCATACATTGCATCGGTGAGTTGATAGAGGCAACGGCTTCATGATCTTTTAAGTAGGGTTTGAGCATGCCACTTCGTGCTTCTTTCACAGCAGCCATCATTCGGTGTGAGCCGATAACGATCAAATGTTTAACATCTTGTAATTGAAGTGTGGTTTCTCCAAGGTCGCCTTTGCCATAAGCCTCCATCGCTTTGAGGATGTTGCCGACAAAGCTAAAATCTTGTGGTCGTGTTGTTGGTAGAGCACTTACATCGTTGCCAGCATCAACCGACCAGACAATAACATCAGAAGCGGCTTCAATGTCTTCAGTCTTGAATTGGTCTTGGCTGCTTTTATAGCCAGCGAAGTAGATGACTTTGTTGCCGGCAGCACGCATTGCCTTGCCGATGGAAAAGAGCACGGCATTACCAAGACCGCCGCCAATTAAGGCAATGGTTTGGTTGCTGGGGATTTCTGTAGGCGCACCGGTTACACCCATCACAACCAGTTCATCACCAATTTCCCAAAGGGCACATTGTCTTGAAGAGGTTCCCATTTCAAGTGCGATGAGAGAGATAAGGCCTTTGTCTTTATCGACCCATGCACCGGTCAGTGCAATACCTTCAGTTGATAACGTGGTGCCTTGAATAATTTCAGCGTTGGCTTCAAAACTTTGGACCCGATAAAACTGACCCGGATAAAACTTCTCTGCTTGCATCGGGGCGCGAACAATAATCTCAATGATCGTTGGTGTTAATCGGTTGATTTGGACAACTTTCGCGATTAACCGGTCGTCCATGTTCTTTTGTAGGTCGAGGAGTTTTTGGTCGCGTTGTGTTTGCGTGGAGGGGTCCAGTTGACTTAATTGCTCTTCAAAAAGTTTGCTAATGTAAGGATAGCCATCTTTCGCACTGGCCATCGCCTTTACAACGTTGCCCGCGTAGACAGGATGGTTGTCACCAAAGAACGAGATGTACCGGCCATTTTCCTGATAAGAGGTAAAAGGTGCGGGCTGTCCTATTTTCGGATTCCAGTCGTCATCGGTGGCGGTTAATTTAGGTTCAGCGCCATCAGTCCATTCAGGTTCGTGGCGTTGGAAAAATTTTCCATCCATCACAAAACTATCGGGGTGTTCATCTTGGTAAATCGTATTGGGCGATGTACCCGCGGCCACATAAAGATTTTTGAGAGGAATTTCAATTTCTTCATTAGTTGAAGACCAGCGCCCTTCTGCTTGTTGGAGCTTGTCAAAACGCATTGCCTTGAGATGGCCGTTTTCATCTTGAATCGCTTCAATAGGGCTAAGTCCCTCAACCCAGGCGATACCCTCTTCAAAGGCTTTAATAATTTCTTCGTGATTTTGGCGGTAGGCCGGTGCGTCGCGTAAGCCTTTACGGTAGAACATAGTGACTCCGCCCCAAGCATTAAGGAGTGGCTGGAAGTCAGGGTCTTCATTGTGTTGTTTAGCACGTTCTCGTTCGCCAACAATAGCACGGCCGTGTGCTAAGAATTCTTCTAAAATAACGTGCTCTTCGTCATCGTAACGAGACCGGATATCTTCTTCACCGTAAATTGAAACCAAGGTTTCGTAGCGGTGTAGGATTTTTTCAACTTGAACCGGGTAATAGGCCAGTAATTCCGTTGCTGTATCTGTTCCTGTTAAGCCGCCGCCAATAACACCCGCAGGCAGGCGAACCTGCATATTAGCCAGCGAGGAGGCTTTGGCAGCCCCGGTTAATTGCAGGCTCATTAGGAAGTCAGAGGCCTTACGAATACCGCGGATCAAATTATTTTTGATGCCGATAACGGTGGGTTTTCCTGCGCCACTGGCCATGGCGATGTGATCAAAGCCCATCTCCCAAGCATCTTCAATGGTTAAAGTGCCGCCGAAGCGTACACCGCCGTAACATTTGAAAGCTTGACGCCGAGCCAGCGTTAAGTAAATGACTTTAAGAAAGTTTTTATCCCAGCGAACGGTAATGCCGTATTCAGCGACACCACCAAAGCCCAGCATAATGCGTTCGTCCAAGGCTTCGTAGAGGTCGTTGAAGTCACGAATCGGTTCAGGAGGGGTGTCAGCAGACCCAATATAGCGTTCTGGTAAGGGTTCAATTTTAAGTGCATCGATACCCGCGACCCCAAAGCCTTCATTGAGTAGGTAATGTGCCAAGGTATAGCCAGCAGGCCCCATCCCTGCAACCAAGACGTTGAGGCCGTTGTAGGGTAATGCATGGGGTCGTTTTACATTTAAAGGATTCCAGCGCGTTAAGAAGCTGTATATTTCAAAACCGTAAGGCATAAATAATACATCAGTGAGGACGCTGGTTTCAGCCTGTGGGATATCAACAGGTTCAGTTTTCTGGTAGATACACCCTTTCATACAGTCGTTACAAATACGGTGACCGGTGCCTGGACACATGGGG
>DUCI01000034.1:0-2164 GCA_012959905.1 Methylococcaceae bacterium | reverse complement strand
AGCCCCGATGTTATCGCCTTGGCGTTTCACCAACTGCATTTCAGAAATTTTTTCTTCCAAAGGGCAACCGGTTAAGGGGATATCAAGTGGGTTGCGACGAAAGCCTGTTTCTTTCTTTAAGCGCATGCCCTTTGAACACGAATCGGTATCATGGTCATGGCAGTATTTACATTGGTTTATTTCATACAGGATGTGGCGTTGATCGTAGCGTTGGTCAGTTAAGCTAAAGCCATCGCGTCGTCTACGGCTTTCTTTGGGTCCGGTTAAAACATCGTAACCAGAAACAGTGTGACGTTCTGTTGGCACTAAATTATTAAAATCTGTGCGCGATGCGCTTTTAAAACCCAGCCACTGCGTTATTGTTTGTTGTAGTTCAGGATCTTTAGGGGCAATAAAAATCCAGCGCTGAAAGATGGCGAGTAATGATTGTACAAAGGCCTGAGATTCTTGCTCGGCGAGGGCCGGTGCAAATAATGTTTTGGCCGTCGCATCTTGGGTTAACTTGTGGCGCCATTGCGTTAGGATTCCGTCAATAGTGGGTTGTTCAGGTGATTGTTCGCCAGCGGCTAAGCGTTCAAAATGTTTATTTAGCCGGTCCAATGTTGTGGCAGACCAGGCCAGTTTATATTCAGGGTCTGCTTTTGTGGCGTTGACGGGAAAGAGTAAATCAATAAACAGGCTGACTTGTTGCTTGATTGTGGCAATATCCCAGTCATCGGTTTTTTCACGGCGGAATTTTTTATTGGCGGCAGTAATGATTTGGTTCTTGAGGGCAAAGATGGTGTTTATTTCATCTTGAATGGCGCTTATTTGCGCTTCTCTTTCTTTTTCGACGCCAAAAATCTGAGCAATAAATTCACCCACGACCGGCGCTGTTTGAACTAAAACTTCAGAGATGGCCTCAGGAGACATGCCGTCGCCTTTAGATTGTCGATAGGCGCTATAGTCTGCAAATAACGTGCTGTTGTTTTCTTCAAGGTGGTGTTCAAATTTTACGAGTAAATCATTTAAACGATTAGCATCGTAGAGATCAGCATAAGAAAAGCCATTAATTCCGAGTTTTAAAGCGTCCATGGTACCTTTATGTATAAAAATTATATCCCTATTATAATAGCAAAAATAGAACAAACGGTTAAGGGCGGAGGGTAAAAAAAATATATTTTCTATAATCTTTACAAGGACTTTATAGCAATACGGCGTTTATATTCATTTCGTTCGGTTAATCTTACCGGGCATGGGTTCTGGAGGTAAATTTGTCGGCAGATTTAGAGGCCATGGCGGCTACGGGTAACGGTGACGTTCGTTTAATGTCCGCTTTTTATGGCGTAAAATTTAACATGAGCAAGAACGGCTAAACAGGAAGATTTAGATGATTGAGTCTACACGCGGCAATCCGGCTAGCGCCTCATGAATCATCGTTGTTGAGGCTAAACGACATCAGTGCTTGGGAGATGCAGTACCAGATTTATCCGAAGGCCGTTAACGAGCCGGTAGCTATTTCTGTGCTAATAGCTGTGCTTTTTCTAGTTGTTTAGCGGTCATGCTCTGAGCAACATGATTTTTAGCGTCCGCGGCTTCTTTGTGGCCATCGGCTGCCGCAATAGCGTAAAACATATGTGCTTTCACACAGTTTTTATGAAGACCTTGACCGGTTTCATGCATCATCCCTAAATGGAAGTGTGCGCCAGCATACCCTTGTTCTGCTGATTTCTTAAGCCACTTAAGGGCTTCTTTGTAATCTTGGGGAACGCTTTGGCCCATGAAGTACATTCGCGCTAAATTGTTTTGTGCCGTTGCGTGGCCTTGTTTTGCAGCTCTCTTAAACCACTTAAGGGCCTCTTGGTAATCTTGGGGAACACCTTGTTCAAGGTAATACATTCGCGCTAAATTGTTTTGTGCTTTAGCCAGCCCTTGTTCAGCCGATTCTTTATACCATTTAAGGGCTTCTTGGTAATCTTGGGGCGTGTCTTGTCCATTTTCAAGCATATGTCCTAAGGTGTATTGAGCATCAGAACCGCCTTGTTTGGCCAATTTTTCATACCACTTGAATGAAAACCCCGTTGTTTTCTTTTCAAAAAAACCAAACATACCCAACCTCAACAATAAAAATTAAAACGTGATTAATTGACACACTATAGCACTTGACTGATTCCTTGTTGTCTTC
>DUCI01000033.1:4413-5649 GCA_012959905.1 Methylococcaceae bacterium | reverse complement strand
AGCACGTGAAAAGGCATTGCGTGAAAGGTGAAAAAAATCATGGATAAGACGATAAGATCAGATTTGCAAGAAGCATTGAATGTTTGCCGGGGAGCATTCTTTTCGGCTGCTTTTTTTAGTATGTTTATTAATTTTCTGATGTTGGTTCCAGTGATCTATATGTTGCAACTCTATGACCGCGTCGTTCCAACGGGGAGTGAGTCAACGTTGTATACATTGACTTTACTCATGTTAGTGTTGTTTTTAACCTTAGGATTATTGGAATGGGTTCGAACACAGATTCTGGTCAGAGTCAGTACCCGTTTGGAAACGATGTTACATCATCGGCTTTTTGAGGTTGCCTTCAGACAGTCATTATACAGTGGAGGTGTGACTGCATCTGCACAACCTTTGGATGATTTAACGGCATTAAGACAATTTCTAACCGGGAATGGGTTATTTGCTTTTTTTGATGCGCCTTGGCTACCTTTTTACATCATCGTCATGTTCTTGTTTCATCCCTGGTATGGCTGGATGGCGATTTTGACAGCGATTGTTTTACTGATCATGGCTGTTGTTAATGAAAAATTAACCAGTGCACCCTTAAGTGATGCCAATACCTTAGCTGCCAGTGGCAGGGCTCAGGTTAACAAGAATTTGCGTAATTCAGAAGTTATAGAAGCGATGGGGATGTTGTCAAATGTTCGGCAACGCTGGCTTGATAATGCTTATGACGTTTTAGTACTACAGTCTAAAGCCAGTGCTCGAGGTGGCATGATCACAGCCCTTTCTAAAGTCACACGTATGACCGCACAATCTGTGATTTTAGGGATTGGGGCTTTTTTAGTGATTCAAGGTGAGATTAGTCCCGGAATGATGATCGCCGGTTCAATTTTGTTAGGGCGGGCATTGGCCCCGATTGACTTGTTGATTGGTTCCTGGAAGGGGTTTATTGCGGCCAGAGGGCAATATAACCGGTTGAATGAACTTTTACTCAATATACCGGCCTATCTGAAAACCATGCCATTGCCAGCGCCGGTGGGTAAAATAGAAGTTGAAAACATTTTCATTGTCCCGCCCGGGGCAAAAGAACCGGTGATTAACGGATTAACTTTTGAAGTTGATGCTGGCGATTCAGTGGCTATTATTGGCCCTACCGGCGCGGGTAAAAGTACGCTGGCACGTGGATTACTTGGAATATGGCCTGCCAGCGAAGGCGTTGTTCGTCTGGATGGCGCAGATATTATGAGTTGGAAT
>DUCI01000033.1:0-4403 GCA_012959905.1 Methylococcaceae bacterium | reverse complement strand
AGAGAGGCTCTGGGGCCGCATGTGGGTTACTTGCCGCAGGATATTGAGTTATTTCAGGGCCGTATCAGCGAGAACATAGCGCGGTTTTCCGAAATTGATTCAGAAAAAGTGATTAAGGCTGCACAAATGGCGGGTGTGCATGAAATGATTCTGCTTTTACCGGAAGGGTATGACACTGCGATTGGACCATCGGGCTGTACGTTGTCGGGTGGGCAGCGTCAACGTATTGGCTTGGCCAGAGCATTATACGGCAGTCCGAAACTGGTTGTTTTAGATGAACCTAATTCAAATCTGGACGATGTCGGTGAGCAGTCGTTAGCCGAAACATTAGCGACATTAGAGGCTGAACAAATCACCACGATTATTATTACCCATCGAAATAATGTGCTTTCAAAAATTAAGAAGATATTAATTATCAAAGACGGTGCTTTAGCCGCTTATGGAATGCGTGATGATGTGATTGCTCATTTGAAAGGCCTGGCGCAGAAAAAACAAATTAAACATGAATCAGAAGTTCAGCCATGATAGGCATTGAAAAAGATAAAGAGAGATTGGAAACGGATGATGAGCCGATTAGGAAAATTGGCTACCTGATTACCTTTTTAGCTTTTGGGGTATTTGGGATCTGGTCTTTTTTTGCACCGATTGGAAGTTCGGCATTGGCGCCTGGAGTTTTGGTGGTTAAAACGCATAGTAAAACCGTGCAACATTTAGACGGTGGAATCGTGCACAAAATTCATGTGAGTAATGGAAATATTGTTAAGAAAGGAGAAACCCTGATTAGCTTAGATGATACGCAGACAAAAGCACAGTTAGAAATAATCAGGGGCGAAATGATTGTGTTAAAAATGCAGCGTGCCCGTTTAATAGCGGAAAAAGATTTACAGCAAGCCGTTCAGTTTCCAGAGGATGTGTTTAAAAATGATAGACGAACCCTTCAGGCACGCGAAGGACAAGTGCTGGTGTTTGCTGCAAGAAAAACGGTCTATGAAGGGAAGGTTGCGGTTTTAGCGCAACGTGTTAGTCAGTTAGAATCACAGCGCAAAGGAATGTTGGCGCAATTGGTTGGAAAAAAAGCGTTATTGGCCTCCTATCAGGAAGAACAGAGTGATTTAAAAGCATTGCTGGAGGAAGGGTTTATAGAAAAAAATAAATTAAGAGATATCGAACGTAGATTTGCGAGTAGCCAAGGTGATTTGGGAGAATTAATCGCAGGCATTGCCAGTATAGAAATGAAAACCAGTGAAGCAAAATTAGAGGTGTTACAAGTTAAAAAGGATTTTACCGAATCTGTGATTAATCAGCTCGAAGAAGTGAATGCCAAAATTTACGATGTAGAGGAGCGTTTCATTGCACTAACCGATAAACAAAATCGAACGATTATAAAAGCGCCGGTTGATGGAAAAGTCATGAAACTGGTTATTTTTACGGAGGGAGGGGTGATTGCGCCGGGTGGCGCGATTATGGATATTGTACCTGAACGTGAAGAGTTAATGATTGATGCGGAAGTGTCTATTATGGATATCGATCGAGTGAAGGCGGGTTTATTAGCCGATGTCCGCTTTAGTGTTTTTAATCAGGCCATCACCCCGGAAGTTGAAGGGGAAGTGTTAACGGTTTCAGCAGACCGGTTGGTGAATGAAGACAATGGCATGCCTTATTATTTGGCACAGATTAAGATCACTCAAGAAAGTCAGGAGAAGTTGAAAGGATTTGTTTTACAACCCGGTATGCCGGCAGAAGTATTTATTAATACCGGTGATAGAACGTTATTTGAATATTTAACACAACCGGTATCTAATGCCTTTGCGCGTGCCTTAATTGAAGAATAAAAAAGTCGTGAAAATAATAAGTCTTTTTTTGTTAGTTATCTATAGTGTTACTGCAAACAGTAGTGACTTAATGCGTATTTATCAACAGGCTGTTGATAATGATCCAACGTTAAAATCTGCCTTTTTTAAGCGTAAATTAGGTGCTGCTCAATCCAGTAGCGCAGGGGGTCAACTTCTGCCACAGATTAGCGCCACGGCCAATTTGTCATTGAATGATCGTTATTCAACGGGTGCTGGAATGGAGGGTTATAAGGGTGAGCAATATAACTTCAATGTCAGCCAATCGGTTATTGATTTGCCTAAATATTTTAATTGGCGAAGAGCCCAGAAAGTCCATGACCAGTACGATCTTGAAGCCGTTCTGGCAGAACAGAATTTAATGTTTGAAGTGGTGCAAAAATATTTCGATGTTTTAAATACGCGTGATGGTGTTTTTCTAAATCAGCAAGAAATTACCAGTACGCGACAACAGTTATTGCAATTGAAAAGACAATTTGAGAAAAGGATTGTTAGAATTACCGATGTCATGGGAATTGAAGCAAAGTTAAGTGCCTTGGAGGCTGACTTGATAGATGCTGAGACCGAATATGTTATTGCCAAAGATAATTTGAGAAAATTAACAGGGCAAACGATTCATTTAAATCAGCGCTTACGCGAGGATGTTTTTTTTAAACCCATAGAAGGAGCTATTGAATTATGGGTTGAGGAGGCGCGTCAGAAAAGCCGTATAATTCAGGTTAAAGGTCAACAAGTCGAAGCGGCTCGTTTAAATGTGAATGAAAAAAAATCAAAACATTTACCTGTGGTTGATATGAAATGGAGCTTTATAAAAAGTAATACCGGTTTTCAGAGTTCGCAACAGCCGAATACCGAAACACAAGTAGCGGCAATAAATATTACCATGCCTTTGTTTAACGGCGGAACGACCGTAAGTGGTGTTGATGAAGCGACGCAGCAACTTGAAATTACCAGGCAAGAAAATATTGCCACTGTCAGAGAAGTGTTAAGGGAGACTAAAGCGGCTTTTTTAAAAACCAATGCCAGTGTCAGTCGTATTGCTGCGACGCAAAAGAGTCTGGAGGCAGCATTGAATGCCAAAAATGCAATGGAAAAAGGTTTTAAATACGGTGTGCAAACAATTACCGATATTTTGTTGGCTCAAGCCCAGGTCTATAAGGCAAGAAAAGATTTATTAGAGGCCAAATACGGTTATATCAATTTTAAAATTAAGTTTTTATTTATGGTAGGTTTGGTCAATGAAGAGCATTTAAAAGAAATAAATTCTTGGTTAGAGTTGGCTTTGAATAAAGAATATTGAAACTCTGAAGTCAGTGTTGAATTTTTTTAGGGTAATTTTTACAGTTACTATTTTTTTGCTCAAGGATTTGATTACAATGACTGCAACATCGATGAAATTAATATAACTATGTTTTTTAAAAAAGAAAAAGAAAAAGGAAAAGAAATGGCTGAAGAAAAAAAAACGCCTAAAGTCTTAATTGATGATACGGAATATGATTATGATGCGTTATCAGATACTGCAAAGAATTTATTAGGATTCTTACAAAAACTGGATCAGGAAATAAAAGAGAAACGTTTTTCATTGGATGCGGCATTACTAGCACGTAAACAGGCGGTTGCCGATTTGAAAATCGAGATTGAATAAATTATGGGTCGGTCTTAAAATCTATAACGTTAAGTGAATTTTTATTGAGTGATCTCGGTGATTTTCTCAGGAAGTTTAACGAGTGCTTTAGTCAAGGCACTCGTTTTATTTTGAGGGCTAAAAAATTCAATCTTGTAGACACTACTTTTTTAAGATTACTTTTTAAGGGTAATCGTAAATCTATTGTTTTAGCTGTTTTTTTGTTGTTAGCCTCTCAGGCTAGCTTGTCGGAGAGTCATCGGTGGTGGTCTTTAGATTATTTAGCGCAGAGTTTTGCTGAAATTGCACTGAAAACTGAATACGGTGTCAAAGAAAAAACAATCAGTAAGTGGGTAGGACCTATTGCTTTTTATTATGATCATCAGGTTGGAGATCAAAAACTACATGAGTACTTAACCGGTTTACATTTGAGTCATTTAACAGCGATTACCGGAATTGCTTTTGTAGCCGTAGATAAAAAGGAAAAAGCCGATTTAATTATTTCATTTACCCAAGAGAAATTTATACGGTCGGCTTTGCGACAGTATATGGGTCGAAATTCAATGCAACTGGTTAATCATTTAACGCGCAATAGCGTTTGTGTTGCACATATTAAGACGACAAAGGGTGGCGGTATCAAAGCGGCAAGAGTCTTGATTCCGGTAGACCGGGCCAGATCCCACGCTAAATTAGTTTCTTGTATTGTTGAAGAGTTGACACAGATTATGGGTTTGCTTAATGATGCCGATACTGTCTACCCCTCTATATTTAATGACAAGACCTATAATGAACTATTGACCGGACTAGATTATATCTTGTTACGGGTTTTGTATGATAACCGGGTTAAAGTGGGGATGAAGGTAGATGAGGTCATGCCGGTTGTTCATGCGATTCTTAAAGAATATCAACACCGTGGTGTTATTCACAAT
>DUCI01000032.1 GCA_012959905.1 Methylococcaceae bacterium | reverse complement strand
TTGCTTTTCCTGCCTCAGTTGCCGCAGGAACTTCAATTAATCTTCCTGACTTACAGTCATAAATATAACCATAAACCGGAATATCTGAAGGTACCATAGAACTGGCTTTAATACGGGTAACATCTTCTAAAACACTTTCACTTTGCTCTTTGATAGTAAGCCAGTTAATGTATTTCCCTTCCGTTGAACCCGGTCCTTCACAGCAATCATGCCAGCCATCTGCATCAACAGAAGCCGTTTTTAGACTACTACTGAGTAAGTCGCTCATGATTTCGTTATTAAAATATTCCATTCCACAATCGGTGTGATGGATCACGAACCATTCACGGGTACCCAGTAATTTGTAGGAGATAACCAGTGAACGTATCGCGTCATCACTCGCGCGACCGCCAGCATTACGAATAACGTGGGCGTCACCCTCGGCTAATCCGGCATATTTAGCAGGATCTAAGCGTGCATCCATGCACGTAAGAATTGCAAAATTACGCCCTGGAGGCATGGGTAATTCACCTTTATCGCCAAAGTCTTCAACATAGTCTCTATTAGCAGTTAAAACATCATTTAAAATATTACTCATTATCAGACCTCTTTAATATATTGTAGTATTACAACAGTTAATAACTTAATTATATGAGTAATATAGATGAGGGAACATTAATTTATGGTTTAAGGATTATAAACCAATGATTTATAAAATAAGGTGGTTGGGTAAGATTTCGTCATTTAAAATATGAGGTGCTTTTTGATTATATCCAGTGGGCTTGAGTGATGACTCAAGTTAGGGAGGCTTTAATTTCCTCAGGCGCTTGTTTTGTAGCGATCTTTTTAGTCTCATATAGTTGCAATGAAATCATACAAGGGCCCGGTAAAATAATTCTTGTTGCTTCTTTGGGCGCATCATCAGTCATTATTTTTGCTATTCCTAATAGTCCTGTAGCACAGCCTTGGGCTTGTTTGGGAGGACATGTTATTTCAGCGGTTACCGGCGTTACTGTCGGGTTATTATTTCCTGATTTGATTTATACGGCAGCATTAGCCGTCGGTATTTCTACACTGTTGATGTTTTTGTTGCGCTGTTTGCATCCGCCTGGGGCCGCTACGGCATTGGCACCCATAGTGGCTGATGAGCAGTTAGCCGACTTAGGATACAATTTTGTTTTAATACCCGTTGGGCTTAATATAACTATCTTATTGATTCTGGCATTAATTATTAATCGGTGGATTTTGAATCGAGACTACCCTTCAGGCTCAAGAACTAGAACTAGTCAGCAACAGTTCATTGACCAAGAGTCTATTGTTTTAAGTCATGTGGGTATTTTGGATCAGGATTTAAAAACAGCTGTCGCACAACACAGCAGCTTTATTGATGTAACATCACAGGATCTTGCTCTTTTGTTTAATCAAATGGAAGCGTTGTCTTTCCAACGTAAACAGAGAGGAATGTTGTGTCGGGATATTATGGTAACAGACATACCGAGCGTGGAATTTGGGACTGATATTGAATCAGCGTGGAGTTTATTGCATACGCAATTACTAAGAGCGTTGCCGGTGTTAGATGGTACTGGGCGAGTTATTGGTATAGTCACCCGAAATGATTTTTTAAAAGTAATTGACTTAATGCCTTATGTGAGTTTCCAGCAACGTTTTCAGACGTTTATCCAGAAATTGGGTTTATTACATTCTGATAAGCCTGAAGCAGTGGGCCAGATTATGACTAATGATATTGTCGTTATTTCAGGAGACGAACCCATTGCATCGCTTATCCCCTTGATGACAGAGCAACTTCATAAACAAATACCTGTTGTTGATAACCAGAATCGGCTACTAGGAATTGTCTACAGTAATACCTTGATTGCAGCAATTTATAATCGAACTCTTTATGGACGTTCAGGATGAGAGTAATGAATTAAAAGGAGATAAGTCGACAATCTATACGATGGCGTAGGGTTATTGAGAGTGTCACCGTTAGCGCAAGATGCGCCCTAGATGGTTTAACCGGCAAAAAGGTCAAGGGTTTTTACTTAAAAAGTAATCATGCGTTACCATGTCAGGACTAAGTTGCTTTTGAAGTAAAATGCTCTTGTAATAATGGTTTTGTTAGGTATGTTAAGCCTGTCTTTTGCATCGACTGCCGAAGAATATTTTTAGGGCGGGCAATCATTTTTTTATTAGGCGATATGGGTAGCGTTCCAATGGCATGGGATAAAATTCGTTGGCGGGTCTTTAAACCCATAGAGTATTCGCATCGATACTTAGATTAACCACGGTTGTTTTTCCTTGGTCTGATCTGATCGATAAATTCATTGTTGAAAAGGCGAGCATTACAAAAGTGCTTGGTTTAATATCCGTGAAGTTAAGAGAAATAGAGGCTAACAACGTGAGTAACGAAAAAAATGGCTGGGTTACTGAGTATTATGACAATGGTGAAAAGAAAGAAGAAGGATTTTATCAGAACGGTAAGTTAGAAGGGCTGCTTACGGTATGGGGAGAAGATGGTCAAAGACAGTATGAAGAGCATTACAAAAATGGGATGTTAGATGGGTTGCTTACGATGTACGCAATAAATGGTGGCTGGGTGCATAGAATAGAAAACTATAAGGCAGGGCAGTTAGAGGGCATGGTTCAAACCTTCTACGAAGGAGGTCAAGTGAAAATGGAATCAGAATATAAAAAGGGTCAGAAAAACGGGGTAACAACGTGGTTTTTCGAAAATGGTGAAGTAGAAGTATTGACCAAGTGATAGGGCGTAATGTGAGTCAAGAAAAACCGTTGAGTAAAAAATTAAAAAAAATGTTCGAGGTCACGGCTTGGTGGCTTGTTGGGCTGCCATTGTTCTTGGTCTGGGGTTGCTTGTTTTTGGGTTCCATAGGGCTATTAGTTTTTCAATGTTCTCAGTGGTTGAAACGTGAAGTTTGGCCAGAGATACCCTTCAGGTCATTATTACCAGCGCCTGTCGAGAGTAATAACTTGATTGAAGCGTGGGGTGTAGTACAGATCATGCAGACAGAAGCTTGGCTTGTGTTATTTGTGAGTAGTTTGGTTATTTATCACATAGTGCATTTTTTATATCGACTGCTATCAGATTGGTGGATGCAGTATTAGGTAGCGGATGCATTTTTTATTTATGGTGTCAGGTGAAGTTGCTTGGTTGCTGATTAAGTAGAATTTATTTAAGGATTTAGGCATGAAAAAGATGGGTTGCTTGTTCATAGTGCTACTGTTTTTAACAGGGTGTTTGGAAAAGGAAGTTTCAGAATTAGAAGATAGAGACGGTGTGATGTATCAGTTTAAATCCGATACACCCTATACCGGTAAGTTGGTTAAAAAGTATGTCAATGGGTTTAGGCAATTAGAAGAGCACTACACGGAGGGAAAGCTAACGGGGCTTTCTATAGAATGGTATTTGAATAAACAAAAGAAAACGATTCGGCATTATAAAGATGGAAAACAGCATGGGCTTATGATGAGTTGGTTTGAGCGCGGACAAAAAGGCTGGGAAATTAATTTCAAAGATGGAAAGGAAGATGGGCTTTGGACGGGTTGGTATAAAAATGGTAACAAGGAAGTAGAGGGGAGTTGGAAGAATGGGAAAGGTGAGGGGCTTTTGACCAAGTGGACTAAGAAAGGGCAATTAGAAGAAGAAGTAAACCTTAAGGATGGTGTGAGAGAAGGCCTAAAAACAAAGTGGTATGAAAATGGTCAAAAACAATTAGCAGGAAGTTATAAGCAGGATCAGAAAAATGGGCTGTGGACGTCTTGGTATGAGAGTGGCAAGAAGAAAGAAGAAATAAACTACAGGAATGGTAAATTAGAGGGGCTTTGGAGTCGCTGGTATGAAAACGGTCAGAAGCGATATGAAGGAATCTATAAGAATGATAAGAAAGATGGTTCCTGGACTGATTGGGGTAAAACAGGTGCTAGGATTAGCACTGAAAAATACCGTGTAGGGGAAGTGGTTCAACAGTAATCTGGCACCCCTATAGTCTTAAACGTTGAGGTGAAACTTTTAAGGAAAACCACAGGCGTGGAAAGAGGGTTATTATGATCATCGGGTGTACTAAGTCAGTCGGTTAAAGTGTATTTATGCTCAGGGGTGAGTCTTTGAAGCGCAAAGATAAAAGTAACAGGCTTATGGTTATTTAATAATCTAATGGTATTGTGGCTATTGAAATTTCAAATGAACTCTTAACCAGTTATCATAATACGCATTATGTTGTGTTTTGTGACCAAGGTAACATTTGTTTGCAGCCTGAGGCTGTGAGTCATGATGGAACTCGTTTGTTAAAAGCAAACGGTGTCCGTGTGGCAAGTTATATCACGGCCTATAATCCATTGAGTAGGCAACGAACTATAGCTGAAAACACCGATCGAAATAGTGCATTGGCCAATCAGTTGAAGCGTCTGCGGTTTAGATCTTTACCCGGTGAGGGACGCGATATTAAGGGTCTTTGGCCAGTTGAACCCAGTTTTCTGGTATTGGGTATGGATGAGGCAATAGGGCATCGCTGGGCACGTCAATTTGAGCAATATGCTTTTTTGATTGTAGAGATTGATCAACCCGTAAAGTTAGTTATAACGCAATAGTTTTTGGGGCTACATTATTTTTTTAATGCGGGAAAGTTCTGTATTGGCGAGGGAATACTGTTTTTAACGAATTTTATGGCGAAAAAAAGTTCGATAGCCCTTTTGGGGGTTGATGTAGCGTAATATAGATCCTTGGGTGTGAAGTGCGGTGATTGTGAGGGTTTCATGGAAACATTCGGTAAGGAATCTAGGCTCTGGACTGATTATTATGACAACGGGCAGAGGAAGGCGGAAGGTCATTTTGTTGGTGGAAAAGAAAGTGGGTTTTGGGTCTTTTGGTTCAGAAATGGTCAGAAATCGGGTCAGGGCTGTTTTGTAAATGGTCAATATGATGGCGCATGGTTTTTTTGGTATAGTGGCGGTCAGAAGAAAAAAGAACAGCATTGGGTGGTTGATAAAAAAGAAGGAATATGGCGTTATTGGGATAAGTCAGGGAATTGTACTAAAACTGAAACTTACCACAGCGATGAATTAATCATACCCAAGGTCGGTGTTCAGATTAAAAGTGTTTTAGTGGCAGAAGTGGACCGTAAAGCGGTAGAGGCAATACCTGAAGCGTCGACAATAACACAAGCTCTAGAAATAGAGCCCAAAGAGAACGTAAAAAGCGATAGAGAACATGGTGATGGTTGGGGGGGCTATGAGAGTGAACGTAGCTTTAAAGCCGCATTGCAATGGTTTAATAGGTTTAATTTTACCGTTATGAGCATTGCTTTAGGGTTCTTGTTAAGCACATTTGTTTTTATTCTTTTTTTATAATGCTTACTGTTATCGTTACTTAAGTCAGTTCATGCGTAGGTAGGCGGGTGGATTCAGTGTTGCGTATTGAGACAAAGTGTCGCGCGGTAATCTGTCACATTTTCAGCGGTGAATAATTACGCTATACTGTCGTTTTAAAGTGAGTTGTTCGCTTGCTTTTAATGTATTTCGATCCTTTTCAGAGTAATCATTATTCGTTACTTCGTATTGATTGTTTTGTTCTAATAGCGTGTTTGGGTAGGTTGGCTTACTGTTTGTAATGCCATGTAAATAAGGTTTTTTTATTGATTTGATTGTTTTTAACGGTGCGTTAATGACTGAGCAGATCATTTTTTTATTTAGGGAGCAATGTGTTGAATAAAGGTAAAAATAAGAATTTTTCAGGTGTATTTTTAGTGGTTATGGGTTTGTTATTTTCGACATCACTTTGGGCGCACGGTGGTGCGGCTG
>DUCI01000031.1 GCA_012959905.1 Methylococcaceae bacterium | reverse complement strand
GGACCTTAAGGCCTTAAGGCAATGCCAAAATAGGATGGTTGTTTATAGGCTATTTTTGAGTCAGTAAATCAATATTTCCTCCAATGGCTGAAGTGTTGATTGAAAGGGTTTTTTCGAGGGTAAAACGATCAAGGTATAAAGGACCCCCGGCTTTGGGTCCTGTTCCTGAAAGACCTATGCCACCAAAAGGTTGAGTGCCGACAGCGGCACCAATTATATTGCGATTAACATAAGTATTACCAACATGCGTATGTTGGATAATCTGATCAATGGTTGATTCAATTCTACTGTGGATGCCTAGTGTAAGCCCATAACCTGTTTCGTTGATTTCTGTAATGACGTGATCTAAGCGTTCCGATTGATAGCGTATGATATGGAGAACAGGCCCAAAGACTTCTCTTTTTAATTGTTTTAATGACTTTATTTCAATAAGGCAAGGACCAAAAAAATGTCCTTTGTGTAGCTGTTCAGGAACGGTAATTTGATAAAGGAGTGTTGCCTGTTGTTGTATATTTTTAATGTGATCGGATAATTTAATGAATGCTTTATTTGAAATAACAGGCCCAATATCAGTCTGAAATTGCATTGGGTTACCTACGGTGAGTGTCTTCATATGGCCTATTAATAAGGCAATCATGGTGTCCGCAATTTCTTCTTGTAAAAACAAGACCCGAAGTGCTGAACAACGTTGTCCTGCACTATTAAAGGCTGAATTAATGGCATCATGTGTGACTTGTTCCGGGAGTGCTGAGCTATCAGCTATCATGACATTTTGTCCGCCGGTTTCAGCTATAAGAGGGATGATTTTTTTGTGCTGATTCGCAAGTTGTTGGTTAATGATTTGAGCAGTTTCAGTTGATCCGGTGAAGGCAACGCCAGCAATATTCGGGTCTTGTAATAACTGTTGACCAATCGAACCACCAGGTCCTGGTAAGAAGTGTAATACAGATTTTGGGATACCGGATTCATGAAGAATATCGATACATTTCATTGCTGTCAGTGAAGTTAACTGTGTCGGTTTGGCAATGACGGTATTACCAGTCACTAATGCAGCAGTAATTTGACCCATAAATATTGCAATGGGAAAATTCCATGGACTAATACAGATAAAAACACCCCGACCCATTTGGGATAAGCTGTTGGTTTCTCCTGTGGGACCAGCGAGTGAAACTGGGGCGTTCAATTTTTCGCGGGCTATTTGAGCATAATAACGACAAAAATCGACGGCTTCCCTAATTTCATTAAGGGCATCAACTACTGTTCGCCCGCCTTCGCGAATACAGATTGATACCAATTCAATGCGGTATTTTTCGAGTAACGTGGCGGCTTTTAAAAGGTATTTTACTTTTTCTTCGATGGAGACTTTTTGCCACTGAAAACAGGCTTCAGAGGCATACTTTATTGCCGCTGTTATAGCGAGAGAACTACTATAAGTGACCAGGCCAACGGTATCGTTTGAATCGGCTGGATTGAGTACGGTGTTGTTCAGGCCATCGTAGTATTGACCATTAATTAAGGGTGCTGCTGTGTGTTGAGTCTTTGCAATCGCTTTTAATTGCAGTTGAATGGTATTAATAACGTCAATATCATTTAAATTTAAGCCGTGTGAATTTTTCCGTTTTTCCCCAAATAATTTAGGAGGAGGGTGTAGTTTAGTGCTAACAGGGAATGGCTGTGCTGTTAGTGTAGCAATAGGGTCGGCGATAGCATCATCAATCGGGATGTCAGGGTTCTCTAAAAGACTGATAAATGATGTATTAGCCCCATTTTCAAGTAGCCTTCTCACCAAGTAAGGTAAAAGATCTTTATAAGAGCCCACAGGAGCATAGACTCGACAAGGTACTGGCCACCGTTTAACGGTCATAATTTCATCGTACAGTTGCTCACCCATCCCGTATAAACGTTGGAATTCATAGTGGGTATGCTTTTTCGCTAATGAATGAATTGCAGCGATGGTGTGGGCATTATGGGTGGCAAATTGAGGGTAAAAAACCTTAGGTTGCGATAAAATAAGTTGTGCGCAGGCCAGATAAGAACAGTCGGTCATTATCTTCTCAGTGTAAACAGGATAATCGATCAGGCCTTGTTGCTGGGCTTGCTTGATCTCATAATCCCAATAGGCGCCCTTCACAAGGCGTATGGGGATTATTTTATGCCGGTGTTGAGATAAGGCGCTGAGCCAGTGTATGGTAGCAATAGAGCGTTTCTGATAAGCCTGAACCGCAAGCCCGAGTCCCTGATAGTCTTTCAGGTCAGGATGGTTGAAAACGTTTGAAAATATTGCCAGTGACATCATTAACCGTTCCGACTCTTCAGCATCAATAGTTAATGTGATCTGTGCCTGTTTTGCTTTATGGGCAAGGGTCAGTAACTGCTGGGTGAGTGACTTAATAGCTTGAGGGTAATGGCTAGGTTCATAACGGGGATAAAGTGCGGAAAGTTTAATTGATATGTCTGGGTTCCTCATGAGGTTGGCGTTACTGGGTTGCTGGTTGAGTTGTTCGATAGCATCGAGATAGTCTTGATAATAGCGAGTGGCATCGATGGTTGTTAAGGCCGCTTCACCTAGTCGGTCAAATGAATATAAGTAGTTTTTGTGTCGCTGGCAGTAATTAAGTGCTGCGTTCATAGATTGAGCCAGAATAAATCGATAAGCTAAAAGGCGCATGGCCTTTTTTATAGCGGCATGGATTAATGGACGCCCTAAGCGTATTGTCAGATGATTAAATATGGGTAACCATTCTGTAACTGTGGGATGTCCTTGTTCTTCAAATCGGCTACTGAGTGATAACGCTTGTGTTGCACAATTGACTAGAAATGATGGGCTATGGTTAAGGTGCTTGTGCCACTCAGCACTGGTTAGCTTTTCTCTAATCAGAAGATCTTGGGTTGCTGGATCAGGAATACGTAACAAGGCTTCTGCCATGCCCATTAAAATAATACCCTCTTGGGAATTGAGTTGGTATTCATGTAAAAAGGCTTCGGTAACCTTTTGTTGTTTTGTTTTTCCTCGTATGGCCGTCACTAGAGCTTCGGCCGATTCATTTATTGATAATAGATCGTAATTAGCTAAATAGCTTGAAAATTCTTTGATCGATTGACTTTGGTCACAGAGATACTGATGACCAATAACGCTATAGTATTCTGAAGGGGTCTGTGGTGCCATAGTTGCTTAATTAAGCGTTGCGTTGAGCATCAGTTGTCAGTCTTAAGTATTATTTTTGAAGCAAGGCTCTTTTGAATGCAGGTCGTTGAGAGAGCGTTTGATGATAATGACTTAAGGCTTCAAAGTTGCTAATTAATTCAGGAAACCAGTCTAAGGTTGAGGCGATCATAATGTCAGCAGCAGAGAAATGTTCACCAAGAATATACCTTTTATTGCGTAAGGAATGTTCTAATACGGCAGCAATGCGTTCAAAGCGGTTTTTGCTGTCATCAATCACTGATTGGCGGCGTTTAGAGACTTCCAGTAATTGGGTATGTAAGAAAATATTAACTAAAGGGGGTTCCATGGTTCCCGGTACAAAAAACATCCATTGATAATAGTATCCTCGGTTGGGTGCGATTATGTGAGGGGCTAGATTATGATGGGTGTACTTATCTGCGAGGTACATACAAATTGCCCCCGCTTCATATAAAGTCATATCATCATCAATTAAGGTCGGTACAGTACCGAGAGGGTTAATGTTTAAGTAGGATGGCTGTTGACCTTGATTATTAAATACATCGGTAAAAGTTATTTCATAGGAGATCCCTAACTCCTCGAGTAACCATAATGGTCTAAATGATCGTGTACCAGGGCAATGATAGAGTCTCATAACTTAACGCCTTAAAGGTTTAGGGTGTCATTATTGATTATTGGGTCTTAGAGTTTGGGCCAGTTAATTGTTCTGGATTAAAATAATCAACACTGATTGCTATTGTTCTTGCATCCTCAGCAGCAAATACTAGAAGGGCTTCTTCTTTTGAAATAATGCTCTCGGATAGTGCTTGTTCTATAATTGATTTTAAAGTGCCATTTTTTAATTTTTTAAATCGCTGTGCTTGATGAATTTTCTTTTCTGGGACTTCAGCTTTAATCACGGCACTAAATGCATTTTCTATTCTGCCGGTGGCATCATGAGGTTGATGGTTAATATATATACCTTCAGTGAGTCTGTTTCGACTGTCATTATCTGATAACAAAATATCTGAAACCGAATGCGTTAAGTGGTTATCGGGTGGACTATAGTCTCTTAACAACAGGTGTTTTAGAAACCATGAAATAATTGGATAAGGAATTTGGTTGATAAGGGACAAAAAAGCCTGGTTTGTTTTAAAGGTCGTTTGCTGACAAGACCAATGCATTAACGGTAGGTCTTCTTTGAGCTGACCTTGGTCATGGAAATGTTTAAGTACAGCAGAGCCTAAATAAAGGTTACTTAAGGCATCGGCAAAAAAACCTGAGATTATTTCTCGGCGTTTTAATGATTCGCCGAGTGTAAATAAAGCAATATCGGTAAATAAGATGAATAGACAACTTTGGCGGGTAATTCGTTGGTAGTATTTGCGAGTTGATTGTTTGCCTGGGACTTTAAGGAATCGAGCGTTACTGATGGCATACCAGATGGTAGCCACTATATTGTGTAAAATAAAACCCATATGTTGAAAGAAAAGGGAGTCAAATTTTTGTATTGTTTTAGGGTCTTCTTGATCTTGGAGTAAGTGTAGTTCTTGTTGGATATAAGGGTGCGAAACAATAGCGCCTTGACCAAAAATGATTAGCGTCCGAGTTAAAATATTCGCACCTTCTACCGTGATACTAATTGGGATCGATTGATAAATTCTACCCATAATATTGGTAGGCCCTAAACAGATCCCGGCGCCGCCTTGGATATCCATACCGTCATTGACAATGCGACGCATTCGTTCAGTCAATTCATATTTAACAATGGCAGAAATGATAGTGGGTTTGTAACCATTATCTAAAGCTGAAAGGGTAAGATGACGTGCCGCATCCATAATATACGTTTCGCCGGCCATGTGGCTCAGTCGTTCTTTGATGCCCTCGAAGTCACCGATAGGAATATTAAATTGCTTACGAATTCGGGCATAGGCCCCAATATTACGACAAGTATATTTAGCGGCACCCACACTTAATGACGGTAAGGAAATACTGCGGCCAATAGCTAAACATTCCATAAGCATTTTCCATCCATTTCCGGCTTGTTCAACACCACCAATAATATGATCAATGGGAACAAAGACATCGTGTCCCCAGTTAGGCCCATTTTGAAATGCAGCATCTAACGGAAAATGGCGTTTGCCAATGGAGATGCCAGGTAAGCCAGAGGGTAATAGAGCTACGGTGATGCCAATATTTTCTTTATCGCCGATTAATTTATCTGGGTCATAGAGTTTGAAAGCCAAGCCTATGAGAGTAGCAATTGGGCCTAGTGTGATATAGCGTTTTTCCCAATTTAATTTAATGCCAAGAATATTTTTCTTGCCTTGATAGGATCCATAACAAACAACACCATGATCTGGCATAGACCCTGCGTCACTTCCAGCATGAGGCCCAGTTAGAGCAAAACAGGGGAGTTCTTGGCCAGTCGCTAACCGAGGGAGGAAATAATTTTTTTGTTGTTCAGTACCATAATTTAATAGTAGTTTGGCAGGTCCGAGTGAATTAGGAACCATGACTGAGACAGCAGCAGAGGCACAACGACTAGAGAGTTTCATGACGATTGCAGAATGAGCGTAATGAGAAAATTCTAGACCGTGGTATTTTTTGGGAATAATAAGGCCGCAGAATTTATTTTTTTTAATAAATTGCCAGATTTCTTCTGATAGATCTCGTTGGATGAATGTAATTTTCCAATCATCAAGCAAACTGCAGAGTTCTTCAGTAGGGCCATCTAAGAAGGCTTGCTCTTCTTCGGTGAATGAGCATTTTTTCTGTTGTTGCAACAAGTCCCAATTAGGGTTGCCAGAAAACAATTCAGCATCCCAGTAGGTATCACTGGCATTTAATGCAATTTGTTCAGTACTGGATAGGGTAGGTAACGTTTTTTTTAGATAGCGGTATAAATGGCGGGTTAATAGTTGTTGTCTGAGCGGTTTGATGATAAGCAAGCCTGACAGCATTAAGGTCAGAAAAATAAAAATAAAATCCAGTTGAGTGAGCTTAAAAAAAGAACTATAAAATACTAAAAGTGGAATTAGTATAAAAACCGAAGTTAATAGGTTTTTTACTTTTTTATGCCAATAACTAAACCCTATTGCAGCAAGGATAACGATCAGTAGAATAGCCACTATCACCCCTCCATTTAATCCGGACAACGATAATTGCAAACTTCTCGGTACTAGTGCTTAGACTTAAAAGTAATCTTGTTGTTCAAAATAAATGGGTGGATTTTTATACGCTGAAGCCTATAAGTGAAAGAGCTATTCGATTAAAGACGAAATTTTAACGCTATTCGCAACACAGACTGATTTTATCATAGCGTATGCTAATCATTAGAGGGGCATGACTGCGAGCTAATTCCAGAAGAACTGGCTCATGAGTCCATTATTTAGCCCAATGGTGCAAACCAGGAACGTACCCTTTACTTCGAAGGAGAGTAACCCGATAACCAATGGGGACCTACGTAAAATGAAAATAGCATTGAATTTAAGGCGGTAATTAAAACGCGTTATATACAGTACTTTGAGCGCATGGTTATTGCGTGATTAATAAGCGTATAGCATCTAATTTAAGTTCTGATGAGGCAATACATTGGCCGGAAAAAGTTTTAGATTCGGTCAGATAACTAATTTCTTCAGGCTTGATGCTTGGGTTAGAGCGTTGCAGTCTTACCAGTCTGTTTATTTCATGATTCAGATTTTTCTCCATAGCCTGATGGGCTTCTTGGCAATGCGTGTGTAATTGTTGCTCGGCTTCAGCATGAGCATATTGAATAAGGTGCTCAATTAATTTTCGTTGACTGGTAACAAATGAATTGAACTTTCTGGGTTCAACGGGAGGGTGGACTTCGATTAAGCTATTATGGGATATTCTTTTAGAAATATTATTTTGTTTTTGGTCAATCAATATTCTGATCGGTGTTGGCGGTAAGAACCGACTAATTTGTAATTCTTTGGGCGCGCTGCATTCGATAATAAAAAGTGTTTCAATGAGAAATTGATTCGGGGCTAAAGCCGGATGTTTGACGATGCTGATGGTGGCATTACCGGTATCACTGGATAAGACTAAATCCATAGCTGCTATTGTCATCGGGTGTTCCCAACTTAAGAATTGTCTATCTTCACGAATTAATGCTTGTGCACGTTGTGTGGTAACGGTTAAGCCATCTTCGGGAAGTTCTGGGAAATGGGCAATGCGCAAGTGATTCCCGGGGGTAATGATATAGCAATCAGGGGAATGAAATTCCGTGTTAACGCCATAACAATCAAATAAGGTCTCCATATAGGGCCATAAGTTGTTTTGTTTTTCTAGGTCGACAATCTCAGCAACGATGGCATGTGCTTGTTCTTCGCGACAAGAATTGATTTCGAGTAATTGGTCACGCCCGTGTTGTGATTCCATTTCAATGGTTTTGCGTAATTGTTTTGTTTCGGTAATTACACGGTCTAATCCCTCAGTTGAGAAATTATCCATCAGATCTTTTAGTGTGTTATGTAACCGTTGGAATATTTGGGCACCTGTCGAACAGTTCTGTTCAAAGGCATTGAGGCCATCGTTATACCAGCTATAAAGAACATGTTGTGAACTATGGATCAGGTAGGGGGTATGTATTTGAATAATATGCTTCTGTCCAATGCGATCTAAGCGGCCAATACGTTGTTGTAATAAATCTGGATTTTCAGGTAAATCCAGTAAGATTAAATGTTTAGCAAATTGAAAGTTACGGCCCTCACTGCCAATTTCAGAGCACAGTAAAATATTGGCGTGGCTGTCAGGATCCGAGAAATAGGCAGCAGCGCGGTCACGCTCAATTATACTGAGCTGTTCATGGAAAATAGCGAGTTTGATGCCTTTGCGATTTTTTAATTGGTCCCCGAGTGCAATAGCTGTTTTAGCCTGATGGCAGATCAGGAGTACTTTCTCTGAGGCCAGAGTTTTTAGTTTATCAACGAGCCAGATGAAATAAGGGTTTTTTTCTTGACTTAAATCACCCCAGTAAGGTTGTTGTTCTGGAAGATCGTTTAGTGGGTAGGCGTGGCACTGGCGTAAAGGGAAGCCGCCGATAGTTTGGCGCGAGTTTCTGAACAAAATACGACTGGTTCCGTGGTGGTCTAAAAGAATGTTGAGTAATTCTTTTTGAGCGTCTGCATCATGGTTATTTGCCTGAGCGACAAGTATTTCAGTTTGGTCTTGTTTTAAAAGTGGTTGTAGTTGTTGAATTAAGTCTTCCGGTAGTGACTGTCCTGCAATTAAGTGAGTTGCAGCATCAGCGACCGGCTGAAAGAATTCTTTTTCATGAATAAATTCATTCAGGGAAAAAAAGCGGTCCGGGTCCAGTAGTCGTAATTGGGCAAAGTGACTTTGAATGCCCAGTTGTTCGGGTGTGGCTGTTAGTAATAAAACATTAGTTGTTTTCTGGCTGAGTTTATCGACTAATTGGTATTCAGAGCTACTTTCGGTTTCACTCCAATGTAAATGATGTGCTTCGTCAACGACCAGAGTGTGCCAGTCAGTCGCCAGTACTTGTTGTTGGCGTTGAGGGTTGTCGGTAAATAATTTTGGACTACATAAGATTAATTGTGTACTCAGGAAGGGGTTTTCATCTGGAAACTCAAGACAGCGTTCTTCATCAAATAAGCTGAATTTTAGATTAAAACGACGTAGCATTTCTACCAGCCACTGGTGTAACAAGGGTTCAGGGACTATGACCAAAGTTCGTCCGGACCGACCGGTGAGTAGGCGGTGGTTAAGAATGAGTCCGGCTTCAATCGTTTTACCAAGCCCGACCTCATCAGCAAGAATAATACGAAAACAGCCACGGTTTGCAACCTCATGGGCAATGTAGAGTTGGTGTGGCATTAACGAGGTGCGACCCGCAATGAGCCCTCGGGCTTTTAGTTGTTGTAGGCGGTTACTGTGTCGTAATGTTTCATAGCGCAATTCAAACCATTTCCCGGTGTCTATTTGATAGGTAAATAGCCGGTCTTGGGGCTTGTTAAATTGTAAGTAGTGACTGAGAGATGTTTCTTTTACAGTGATCTTTTCTTGTTGTTTATTTAAACAATGATAATACTGAATATGGTCAATGGTTTGAACTTCTTGGACGCTAAGTGATTGCTGATCAATCGTTTTAATCGTATCCCCACAGATGTATTGGACGCGTGTTAACGGTGCATTGAGTCGGGCATACACGCGTTGTTCTTGGACAGCGAGAAATGATACGGTAACGCGATGGGCGGTTACATCTAGAATGATGCCGAGACCAAGCTCGGGCTCGGTATGGCTAATCCAGCGTTGCTCAGGGTAGCAGTTTTCCATGGTGTTTTAGAATTTTGTAAAATGGAGCTATTATCCTATAAAAATAAAAATCTGTATCGACTAAGCGGTGGTTAATTGGTTAAGCCATCACTGTTAAGAAAATAAGTTCTGAAATTCACGGCCGTGTATTACGGGTAACCTTATTTTGAGCGTAATTATTTCGGTAAATGATTGTTCTATGATGGTGCCGTTAAATTGTTTTAGTTGGTATTTAAAATGGGCTAGTTGGTCGTAGGGAAGGGTAAAAGATAGCGATTCATAATCAATAAATTCAATGAGTTGGGCGTTAGCAATGGCACCTTTAGCCATGTTTCCGTAGGCACGACTTAGTCCCCCTGCACCTAATTTGATACCGCCAAAATAACGGACGACTAAGATGAGGACATTGATAAGTTGATTGCCTTCCAGGTGATTTAAAATGGGCTTTCCTGCGGTACCACTGGGTTCCCCAGCATCATGGCAACGAATTAATAGTTGGCCGTTATTTTTTAGGTGGTAGGCAAAGGCAATATGATTGGCATTAGGATGTTGTTGTTGAATGTTTTGGTACTGGTGGTTTATATCGTTGGGGGTATGACAAGGCGTAATAATTCCAATGAAATGTGATTTTTTAATCGTGTCTTCTATGATAGATTGGGTTTTGACACAATACATGGTTTACCTCTGTAAAAGAAAATATGATACCACCAATTCATCCTGCTGAGAGAATCACCCACTGCGTGGAAAAATCTGACTTATTGGATGCACTGCGTGTCTTTTTGCCAACAGAAGCGATTCTTTTTGAACCAGAAATGCTTAAGCCCTATGAATGTGATGGATTGGCCGCTTATCAGACATTGCCGTGGGTGGTTGTACTTCCCGCTACGGTAGAGGCTGTTCAAAGCATTTTAAGGCTTTGTCATAAGCATGGTGTTCCTGTGGTTGCAAGGGGAGCAGGAACGGGATTGTCGGGAGGGGCGTTGCCCCTAGAAAATGGGGTTTTAATTTCAATGGTGAAGTTTAATAATATTCGAACCATTGATGGTAAAAATTTAGTGGCAGTGGTTGAACCGGGTGTTACTAATTTAGCTATTTCTAAAAAAGTAGTGGCAGACGGGTTGTATTATGCTCCGGATCCATCATCGCAAATTGCCTGTACGATTGGCGGTAATGTTGCAGAAAACTCAGGTGGAGTACATTGTCTTAAATATGGGTTGACGACACATAATATTCTACGATTGAAAGTGGTCACTATGACCGGTGAATTGCTGGTGATTGGCAGTCATGGCTTTGAGAGTGAGGGCTATGATCTTTTAGCTATTTTGACGGGTTCTGAGGGTATGCTTGGCATTATTGTTGAGGTTTCCGTTAAGTTACTGCCACAGGCTCCATCATGTGAGGTGATGTTGGCGGTTTTTGACTGTGTTGAGACTGCAGGTGAGGCAGTTGCTGGGGTTATTGCTGCAGGTCTAATTCCAGCCGGATTGGAAATGATGGATAATACCGCTATTTGTGCGGCTGAGGATTTTTGTCATGCCGGTTATCCCGTTACCGCACAGGCAATTTTATTGTGTGAAATCGATGGGACGGTTGAGCAAGTGATAGAGCAGTCAGAGCAGCTTTATGCGTTATTACTGCATTTAGGGGCTCAATCAGTAGAAATAGCGCGCGATGAATTAGAGCAAGAAAAGATGTGGGCGGGACGAAAAGCCGCTTTCCCTGCAGTAGGCCGAATTTCACCGGATTATTACTGTATGGATGGCACGATTCCGCGTTATCAGTTAGGTGCCATGTTAAGGTCTATTGCTGAATTATCGATCAAATACGGCTTGCCCGTGGCTAATGTGTTTCACGCCGGCGATGGAAACTTACATCCTTTGATTCTCTATGATGGCAATGTACCGGGAGACTTTGAGAAGGCAGAAAGACTGGGCAGTGATATTTTATTGTTAAGTATACGCATGGGTGGCACTATAACGGGTGAGCACGGTGTTGGCGTTGAAAAGATAAATCATATGTGTGTTCAGTTTTCATTAGCAACATTAAATCAGTTTCATGCAATTAAGGAGGCTTTTGATGAAAAAGGCCTGTTAAATCCAGGGAAAGGGCTACCGTCTTTGCGTCGTTGTGCTGAATTTGGGGCAATGCATGTACATCACGGCGAGTTGCCGCATAAAGATTTGCCCAGGTTTTAGTTTAATATTATTACCAGCAGTTATAATTGGATCAGTTGATATTTTGGGGTAGACGTTTTGAGCAGAAACCAGAGTACTTTTGGCGTAGTCATTAATCAGATTCAGACCTTGTTTGTGTCTTCATTAAGAATCTGGACAATTCCTATTGTTTTGATGTTAAGTGTTGCCTCTGGGTTTACCACGTATTATGGGATGTCCCATTTTATTATTCCTTGGATCGCCTTGGTGATAACTATCGCCATTCAATCTATTATTGTTATTTGTTCGCTGGAATTAGCCAGTATTCATTGGCGTGCAAATCGCTTCAGGTATTTTTCTGTCGTACTGTCCTTGGTTATTTCGCTGGTAGCATCGATCTCTTTTTCCTATTTTAAATTTTACGAAGTTTCAGAGCGCGAAACACTACAAAACAACAAATTAGTCGAAGTGCGTCAGCAAGTTGAAGATTATATTAATAGTATTGTAAGTTTGAAGACTGAGATTTTTGAACAAAAACGCGCAGAACTTGCTCAGGCTTCAAAGGAAGTTTCAGCGGCGTATTTTGGTACCCATCCTGATATATCTAGACATTATAAAAATCAAGTGGGGCAAGGTCCTTTTTGGAAACGCTTTAATGAGCTTTATGAGAACAAGCAAGAGGAAAATAAACGATTAGAAGAAACCTTTATTTTATTAGATGAGGGCATTAGGGCGTTGCAATCTAATTTAAATTATTTGGGGGCGGTGCAATCCATGCCGATGGAGAAAAAGTATCAGTCGGTTCAGAAGAGTTTACAAACCGTACAGTTGAGTTTTCATCAGGTTGCTTTCCAAGTCGGTCATGTTATTCCACAAGCGCCGGTATTAATGACCTATGGGGAGTATACGCAGGGTGTTAAGCCTTCTTTTGCTTTGTGGGAGGGGTTATCTGTTTTTGCATTAGTGTGTGCAGCCATGGTCGATTTCTTTACCGTTTTACTTTCTTATCGACTTGAGTTTAAAGCGCCTGCACCCTTGACAGAACAAGAAGAAGATTTGGTTTTCCAATGTATTCGTGAGTTTAATGAATTTAGGATTAATGAGAATGATGAACTAGAAATGATCATAGAAAAGAGTCCGATAGAAAAAGCACGGCGTTATTCTGATTGGTCTCGAATGTTTGCGGTGGGTTTTTTGTTAAGCCGAGGTTTTTTGCGTAAAATTGATCGGCGAACCGTAGAGTTTGCCCCCAATTTATACCCACTGATTGCAGATCGTTTAGGGGTTAAATTAAAAGGGCTTGAGAATAATAATCTGGGTTCAGGTCCTGTGGATGAGCAATCGTTATGACCGATCAATTATTTCCTTTGGATGAAATTGTCGCCGGACTGACACAAGATAAAAACACGCCTGACAGAACTGTTTGGGAGCCCGGTTTTTTTGCGGGAAGACAAATTGTGGTGGCTAAGGTAGGCCCTTATTTTCGTTGTTATCCCAAGCCGGAGAAGTATGTTCAACGTTTTTATAGAAAGGCCTACCCGTTGCCGATTGAAGATTGGGAGTTACATGAAACCTGTGTTTTGTTTGGTGGTTTCTGTACAGTGAATGCCATTTTACAATTGCGTTTTCAGGCAAGCTATGAATTTGCACGTTTAAATATGGAATTTATCCCACAAATGACGGCATTAATTAAGCAGAGTTATCAAGGGTTGGTACTGGATATCTTGGCCGGTGAGTTACGGAAATTAGAAAATGGTCAGTGGATTGCTTTTGGGTTAGAGGATACTGAGAAAGAAGTTGAAAATATTATTCAAGAAACATTAATGGTACAAGATATTCAATGCCGTGCGGTTTGCAAATTAGAACCGTTGTTTGAGGAATTAGAAGAGGATAATGTTTTTGATCACCGGTTTATTCATCAAGCGCAGTATATGGAAGTCATGCGTAAAAATTTTGAATTTACCGTTAAAAAGAAGGAAGAATTATTGCGCGAAGAGGAGTTGTTGCACGAAATCAAAATGGAACAAAA
Source organism: Methylococcaceae bacterium (assembly GCA_012959905.1). Taxonomy (GTDB): domain Bacteria; phylum Pseudomonadota; class Gammaproteobacteria; order Methylococcales; family Methylomonadaceae; genus OPU3-GD-OMZ. Next base: position 21,365 of record DUCI01000031.1, on the reverse strand, counting down.
GCAGATGCAGTTAGATCAGTTTTTTGAAGAGGCAGATTTTAGAAGTCAGCAGCAAGAACAAAATTCAGACAGTTTAAAACGTCAGCTAGTGGAATGGGGGCAACAAAAAGAAGCACAATTTGTTGTTGAAAGAGCGCTTCGTGAGCGTGAATTAAAACATGAAACGGCAATTAAGCAACTTGAAGTTAAGGCGGATTCTGATCGTTTGTCTGAAGCGCAGGAAGTTGAGTACACAGCTGAGCAAAAGAGGCAAAAAATAGGCTTTACCCATACCGAGCGCATTAATGAAAAACAGTTAGCTTTCGATCTTCAAGAACATGAGAAGAAACAGTTGCGATGGATGGAAGCGGATGCAGAAATTCAGGAACAAAAAATCACCCAAGAAAATCATTTTAAAGAGAGGCAATTAGAAAAAGAGATTGCTGAGCAAGAGCTAAGGATGGTGGCTAAGCAGAAGTTGGATGAGAGAATACAACTTGAGCAATTAAAACATGATTCACGGTTACTTGATCTTGAATTGGAAGCAAAGCAAGTGGAGCAAAGGAAACGATTTGAAGTGACAAAACAATCAGACGAATTTTTACAGCGTGAAATTGAATTGTTAGTGTTGGAAAAACAGCGGGCCGAATTAGAACAACAGGTGGAGTTTATTAAAGAAGACTATAATAACTAAATAATTTTTTCTAATAACTTTTTATCCTATTGATTATGTTTTTTTTTACGCTTCCCGTTATCTCTGAGCAGGTTATTTTTTTGAGCCCTTGGTTGCTGTCTGTAATAACTTTAATGCTATTGGTGCTCCTTTATATTAGCTCACCCCTGAGTGAATATCATCTAGAGGTGCCTACAACATTACATGAAGACTCTGAGCATTTCCGCAGTGTTGCTCCTTATTTTTACGATGCTTGGTATGGGCAGTTGCCGTTGTGGCAGGTTTTTTGGCCTTTTTGTATTGTATTGAATGTATTACTAGCGGGGGGTGATTGGTTGGTCCGCAATACGGCTTTTAGTGTGCCGAGTTGGGATACATTACTGCTAACGTGTCTCATCACAACCCTTTGGTGGACCATAGCAACGTGGCGGATGTCAATTTATACGGGACATCGAATGTGGTCTGCTGCGGCTCGTCTGGTAACGTTAGCGGCCTTTTTAGATTTTGGGTTCCGAATATTTATTCGGATCAAATTTCCACGGATATTTTTTGATTGCCAAGGAATGTTCTTTGATTATTCGAGTTGTTTTTAATAACTTTTAGTCCGTGTTGTTTAAATGCGTAGATAAGAAATGAGTTAGGTGTATTATGGGAAATTCGTTAAGTGATCAGTTATTAAAAGCCGGCCTAGTGAATGATGCTAAAGCTAAAAAGGTTCGATCAGAAAAACATAAAAATTTAAAGCAGCAGCGTAAGCATAAGATTGAAACGGTTAATGAAACCAAAGAGCAGTTTCAAAAGCAGCAACAACTAAAAGTTGAGAAAGACCGTAAACTTAATCGGCAAATCAAGGAGCAGGCCGAAAAAATGGCCGTGGTCGCTCAAATTAAACAATTAATTGAGCTGAATAAATTACCGCACGAGCCAGAGGGGACGGCGTTTAACTTTTCTGATGGTACGAAGGTAAAGACACTTTATCTCTCTGATAAGGTCCGTGAACACTTAATAAAAGGGCGATTAGCGGTTGTTCGCTCGGGTCAAGCGTATGAGGTTATTCCTGTCGCTGTTGCGGATAAAATAAGACAACGTGATGCCCATTTGATCGTTATTGCGAATGAACGGGATTTGTCAGTAAATACGACAGACGATGAAGATTTATACGCTGACTATAAAATTCCTGATGATTTAATTTGGTAATTAACCGTAAAAAATGATGAGTCACAATGGCTAAAAATAAAAAAAATGTCCATAGGGCGCCGGACAAAAATAAGAAAATAACCCAATCTGGATATGAGATTGGCAACGATGCTGTCATGGACGCTAAGTTTTTTAAACTTCCAGAAGCTATTCAACAACAAGCTAACGCACTGTATGAGCGAATGGATAAGGAGGCCAAATTAGTTATTCCAGAATTGGAAGCCTTGAAAAATACCTACCCGAAAGTGCCGACTTTATATAATTATTTATCTGCTGCCTATGGGCACAGTGATGTTGGGCAACAAGAGCGTAGTATTGAAGAAAATTATCGGGTCAATCCGAATAATCTTATTGCGCGTTGTCATTTTGCGCAGCTATGTATTCAGCGTAAATATTTTGACCAGATACCGAAGATCTTTGGTAATAAGTTTGATTTAAAAGCGCTCTATCCACGGCGTAATCGTTTCCATCCGTCAGAATATACTTCTTTTTCATTAGTGATGTGTTGTTACTTTAATTTTTCAGGCGATAGTCTGTTAGCAAAGGCTTTTTATCAGGGCTTGAAAGACTATGCCCCTGATGCACTTGAAACGCAGCAAGCCAAGCAATTATTGGAACCTAGTTTTTTGGGACGTGTGGGTAAAAAATTGGTAAACGCGCTGGGTTAGAAAGGATAAGAGCGTATTTACTTATGATTGATCCAGCCTATAGCTAAGAGCATGCAGCGTAGTAATTAATAGCTATTTCTTGGCATGAACGTGGTGGTGAGAGTAGATCCCCTTGTAATTCATTACCGTGATAAGTTTTTAAGAGTGTTAATTACTGATTGGTTTCAACCCCTTTAGCAATGACTTTTATTTTCAGGGCCTGTGCCATGGTTATGGTGTTTTCAATGATAATGCGGTAATTTTGATTAGTGATCAGGCTGTGAATGAATGACCTATCAATGTTTAAAATACTGATGGGAAGTAGAGTCAAAAGACTCAACGAGGCATAGCCGGTACCGTCGTCATCGAGGCTAAATTTAATGCCTTTATTGTTGAATGGTGTCATCTTATCTCGTAATAAGCGGGGGTTATTTATAAAGACACGTTTAGTTATTTCAAACTCCAAGTCTGTAGGGTTAATACTAACCCCCTCAATAATGTCGGAGACGGATTTTGCCAATGAATCTTGACGAAACGGGTGTACTGAAATGTTAATAGCAAGGCTGTAGGGTTGGTCGGTTTGGGTTTGCCATTAAATGAATTTCAACGCTGTTTTTCTAGGTGTTGACAGGTTTTTAGACGGTGCGCTAGGTGCTCGAACTCACTGGCTATCAGGGGTTTGCTGAAAACGTAACCTTGTATTAGCGTTACATAACCTAAGTCCCTTAATTTTTTTAATTTGAAATCAGAGTCTACGCCTTCGAGTACAATTTTTTTATAGTGTAATGATTTTAAGAAATCAAGGATGGCACAGAGTACAGCACTATGATCGGGATTGGAGTCAATCGTGTTGATAAATGTTTTGTCTATTTTTATGGTGTCAAAGCGAAATTTTCTCAGGTAATCAATGGAAGCATAACCTTTTCCAAAATCGTCTAAAGCAATCCTAACGCCCATTTCTTTAAGCGCATTGAGTGTTATCAGTGCATTATAGTCGTCTTTGATCAATAGCGATTCGGTGATTTCAATTTCAAGAAAATGTGCAGGGAGTCCCGTTTCGGAAAGGGCCTTGGCGACTTGTTTTACCAGTACGCCATTAATGAGTTGTGTAACCGAAGCATTAACAGAAATAGTTTTAATCAATTGTGGGTCTTGTTTAAGCCATTTGACCGCTTGTTGACAAGCTTGTAGAAGAACCCAGGCACCGACGGGGATGATGTTGCCACTGTGTTCTAATTCATCGACGACTTGTTGTGTCGTGATGCTAAGTTTACTGCTTTTACTCCAGCGTATTAAGGTTTCTATACCCAGTATGGATGAGCCATCAAGGTTAAATTGGGGCTGGTAAAGTAATGAAAATTCGTTGCGAAAAAGGGCTTCAATCATTTCAGTACGAAGAGTGCTGATTTTTAAATGATCGGCCTCTAAATAATGTTGGTAATTAGCTATCTTGGTAGAGGGTTTAGTTTGAGCCAGATGAAGAATATGAATAAGGTGGTGTAAGAATTTATTGCTGTGTTGTTGGTTTACTCGGTGCTCAGCACAGGGCGATTGAGAAATGTATTCTTGTGATTCTTCAATAAAGTATGAAGGTTGAGAAAGGTTGTTGGTATGAATGAGGCCGGTAGCAGATTGGATTTGAATAGGGCCAGCGGCGGTATCAATAAGGGCCTCAAAGTTAACGCTATTTTGAGTAAACAGGGAGGTCGCTTGGTCGGTTGAAATATTTTTGATAAATAAAGCGAATATGCCGCAATCTAAACGTGTAATGCCGATGGCATTGGGGATTATTTTGGAAATTCTTTGGGCGAATTCTACCAAGACCGATTCACTAACGGTAAATCCATAAATATTAAGAATTTGTTCATAATTTATGATGCTGATCGTCGCCAGTGTTCCTTGGTCATTGTTATGAATAAGTTGATTTAACAATGTTTGCAAGCCGGTACGGTTGAGTAACTGGGTAATCGAATCAATTTGTGGTTTTTGTTTTAATGCGATTAATGCGGTTTCTTTTTGATGTATTTCTTCGGTCAATGTCTCGTTGCGTTGGTTAATGGTTTTTCTTAGTCGAGTCATATTGATCAGAATGATCATTAGAAAGATGGCTGCAGTGGCGCAAATAAGGTTATAGGTTAAAAGGTTGGAAATATCCTGAATAGTAGAAAAAATGAGGTGATTGTTGAGTGGTTGACTGGTTTCTAGGGTTAATAAGTCTAGATTTTTTTGGGCACTAAAATAACGCGTTAAATTGGTTAAGAAAAGAACAACTATAATAATGAAGCATAGTGCAACAATTAATCGTTTTGACGATTTTGACACGGAGTCCTATCCTTTGAGATTAACAATATGTTGAGGATAGTGCTTGGACTTAAGTAGTCAACGGATCACACAAATAAACCAGTGTGCTATGGGTGCTCTAGATAACGGTGTCGAGTGGGTATTGAAATAAGGGCCAGGCATTAGGGAAAAAAGCATGGGCGAGCCCATGCTTTTCATCGGTTTAAGTTAAAAAAGAACAGCAGTAGTCGCAGTTTTCAATAACGTTGACAAAAAAGTGTGAATTAGCGGGAACTTCAAATGAATCACCCGCTTGAATGGTTTGCCAATTATCAGTGTCAGGGAGAAGCAGTGATAATTCGCCGGCCAGTATTTCCATCAGTTCTTTGCTGTCGGTATTGAATTTATATTCTCCCGGTAACATGAAACCAAGTGTTTTTTCTGAGCCGTCACTGAATTGGATGGTTCGGCTAGAAACTTGCCCGTTAAAATAAACATTGGCTTTTTTTATGATAGTGACGTTATTAAACGATGTCATAGGGCGTATTCCTTTGTATTTTGGCGATATAATTCATGTCAGTAATTTGTTGTTGTGTGATGACAGGCGAATGCGTTAGTGTTGACAACCCGGTCCGTGAATATGGCCGTGTGCTAACTCATCGGCTGTTGCTTCTCTTATAGCAACAACGTCTATGGCAAAATTTAAGTTTTCACCGGCTAAAGGGTGATTGCCGTCGATGGTAATATTGTCGCCTTCAATTTTGGTCACAGTGACCGTGACTGGTCCGGTATTTCCTTCGGCATGAAATTGTTTGCCAATGCTGATGTCATCAAGGCCTTCAAACATACTACGGTCGATAGTTTCAAGCATATGTTCTTCTCGGATACCGTAACCTTCTTCAGGTGAAACGGTGACTTCAAAGGTATCGCCTATAGATTTATTGGTTAAGGTCTTTTCAAGACCCACCACGATATTACCTTTACCGTGTAGGTAGAGTAATGGATTATCTTCTGGAGATTGATCTAGGATCGTACCGTTATCATTAGTAAGTTTGTAGTGTATTGACACAACACTGTTATCGGTTATTTTCATAATTTATTATCTGTGATGGTTGACTAGGAAATAAGTCTATTTTACCGCTATTTTAAATAGGATTCTTGTGGATTATTTACAGTAGGACATAATGATCAATTAATAGGATTGAAAAAATACAGGTGAGGTAAATAATTGAGAAGCCAAAGGTTTTCATAGCGATACGGTCTTCTTTAGTAATGATCATTTGAATCGCGAAATAAAGAAAGCCAAGGTTTAAAGGAATAGTCGTGGCTAAATAAATTAAACCACTCATGCCCGTTAAGTAAGGTAATAAGGTCACAATAAGTAATAAAATAGTGTATAGCAATACTTGTAGCCGCGTGTATTCAGCACCGTGTGTGACCGGTAGCATTGGTATTGATGCTTTAGCGTATTCCTCCCGTTTCGCAATGGCTAAAGCCCAAAAGTGAGGTGGCGTCCAGATAAAGATGATTAGAAATAAAAGTAGGGCATGCGGGTGAACCGAACCGGTTATGGCGCACCAACCAAGAACGGGTGGTGCCGCTCCTGCTGCACCGCCTATGACGATATTTTGTGGCGTAGCGTGTTTCAGGAAGACCGTATAAATAATGGCATAACCGATGAGGGAAAGAAAGGTGAGTGTAGCGGTTAAGGGATTAACGCCAAAAGTCAGAATAAACATGGCTATAGCGGCCAATGAAAGTGCAAAGATAATGACATTCTGAGCACTGATTTCGCCTTGAGGGAGTGGGCGATTTTGGGTTCGGGCCATTTTGGAATCAGCTTTTTGATCAAGGAAGTGATTGATAGCGGCTGCCGATGCTGCTGCTAAACCAATACCTAGAGTGCCCAATAAGAGGGGTTGCAAGGGTGGAAGCCCTGGAACAGCAAGGAGCATGCCAACAACTGCTGTAAAAATAATCAGTGCAACGACCTTAGGTTTGCAAAGGGCTAGATAGCTTTTCCAAGAGGGGAGTATGAGTGTGGATGGCATAAATTAAAGTTGAGTTTCAATTTTGAAGGTATCGTATAAAATAGAGCGTGTAAGTAGTTTTTTTATGTGGGTTGGTTTTAATTGAATGTTATATTTTTAGGAGATATGTACGTGTCCAAGGTTAAAGAAATTATAAGGAATATATCCCGATTGTACCACCAACGGCCACTGGGGTGGATAGCTATTTGGTTGGTACCAATAGCAGTCGTTTTTTCAACACCAAGTTATGGACAGGCGTTGACGGTTCATGAGTTTAAGTTAGCTAATGGCCTAAAAATACTGGTTAAGGAAGATCATCGATCGCCAGTTGTGGTTTCGCAAGTTTGGTATAAGGTGGGATCCAGTTATGAATACGGTGGCATAACGGGTATCTCTCATATGTTAGAGCATATGATGTTCAAAGGGACAGATCAGTATGCGCCTGGTGAGTTTTCCAGAATTATTGCTGAAAATGGGGGTAATGAAAATGCCTTTACTAATCGAGATTATACCGCTTATTTTCAGACCTTAGATAAATCACGGTTAGCGATTAGTTTTGAAATGGAAGCTGATCGAATGCGGAATTTACACTTGCTGGATGAAGAATTAACTAAAGAATTGCAGGTTGTTCTTGAAGAACGGCGTATGCGTACAGAAGATAATCCACGGGCAAAAATGTATGAATATTTGATGGCTATGAGCTATGCAAATAGCCCGTATAAAAATCCTGTGATTGGCTGGCCTGCAGATATTGAGAATTATAAGGTTGCCGATTTGCAGGCATGGTATGAACGGTGGTATGCACCGAATAATGCTACGCTGGTTGTGGTGGGTGATGTTGATCCTGATAATGTTTTTCGATTGGTCAAGAAATATTTTGGTGCATTGAAACCCAGTGTAGTAGAAACGGTGAAGCCGCGTACTGAGATGCCTCAAAAAGGTGAGCGTAGGATGATAGTTAAGTTGCGCGCTAATTTACCTTCAATTTTAATGGCTTATAAAGTACCGGTGTTGAATACTATTGACGATGAACAAGAAGCTTACGCACTGGAGGTCTTAGCGGGTATTTTGGACGGAGGTAACAGTGCTCGGTTTTCGAAACAATTGGTTCGGGGGCGGCAAATAGCTGTTTCAGCAAGCGCGAGTTATGATTTGTCAGCCCGCTTGGCAAGTTTATTTACGCTGTCGGCAACGCCTGTTGAAGGTGTTTCAGCCGGTATTATGGAGCTGGCACTGAAAGAAGAAGTGATGCGGTTGCACAATGAATTAGTGTTGCCAGATGAATTAGCCCGTGTCAAAGCGCAGGTTTTAGCACAATCAGTTTATGAGCGTGATTCGATGTTTTATCAAGGAATGTTATTAGGCATATTTGAGATGGTAGGCTTGGGATGGCCTAAAGTTGCTGAGTATGTTGAGCAGATTAATAAAATAACAGCAGCGCAAATTCAGGCGGTGGCTAAAAAATATCTTATTGCGGAACATTTGAATGTAGCTATTTTGGAACCTCAATTATTGGGTGCAGCAGTAGGCGCGCAGGCGTTGGTAGGAGGTAGTCATGACCATTAGGCAATCTGTGGTATTAATTTTAGGAATTATTTCATCCGTCTCATTACAGGCGGCGGTGGTTATTGAACAATGGCAGACCACTACACAGACCCCCGTTTTTTTTGTTAAGACTGAAGGATTACCGCTCGTTGATATTAGGGTCATGTTTGACGCCGGTAGTGCTCGCGATTCAGGGGTAGAAGAATCAGGACTGGCTTCATTAACGGCACAACTGTTAGAGACCGGTGCAGGCGAATTTAATGCTGATGAGATAGCGGGAAAATTTGAACGTGTGGGTGCGGTGTTGGGTGCCGGTATTTCTGTTGATATGGCGTGGTTGGATTTACGCTCGTTAACGACCCCCGAGCTATTAAATCCGGCCTTAGGCACCTTGGAATTATTGTTAACGCAACCGACGTTTAATAGCCGTGATTTTGATCGTGAAAAGAACAGAGTATTAACTGCTTTAAAACAACGTGAGGAGTCTCCGGGTGCTTTGGCTAAATACGCCTTTTACAAAGCATTATATGGACAGCATCCTTATGCACATTCGACTTTAGGTGAAATAGCAGCGGTTTCTAGAATGCATGTTGATGATGTTAAAGCGTTTCATAAAAAATGGTATGTATCGGAGAATGCGACCATTGTGATTGTGGGTGATATGACCCAAGATCGTGCGCGGGAAATATCGGAACAATTAATCGCTAAGATCAATCGTGGCAGAAAAGCACCGGCGTTGCCAGCGGTGAGTCCACAGTTAGGTCAGAATATTCATATTAATTATCCTTCTAAGCAGACCCATGTGTTGTCTGGGTTGCTTGGAATTGATCGAAATGATGCGGATTATTTTCCGCTTGTGGTTGGTAATCATATTTTGGGTGGAGCGAGTTTGGTTTCAATTTTATTTGAAGAGGTACGTGAAAAAAGAGGGCTGGCTTACAGTGCCTACAGCTATTTTTCACCGATGGCTCGACAAGGACCTTTTATTATGGGGGCCCAGACCCGTAACGATCAACTTGATGAGACCTTATCAGTGATGCATAAAACCGTGGCTGATTTTGTTTTTCAGGGGCCCTCGGAGGCCCAATTAACAGCAGCAAAGAAAAATATAACGGGTGGTTTTCCCATGCGATTTGATACCAATAAGGAATTATTGAAATATATCTCAATGATTGCTTTCCATGATTTGCCGGTTAATTATTTAACCTTATATCCTGAAAAAGTTTTAGCGGTGACAACGGCGCAGATTAAGGAAGCCTTTGAGCGACGTATAGTTCTTGAATCGCTCACGACGGTTACCGTGGGTGACAAGCGATTAACAGATGTCGAATAAGGTTAGAGTGATTGGAGGCCAGTGGCGCAGTCGGCTATTAACATTTTCTGATACACCGGGTTTACGGCCTACGCCGGTCCGTATTCGGGAAACCCTGTTTAATTGGTTGCAGCATGACATTATCGGCAGTCGTTGTTTGGATTTATTTGCGGGTAGTGGGGCCTTGGGTATTGAAGCGTTATCACGGGGGGCAAGAAATGTCATTCAGGTGGAGCAGGATGCCGGCGCTTGTCAGAGTTTGAGAGCGAATAAAGTGCAATTATCTGCACAGAAATTGGAAATTATTGAGATGGACGTCGAGCAGTATTTACAAACAGAACGCGCAGTGTTTGATTTGGTTTTTTTAGACCCCCCTTTTGGGCAAGGTCTTGCTGAAGTAACTTGTCAGAAACTGGCGGCAGGGGCATGGTTGGAAAATCAGGCTAAGATTTATATTGAAACGGAACGATCTTGGGATCTGGTTGATACCCCCGATAATTGGCAGTTATTGAAAGATAAACAAGCCGGGGATGTACGTTATCAATTGTTCCAGTTTCAGCGGTAATGGTTTTACTACGTTTTTGATTACTTATAGGCTAAAATTGTCGCTCTGTTTTTGATTTTGAGTGTGTTTAATGGTTTCAGCAATATATCCCGGTACTTTTGATCCGGTTACCAATGGGCATTTGGATTTGATTGTGCGGGCGTCTGCTTTATTTGAGCGCGTTGTTGTGGCAGTCGCATTTAATCAAGCTAAACAGCCATTATTTGGTATTGACGAACGTGTCGTTTTTATGGAAGAAGCGGTAGGTCACTTGGCCGGTGTTGATGTGATTCGTTTTGATTCGTTGTTAGTGACCTGTGCGCGTGAGCAGCAGGTCAGTGTTATTTTGCGAGGATTGCGAGCGGTTTCTGATTTTGAATATGAATTTCAATTAGCGGGTATGAATCGGCATTTGGCTCCAGAGTTAGAGACGTTGTTTCTAACACCGGCTGAGAAGTATGGTTTTTTATCTTCCAGTTTGATTAAGGAAAGTTCAGCATTAGGCGGTGATGTATCAAAACTCGTTCCGGTGCATGTGCAAAATGCTTTAGTTGGAAAATTTAGAAAAGGAAAGTAATGGCTTTAATTATTGATGATGAGTGTATTAATTGCGATGTTTGTGAACCGGAGTGTCCAAATGGTGCTATTTCTCAGGGTGAGGAGATTTATATTATAGATCCGGCCTTATGCACAGAATGTGTAGGGCATCACGATTTGCCGCAATGTATTGAGGTTTGCCCGGTGGATTGTATTGATAAAGACTCTGAGCATGAAGAGAACCAAGAGACGCTTTACCAAAAGTTTTTGAAGATCACTTAAGAGCGCGGAGCGAATGTTGTTAGCCAGTCTAGGCTGCTTGTTGTTGTTCCTTGAGGCAGGTATTCAGCGCCGACCCAGCCTGGGTAAGTTGAGTGATCAAGGGTATCAAAGATTTCTACAAAATCGATAACACCTGTTCCGGGTTGATGGCGTCCCGGGTGATCAGCGAATTGTATATGACCAATGAGTGGGGTGTATTTTTTAATGAAGTGGCAGACATCCTCACCCATACGGTGCATATGATAAATATCAAACTGTAGCATGAGATTGGGATGCTTAATCTGGGCTAATATGTCTACCATGTGTTGTGTTCTCGAGACGATAAATCCCGGAAGGTCGTAGGTGTTAATGGCTTCAAAAATTGTTTTTACGCCCAGAGCAGAGAATTGCGTTAAAGCAAAGTGAAGGCTCTCATTGAATTGTTCTAGGTAACGGTTGTGGTGCTCCGGATTGAGAGCTCGGCCGGGTAAAACGTTAATGAATTCTGGAGTCAAAATTTTGGCATAGTGCTGGGCTTCTTCAACGGCTTCTTGAAATTGCGCTTGCTTATGCGGTACGCAGGCCAATCCTTCTCCACCGTTAAGAAGGTCATCAGCGTCAACATTAAAAAGTATCAGTTTAAGTTCATTTTCATGTAACAGATTTAATAAGGTGTCCGCTGTTTCCTGATAAGGAAATTGTATTTCAATGGCATCAAAGCCATGTCGTTTGGCTGCACTAAAGCGATCGGTGAATTTCAGTTCGGTGAATAATAAGCTAAGATTAGCAGCGAAATGTGGCATGGTTAATCGTCACGGTATAGTTTTATCAGTGTACTGGGGTCGTGTTCAAGATACCCTCGGTCTCCATGTTGTGCTAGCAGTGTTTCTGCAAGTTTGGACATCGGTATAGCATTGTTGTAAAGGCTTGCCAGTTTGTTGGCCAGACGTAAGTCTTTTAAGAGTGTTTTAACGCGCCATTTAACCGGTTCAAAGGATTGCTGAGCCATTTCAGGGCCAACGATTTGTAGTGGTTTTGAGTCGGCAAAGCCCCCAGTCAGAGCAGTTGGTATTTTCTCAGCATTAACGCCCGCATTTTGTGCGAGTGCTATCATTTCAGCAATCACTAGAACATTACAGCTCACAATCATTTGGTTACAGATTTTGGTTATTTGCCCGCAACCTGTTTCTCCCATGTGGGTGAATCGTGAATATAAGGGTTTTAAAATAGTTTGCGCGGTTTCTATGGCCGCGGGTGTTCCACCGGCCATGATGGCTAATGTCCCTTGTTGAGCACCACTTACACCACCTGAGACGGGTGCATCAACCCAACTCATGCCGGTTTTTTCTTGAAGCGTCTCGGCTAATTGTACGGTTACTTCTGGGTCTATACTGGATAAGTCAATCAGTTGTTTAGTGTGATTACCGTACGCTAGGATGCCGCTGTTGTCCCGTATAATAGTCTTGACGGCATCAGTATCGGATAAACACAATAAAATAATATCGGAGGATTCAGTGAGTTGACCAACCGTTGCTTGAAAATGGGCGCCAGCGGCTACAAGAGAGTGGCATTTTTCGGCGGTTCGGTTCCAAACGTTTAGGGTGTAACCAGCAGCCAAAAAATTAACAGCCATGGGGTGTCCCATTAAGCCAATACCAATTAAGCCGAGAGTGGGTTTCTTTTTTGGCATATCTGTGTTGATACTCAAGGTGTTAGAATATTGATACTTTATCATAGCATTTAACTCGTGATGGCTACTTCGATTGTTAGGCAACTTAAACCATCTATGACGGTACTTCTTCCGGTCATTTTTATTATTTATGGGGTAATCAATTCCATAAGTTGTGCACAGCCAAAGCCAATGGCGATAGCATCAGCGGATCCATTAGCCACCCAGGCGGGGCTGGCAATTTTAGATGCAGGAGGGAATGCCTTTGATGCGGCGATTACTGTTGCTTCGGTCTTGTCTGTAGTTGAGCCACAAGGATCAGGGCTGGGTGGAGGCGGTTTTTTTTTATTGCATCGGGCGCATGATAACTTTGATGTGATGATCGACGCCCGAGAAAAGGCACCGCTAGCCGCCCATCAGAGGATGTTTCAAAATGAACAAGGCGAAGTGATCAAGGATGCCTCAACGCAGGGGCCACTATCGGCGGGTGTGCCGGGTTTACCTGCTGGACTGGTTCATTTATCGGAGCGCTATGGGCGCCTACCATTATCAGTAACACTTCAACCAGCAATTAATTTGGCGGAAAAAGGTTTTAGGGTTGGCCAACGGTTTTGTCGTCTATTGCAGTTTCGAATGAGTCAGATGACAGTTAATGGCGCATTGCAGACTATTTTCCAAGATCAAGGTCAAATACCGACAGCTGGTTTTTTGTTACGGCAAAAGGACTTGGCACGAACCCTACGGTTATTGTCGACTTTGGGCTGGGCTGGATTTTATCAAGGTGAAATAGCAAGGTTGCTGGTCAATGGTGTTCAGGCAGGTGGGGGGGTTTGGACTCAAGCTGATCTAGAAGCCTATCACGTTGTTGAGCGTAAGCCGGTAGTTGGACGTTATCGAGGCGTCAAAATAACCAGTGCAGCACCGCCGTCTTCAGGTGGCATTGTTTTGCTTGAAGTGCTTAATATTTTATCCGGGTACCCATTAGAAATAATGACATCTGATTTGCGAAAACATTTAATTATTGAGGCGATGCGAAGAGCCTACAGAGACCGGGCTGTTTATTTGGGTGATCCTGATTTTGTTAAGATTCCAGTCGAGCAATTATTAAGTATTGATTATGCGGCTGGATTGAGAGTATCGATGCAATTTGACCAAGCATTACCCAGTGTTTTTTTAAATGGACCGTTAGCAGCTCAAGCCGGTGGAGAAGATACAACGCATTTTTCAATTATGGATCATGAAGGTAACCGCGTCGCAGCAACATTAAGTATAAATTTTCCATTTGGTTCTGGATTTGTGGCGCCGGGAACTGGTGTGGTATTAAATAATGAGATGGATGATTTTGTGAGCCGTATAGGGGCTGTAAATGGTTATGGCTTAACCGGTGGAGAAGCAAACTCAATTGTTGCAGGTAAACGAATGTTATCGAGTATGACGCCGACATTTGTTGAGGATGAGCAGCGTATTGTCGCTTTAGGTACGCCCGGTGGGAGTCGTATTATTTCGATGCTGGTCGTGGCCATTTTAGAACTGACTCAAGGCGCTGACGTTCAGGCAATGGTTGATACGCCGCGTTTTCATCATCAATATTTACCTGATCAGGTGCAGTATGAACCCGGTGCGCTGACGTTAGCTGAAATTAAAGCACTGAAGCTGCGCGGGCATCGTTTGGAAGAAAAAAGTAACCGTTATGGTGATATGCAGGCTGTGTCATGGCAGAAGGATAAACAGGTTATGACGGCGGCGAGTGATTCTCGTGGTGAAGGTTTAGCTTTGGTGAAATAAAAAGCATGGAAAAATCAATTATTCAACTATGGTTTGCAGATTTGGCTCAGGGTGATTACTCGAAAAGCTGGGCATTGTTGTCACCGGGTGAGAGGTGCCGGGCAGAAAGTCTTAAGGTGATTAAGGTTAGGCAACGGTTTGTTATTTCGAGAGCTATTTTAAGACAGTTGCTGGCGGATTATATGGCTGTTAACTGTGCGGCTGTTGAATTGTTCCAAGGTCCTTTTGGTAAGCCCTATGTACGGCAAAGAAAGGGCGCTCATGTTGCATTTAATTTATCACATACCGGTGATCACTTGGTGATTGCTTTAGGGTGTCAGCGTCAAATTGGCGTAGATATAGAGGTCTGTCGCGAACGGGTTAATTTAGACGCCTTGGCTGAAAAATGTTTTTCTGACTCAGAATTAAGGCAGTGGCAACAATTAGAATCTGAGGATAAAAAGGTCACGTTTTATCGTATTTGGACTCGGAAAGAGTCTTTTGTAAAGGCAGTGGGGCGGGGTATTTCTTTAGGGCTTAAGTTTTGTGAGATGTCAATTCAGGCACCTGTTAAGGTTTTGAGTGTCCCTAATAATTGTGGTCAACCCTCGGACTGGCAAGTGATTGATTTGAATGTTCCTTTGGGGTTAAGTGCTGCGATGACAACTGACGGGCCTGAGTGTAAATTGATTTATCGTGATTGGGAGTGATATTTTTAGCGGTGAAAGAGGTTCTCAATGGTCGATTGTCTAACGAAATTGTTGTCCAGTTATTAGGTCATATATAGGGGTGACTTGTTGTAGTTTGCTGAGGTCACCAGTGAAAATAGGGACAGCAAGTCCTAATTGTTTTTTGACGGCTACGGGCGTTTTTGCAGCGGGTTTGTCGCTGATGTTGGCGCTGGTTGAAACGATAGGGCCATTAAATGCTTTACATAATGCGGCGGCTATAGGGTGGTTTGTAACGCGAACAGCTAAGCTGGAATGTTCGCCACGAAGCCAGGGTGGAACCCAATGCTGTGCAGGTACGACCCAGGTGGTTGGGCCGGGCCAAGTTGATAGCATCTGTTGAATACGATCGTTGTCATCAAGCGTAAGGTAGGGGGTGAGTTGATCAAATGATGAGGCGACCAAGATGAGTCCTTTTTCTATAGGGCGTTGCTTAAGGGTTAGCAATTGGGTGACGGCCTCACCGTTAAGAGGGTCGCAACCGAGGCCATAAACTGCTTCGGTTGGGTAGGCGATCACCTGACCTTGAAGAAGGTGTTGTGTAAAGAGTCGTGTTTTAAAAGATGAAATATATGGCATAGTGATTAATGCTTAGAACTTGAAGCAAAGTTAGCGGTGGAATAACCTTTGTTGATTTCCCTTCTTCGCCAACTTAGGACCTGTGTTGTTCTGCTAATTGTATGAGCTGCTCTAAAGATGATTCAAATAAGGCATGATCGTTAGCTCTAACCGTTGCATGACCCACTTTTCGGCCAGGACGAGGTTGTTTGGCATAGAGATGCTGATGTGTATTTTTAATGGCTAACACGTGTTCTGATGGGGGCAGGCCGCCAATAAAGTTCACCATACCGGAATAACCGGTTGATTGAGTAGAGCCTAATGGCCAGTCTAATATTGCTCGTAGATGGTTTTCAAATTGACTGGTTTCTGAGCCTTCTATAGTCCAGTGGCCAGAATTATGGACACGGGGAGCAAATTCATTGGCCAGCAGTTGTCCTTGAACGTCGAAAAGCTCTAAAGCGATGACGCCAACATAATCAAGTTCTTCCAATATACGAGAAAGATATTGTTCCGCTTCTTGTTGCTTAGGATCATCGATACAGCAACGTGACACTCTTAAAATACCTTGGCTATGACTGTTTTCTGAGAGTGGATAATAGACTGTTTCGCCCGTGGGACGACGAGCGGCAATAATGGATATTTCCCGTGTATGGGGGACAAATCCTTCAATGATGGATGGGGCGTTGCGCATTGAATTCCAGGCGCTTGCCAAGTCTTCGGGTCCTTGTAGTGGTACTTGACCTTTACCATCATAGCCCATGCGACAGCTTTTTAGGATGGCAGGAAGTCCAATGGTTTTGCTGGCTTGTTCAAGGTCATTGAGTGAATTGACTGCAGCAAAGTTGGTAGTGGGTATATTAAGGTCATTAAAAAACTTTTTTTCTATTAAGCGGTCTTGTGCAATTGCAAGCGCCTGATCACAAGGTGCAATTTGAGTGTGATGCGCTAAGAACTGAGCGATGCTTGCGGGTACATTTTCAAATTCGTAGGTCACAATATCGGTTTGGTGTGCTAATTCTTGTAGCAGCACTTTGTCATCGTAGGCACCGTGTAGATGGTTGGCTAAGCCAATAGCTCCTGCAACATTACTGGGATCAATGATAACGAAGTCAAGTCCGAGTGGGTAGCCAGCTAGCGCTATCATCCGAGCTAATTGTCCGCCCCCTAAAATACCTACTTTCATGATTGAACTCGTCGAGGATCCGGTGATTGTAAGACAGTATGACTTTGTTCGGTTCGGTATGCTTTTAGAGCAGTACGGTAATCAGGGTATTTGTTTGCAAGTATGGCTGTTGCTAAGAGCGCGGCATTAATGGCTCCGGCTTTACCAATAGCTAAGGTTCCAACAGGAATACCTGCTGGCATTTGGGCAATCGAGAGCAGAGAATCCATTCCGTTTAGTGCTTTTGATTGAATAGGGACGCCGAGAACGGGGAGATGTGTTTTTGCAGCAGTCATTCCCGGTAAGTGAGCTGCGCCGCCGGCACCTGCGATGATGACTTCAATACCCTTTGATTCAGCCGTTTCAGCATAATCAAAAAGTTTGTCGGGGGTTCTGTGAGCCGATACGACCTCTACATCATGAGGGATATTGAATTTCTCAAGTATTTGCACAGCATGTTGCATAGTCTCCCAGTCCGATGTTGAACCCATGATAATTCCAATTAACACGGTCATTCAAGACCTCCTGATGATCAAAAAGAGCTAATTATACAGAGAATGAGACATTAAGTGATTGAAAAATAAGATTAGCTATTAACTTTTAGGGCCTGCTGCATCTTCTGGATCGCCCTCATAAGGGGTTGCAAATTTGCATTCTTTTTGAGGGCATACTTTTTCTGTACCACGTCTTTTCGTTGTTTTTAAGGCGAGTACGGGCCAATTACATTCTGGACAGTTTTCTTGGACCGGTGCATTCCATATCGCGTAGTCACATTTAGGGTATTTTTCACAGGAATAAAAAACCTTACCATTTCTTGATTTACGTTTAAGGATGTTACCTTTTTCGCACTTAGGGCAGTGAACTTTTGTATCTAAGGGCTTTTCGAGGGGTTCAATATGCTTGCAGTCAGGGTAGCTGCTACAGCCAATAAATTTCCCATATCGACCGGTTTTAATAATCAGGTTTTGCTGACATTTGGGGCAAGAACGACCTTCAATAATTTGCGGTTCAGCTGATTGAGCATCATCATTTAAATTACGGGTATAAGAACACTCGGGGTAATTAGTGCAACCGATAAAGCGACCGTTTCGACCTAGTCGAATAGACAATTGCTTATTACATTCAGGGCAGTTTTCGTCTAAGCTTTCTTGTGTGACGTCTTTACGTTGTACGCTTTCTTCTTTATCTTGAATGAGCTTAGTGAACGGTTGCCAGAATTCTCGCATAAGCGGAATCCATTCTTTTTCACCTCGAGCAACGGCATCAAGATTGTCTTCTAGGTTAGCGGTAAACTGGTAATCGACATATTGGGTAAAGTGTTCAGTTAAAAACTTAGTAACGATACGTCCAACATCGGTTGGGTAAAAACGCTTTTTTTCTAAGGTGACATATTCGCGGTTCTGTAACGTAGAAATAATAGAAGCATAGGTGGAAGGACGGCCAATGCCATATTCTTCTAGAGTTTTAACCAAGCTGGCTTCACCAAATCGGGGCGGGGGTTCAGTAAAATGCTGTCCGAGAATGATCCCGTCTAATTGAATAAATTCACCTTCAGTTAATGGTGGTAGAAATGATTCCTGGTCGTCGCCTTTTTTAGTGTCATCTGTGCCTTCTAAATAGACCGACATGAATCCAGGGTTCGCAATGGTTGAGCCGTTTGCCCGAAAGGTGTGTTGCGTACCACAAGATAGGTCAGCGTAGACACTGTCGATAGTGGCATGGATCATTTGCGAAGCAACAGTCCGTTTCCAGATTAGTGAATAAAGTTTGGTTTGATCCGGTGTTAGGTGGTTTTTAATGGCATCGGGTGTTCTTGACGACTCAGTCGGTCTAATAGCTTCGTGAGCCTCCTGCGCATTCTTAGATTTAGTTTTAAACTGACGTGGCTGTTCAGGAACGTAATC
The DNA here is from genome assembly GCA_012959905.1 of Methylococcaceae bacterium. Taxonomy (GTDB): domain Bacteria; phylum Pseudomonadota; class Gammaproteobacteria; order Methylococcales; family Methylomonadaceae; genus OPU3-GD-OMZ. The sequence goes on along the minus strand of DUCI01000031.1, from coordinate 2,572 downwards.
CGGGCCATACTTGTTGCTAATTAATGCACGAATCTCAGTCACAGCCTCTGCGGCTAAATTAACAGAGTCTGTTCGCATATAGCTGATTAAACCAATAGATTCACCCTGTAGAGAAACACCTTCATACAGTTGTTGGGCAATCATCATGGTTCTTTTTGTGGTGAAACCTAGCTTTCGTGCGGCTTCTTGTTGCAGTGTTGACGTGATGAAGGGTGGCGCTGGGTTACGTTTGCGTTTTTTCTTTTCAACAGTGTCAATTAATAATTGGCCGTTAGCTTCTTGGAGGATGGTGGTTTGAATATCCTCAGCTTGTGCTTCATTTTCGATGCTAAATTGGGTGATTTTATTACCGTTGAAGCGGGTAAGTTTGGCCTTAAATGTTTGTGTGTCACTGGTTAGAGCCGCATTTGCAGACCAGTATTCTCGGCTTACAAATTTTTCAATATCTAGCTCTCGCTCAACAATCATGCGTAACGCTGGACTTTGTACGCGTCCAGCAGACAGTCCGCGACGGATTTTTTTCCATAACAACGGGGATAGGTTAAAGCCCACTAAATAATCTAGGGCACGTCGTGCTTGTTGAGCATTCACCATGTTTATTGATAATTTTTGGGGCGTTGCTACCGCCTCAGTGACTGCTTTTTTGGTTATTTCATGAAAAATTATGCGGTGAACGGGCTTTTCTTTGAGGATTTTTTTGTTTTTTAGGAGTTCTAACAGGTGCCAAGCAATTGCCTCGCCCTCGCGATCGGGGTCAGTGGCAAGATAGAGTGCGTCTGCTTTGCGGGCAGCTTTTGATATTTCTTGGGCGTGTCGTTGATTTCTTTCTATGACTTCATATTTCATTGCAAAGTCATTTTGAGTATCAACAGCGCCTTCTTTAGGAATGAGGTCACGAAGATGCCCATAGGAGGCAAGGACATGAAAATCCTTGCCTAAATATTTTTCTATTGTTTTGGCTTTTGCCGGTGATTCTACGATGACGAGATTATTGCTCATGGGTATAATCTGTATGGACCGTTGGTTGTTTTGCGAATAATAAAGAACTCAAAGGGGTAAAGTCCAGAGACTTTTGATGAAATATAAAATGAAACACCCAAGTTTGTGTGTAGTTCCCCACAATGCCTTTAGTGTAAATAGGGGGAGCTATCTTCGTAAATTATATTTTCCATCCGAGTAAAGGCGGCTTCTTCATCGGGTTGACTCAGCAAGACCATTAGAGCAACCCATTGTAATTTTTGTAATGAAATATCTTCATTATCAAGCGCGATTAATCGGTCTATCACTAATTCACGGTTAGTTGAGGACAGAATCCCAGCGTGTTCTAGAAAAATAATAAAATTACGGCATTCCGTATCTAAACGGGCTGCTTCTTGTGTACTAAAGACCCGAAAAGAAGAGTTTGTTGGGCAATGAACTGTATTCTCTGCACAGAGAGATTCTAGCCATTCAAAAGCTTTGTCGACCTCTGTTTGTTCGAAGCCCGCGGTAAGCAATTCATCTCTTATTTTGTTTGAATTGGTTAAAGCATCGTCGACTTCTTCTAGATAGTTCTCAAATAAATACATTAAAACTTCAAAGATATTTTCTTTCATGGAGATATTATGACACGGTTTTTGTTAGTACGTTCCAGTTATTTTAGGCGGGTATAGAATCCATTCTCTGATGAAATGAAGCCTAATATTTCCAACTGCAATAAAGTTGATAGAATTAAATGGGTCGGGTGTTTGGTGTGATCGACAATAGTATCAATAACAGTGGGATTAAATTGAACGGTTTCTAAAATGTTTTTTTGACTGATGGAAAGTGTATCTAAGGCCGGTTGAGGGGAAGTGTTTGGGGTAAAATCAGGACGGATGTTAAATTCTTCCAGAATATCTTGGCAGTGAGTTGTTAACTTAGCGCCTTCTTGAATGAGTGCGTTGCAGCCTTGTGCTAATGGATTGTTAATCGCGCCAGGAATAGCAAAAACTTCTCGATTTTGTTCAAGAGCCATTTTAGCGGTTATTAGTGAACCACTGCGTTTTGTGGCTTCAATGACTAAAAGGCCTGAGCATAAACCACTAATGATGCGATTTCTTTGGGGGAAGTGTTGGGGCTTGGCCGGTGTACCAATAGGAAATTCAGAAACCAGTGCGCCTAGCGTGGTTATTTTCTGAGCCAGAGTATGGTGTCGCGCGGGGTAGATACGATCAAGTCCTGTTCCCATAACAGCGATGGTTTCTTTTTGTATGCTGAGCGCCCCTTCGTGGCAAGCACCATCGATGCCGAGAGCTAGTCCGCTGGTTATGGTGAACCCCAGTTGAGCCAGTGAGTTTGAAAATTGATGTGCAGTTTCTAAACCCATAATCGATGGGTTTCGGCTACCGACAATGGCCAATTGAGGGGTGCATAGCGAGTTCGGGTTACCGTGAATAAAGAGTAAGGGGGGCGGATTAGTGATTTCTTTAAGTAATGGCGGATAGTGTGGGTCTTTGAGGGTTATTAAGTAGTGGTTGTCTTGATTTAACCAATCTAAGTCTTTCTGAACAGCAGTCCAGTTAGGGTTCTGTAGTGCCTGAATGCTTAAAGG